>JBJMMH010000047.1:0-21425 GCA_045804885.1 Chloroflexota bacterium | reverse complement strand
AGCGCCCGGTCGAGGTCGGCGAACGCGACCAGCGGGTGGAAGGCGCCGGCCTGCGTCCCGGCGGCCATCGCCGGTTCCAGCACCTCCGCACCGAGGAGGCCGCTGGTGTGGACGATCGCCTGGCCGGCGTACAGCCGCAGGCTGCGGGCGAGCGGCTCCACGACGTCGTCGGGGACCGCGAGCAGGACGAGCTCCACGTCGTCGACGAGCGCGTTCGGCTCCGCGAAGGCGCGAACCCCCGGGACGAGCTCCCCGAACCGCGACCGGCGGCGTGGATCGCGCGAGGCGACGGCGCCCACCGGCCAGCCGGCCTTCGACAGCGCGACGCCGAGCGCCGTCCCGACCGCGCCCGCGCCCACGACGCCGACGACGGGCTTCTGGCCGGGTCCCGAGTGCGCGTGGGGATGGACGTGGTCGCTCGCGTGCTCCAGGTCGCCGTGGCGGTGGGTCGAGTGGGCACCGGCGCCGCCGGGCGCGTCGTCCCGTTCCTCGACCGGCTCGCCGCCCGCGCCGCGACGAGTCTCCGGATCGAGGTCCACGCCGTGCTCCGCGAGCTCGTCGAGCGTCTCGGCCTGCGTTTCCGCCCGTCGCTCGGCCTGCCGGCGCAGGACCTCCTCGGTCTCGTCCCACGCCCTCATCTGGGCTCGCCGAGCGCGCGTGCGGGCGCGCGGTATGCTTCCACTCGACGAGTGTAGCGAGCGGTCCGAGGGCGCACCCTCATCGCCCGATTTCCAGGATGGAGATCAGACCGTGTCCACGCCCAACGCCTTTGGCGCCCGATCGTCCCTCGGCGCCGGCCTGCCCGACCTGTACCGGCTCGATGCCCTCGCGGGCGGCGCCGTCTCGCTCGGCATCGACCTCGGCCGCGCGCCGGTGACCCTCAAGATCCTGCTCGAGAACGCCCTCCGGCATGCCGGCGGCGGGATCGTCCGGGAGGACGACGTCGCGGCGCTGGCCGCGTGGGCGCCCGGCGGTGGCGGCGAGGCCGAGGTCCCGTTCATGCCCAGCCGGGTCGTCCTGCAGGACTTCACCGGCGTCCCCGCGGTCGTCGACCTCGCGGCGATGCGCGACGCGATGGCGGGCCTCGGCGGCGACCCCTCGAAGGTCAATCCGCTCGTCCCGGCCGACCTCGTGATCGACCACTCGGTGCAGGTCGACGCGTGGGGCGGCCAGGGCGCGTTCGCGTTCAACGTCGGCAAGGAGTACGAGCGCAACGGCGAGCGGTACCAGCTGCTCCGCTGGGCCCAGACGGCGTTCCGCGACTTCAGGGTCGTGCCGCCCGGAACCGGCATCGTCCACCAGGTGAACCTCGAGTACCTCGCGACCGTCGTCACGGACGCGTCCGACCCGTGGGGCGGTGGCGGCCGGATCGCGTTCCCGGACACGCTCGTCGGGACGGACTCGCACACCACGATGATCAACGCCCTCGGCGTCCTCGGCTACGGCGTCGGCGGGATCGAGGCCGAGGCCGTGCTGCTGGGCCAGCCGCTCTACCAGCCGATGCCCCGGATCGTCGGCGTCCGGCTCCACGGGGAGCTGCCGCGCGGCTCGACGGCGACGGACCTCGTCCTCGTCGTCACGGAGATGCTCCGGTCCTTCGGGGTCGTCGGCGCATTCGTCGAGTTCGCGGGCGATGGTCTGGCCGGCCTGTCCCTCGCCGACCGGGCCACGATCAGCAACATGAGCCCGGAGTTCGGGGCCACGTCGACGATCTTCCCCATCGACGACGAGACGATCTCGTACATGCGGCTCACGGGACGGACGCCGGAGCGAGTCGCGCTGGTCGAGCGCTACGCCCGGGAGCAGGGCCTCTGGCGCGAGGCCGGCAGCGGCCCTCAGTTCGATGACGTGCTCGAGCTCGACCTCGCGACCGTGGTGCCCTCCGTCGCGGGGCCCCGACGACCGCAGGACCGTGTCCCGCTGACCAATCTTCGCGACAGCTTCCGGGCCGCTTTCCCCGATGGGCTGCAGGCACTCGACGGGCCAGGCGTCGACGGCCGGCGGCCGGGCGGTCACGTAGACGAATCGAGCGTCGAGTCGTTCCCCGCGAGCGATCCGCCGTCGTTCGCCTCAGGGGCGCCCCGGGACGACGGCGACACCACGACGGGCGAAGGCCCGCCGGAGCCGCCACCCGCGGCCGACGGCCGGTCATACCGGCCCGTCGAGCTCGAGGTCGGCGGCGAGACAGCCGCGATCCAGACAGGCTCCGTTGCGATCGCGGCGATCACGTCGTGCACGAACACCTCGAACCCGACGGTGATGATCGGCGCAGGGCTCCTCGCCAGGAACGCCGTCGCCCGCGGGCTTCGGGTCGCGCCGACCGTGAAGACGTCCCTCGCACCGGGCTCGAAGGCCGTCACCGGGTATCTCGAGGCGGCCGGTCTGATGACTCCGCTCGAGGAGCTCGGCTTTGCCCTCGCCGGTTACGGCTGCACGACATGCATCGGCAACTCCGGACCGCTCGACGATGCCGTGGCCGGGGCGATCGAATCGAACGATCTCGTCGTCGCCGCCGTACTGTCCGGCAACCGCAACTTCGAGGGACGGATCCATCCGCTCGCCCGCGCCAGTTACCTCGCCTCACCTCCCTTGGTCGTCGCGTTCGCCCTCGCCGGCCGCGTCGACGTCGACTTGCTCGCCGAGCCGCTCGGAACCGGCTCCGACGGTCGGCCGGTCTTCCTCGCCGACATCTGGCCCGAGCCCGCCGAGATCCGGGCCGTGATCGGCGAGTCGATCGATCCCGATCTGTTTCGCCGAACGTACGCGGTCGTGTTCGAGGGCGACGAGCGCTGGACGGCCCTGCCGATCCCGTCTGGCGACCGCTACGAGTGGGATCCGGCCTCGACATACATCGCGAAGCCGCCGTTCTTCGACGGCCTGACCGCCGACCCGCCCGCCCTCCGGGACCTCGAGGGAGCACGGGTCCTCGCGGTCCTCGGCGACTCCGTCACGACCGACCACATCTCGCCGGCGGGCTCGATCGCGGCGTCCGCCCCGGCCGGGACGTGGCTCCAGGAGCATGGCGTGGCGCCGCTCGAGTTCAACTCATACGGCGCTCGGCGCGGTCACCACGAGGTGATGATGCGCGGCACATTCGGCAACATCCGGCTACGGAACCGGCTGGTCGAGGGCCGCGAGGGACCGTTCACGGTCCACCTCCCGGAAGGCGACGAGGCGTTCATCTATGACGCGGCGATGCGCTATCGCGACGAGGGCGTGCCGCTCCTCGTCATCGCCGGTCGCGAGTACGGCTCCGGGTCGTCCCGCGACTGGGCCGCCAAGGGGACAGCGCTGCTCGGCGTCCGCGCGGTCATCGCCGAAAGCTTCGAGCGGATTCACCGCTCCAACCTCGTCGGAATGGGCGTTCTCCCCCTCCAGTTCCTCCCAGGCGAGAGTGCCGCCTCACTCGGGCTGACGGGTCGCGAACGATATGCGATCGGCGGTCTGGAGGCCGGTCTGACGCCGCGCCAGCGGATCGGCGTGGTCGCGACCGACGACGACGGCGACCAGCGCCGGTTCGAGGTCATCGCCCGTCTCGACGGCCCGATCGACGTCGGCTACTTCGCGCAGGGCGGAATCCTGCCGGCCGTGCTCCGCCGCCTCGTCGCGGAGGCCTGAGGGTGGACGTCGGCGTCGCTGCGGCGACGGCGTCGGCTGAGGTCGATGCGCGCGCGCCCGCGCCGGCGCTCACGGGCCGTCGCCTCTGGGGGGATCTGAGCCGCGAGGTCGGCAAGGCCGCGGTCGGCGTCGACGAGCCGCTGCGCCAGGTCCTCGTCGCGTTGATCGCCGATGGCCACGTCCTCGTCGAGGACGTCCCCGGCACCGGGAAGACGCTGCTCGCCCGTGCCGTGGCGCGGGCACTCGACCTCCGGACGTCCCGCGTTCAGGGCACGCCCGACCTGCTGCCGAGCGACGTGACCGGTTCGAGCATCTTCGAGGCCGGCCGGCTGCGATTCGTGCCGGGCCCGGTCTTCACGAACATTCTCCTCGTCGACGAGATCAACCGGGCGACGCCGCGGACCCAGTCGGCGCTGCTCGAGGCGATGCAGGAGCGTCAGGCCTCGATCGAGGGAACCACCCATCCGCTGCCCGATCCGTTCATCGTCCTGGCTACGCAGAACCCGGTCGAGTTCGAGGGGACGTTCTCCCTGCCACAGGCCCAGCTCGACCGATTTCTCCTTCGGATCCGGATCGGCTACCCGGACGAGGCCGCGGAGCGACGGATCGCTCGCCGTCACCAAGCGGAGGCCGAGCCGCTCGACGCCATCCGGCCGGTCGCCGACGCGATGACGCTTCTCGCGCTCCGCGACGAGGTCCGGGAGGTCGTCGTGAGCGACGAGGTCGAGGCCTACACCGTCGCGATCGTCCGGGCGACGCGAAGGCACGCGGACCTCCAGCTCGGGGCGAGCCCACGCTCATCCGTCGGGCTCTACCGGGCCGGCCAGGCGTCCGCGCTGCTCGCCGGGCGATCCTTCGTCCTGCCTGACGACGTCCGGGACATCGCGGCGGCGGTCCTCACCCACCGCCTCGTCGTCGATCTCGACCGCAGCCTTCGGGGAGCCACCGCGGAGTCGGCGATGGCCGCGATTCTCGACGGCGTGCCGGCTCCGCCGTTCACTGGCGCACCGGCGACCGTGGTCGCGACCGTCGCGCCGGCGTCGCCAGAGCCCGACGAGCCGCCCGAACCACCCATCCTCTCGGCCGGGGGCGGCTGACGGCGGCATGACCGGGCGCGCCTTCGGGGCGGTGGTCCTCGTCCTCGCCGGCGCCTTCGTCGGTGTCCCGATCGCGGTCGTGCTCGGGATCGTCGTGCTGCTGCTCGAGACGATCCGCGCAGTCTGGACCAGGTACGGCCTGCGCGGCGTCACATATCGCCGCACGCTCGACGCCGACCGGACGACGTGGGGCGACGAGATTCCGATGACGGTCGAGGTCTGGAACCGGAAACGACTGCCGTTGGCGTGGCTGCGGGCCGACGACGACGCGAGCTTCGGCGTCGTCGTCCGGGAGCGCGAGCTCGTCGACTCGAGCCGCGGCAGCGGGGCGCTGCGCAACGTCTGGACGCTCGCGCCGTTCGAGCGGGTTACCCGCCGGTTCCATATCGGCGCCGAGCGCCGCGGCGTGTACAACCTCGGCCCCATCGACCTCGCCGTGGGTGACCTCTTTGCCCGCCAGGCGGCCGTCGAGGAGCGTGACGACCGGACGCGGTTCATCGTCCGGCCACGAACGGTCGGGACGAGCGGTATCGAGCGGCCCGACCAATGGGGCGGCACCGAGCGGGCGAAGGCGGGCCTGACCGAGGATCCGTCGCGCTTCGCCGGCGTCCGGCCGTACGCGCCTGGCGACCCGCTGCGGCGGATCCACCCACGGGCGAGCGCCCGGATCGGCGCGCCGATGACGAAGCGTTTCGAGCCGTCCCGCGATCGCGAGCTCCTGATCGTCCTCGACGTCCAGACCGAGCACGGGCCGGCCTGGGAGCTGACCTACGACGCCGACGACGTCGAGGCGCTCTACGTCGTCGCGGCGTCGATCGCCCGTGCCCTCGCCCGCGAGCGCGCGGCGTTCGGGATCGCGGCAGCCGGATTCAGCGGCGCCGAGACGCGGTTCGCCACTGTGCCGGTCTCGTCGGCCGGCGGCCAGGCAGAGCGCGTGCTCGACCTGTTGGCGCGGCTCTCGCCGCACGCGTCTGCCCCGTTCGAGCGGCTGCTCGCGCTCGTCCGCCGTATCGCCCGACCGGGCACGACCCTGCTCGTGGTCACCGCCCGGGACCCGTCGCCGTTCCGCGGCTGGTTCCGCCGGCTCGAG
This sequence comes from Chloroflexota bacterium, assembly GCA_045804885.1. Lineage (GTDB taxonomy): Bacteria > Chloroflexota > Limnocylindria > Limnocylindrales > CSP1-4 > CF-46. The sequence continues at coordinate 15,620 of JBJMMH010000047.1, read as the reverse complement.
GCGAGCGGTTGCCGGGTCGTCGTGCTGGCATGCGGCCGAACGGCGGTCGAGGACGCGGCTCGCGCTCGCGAGGCGGGGTTCGCCGCCCGGCCCGCGCGGCTCAACGGGCCGTGGCGGACAGCGACGGCACTCGACGTCGCGTCGTGACCGGGCCGCAAGAGGCGTCGGCGACGGTCGGCTCCCGGCGGGGCCTGGCCGACAGCCCGAGGCCGCGCCCCGTGTGGCTCGGAAGGCTGCTCGACATCGTGCCGCTCGGTCTTGCGATCGTTGCGGAAGCGGCGTGGCTCGCCGTCCTCGCCGGTCTCGTGGCCGAGTACACGCTCCAGGAGCCCCATCTCGCCATAGGGGTGCTGGCCCTGTTCGTGCTCGCCGGCGTCCTCAGCGCGCGGTTCCTCGCCGAGCGCGCCGGGGACCACTGGCCAACCGTCGCGCTGCTGCTCGTCGCGGTCGCCGGGCTGATCGGCTGGCTGTCGTCGCCTGTGGCCGCGACACGCCTGGGCGAGAGCGGCGTCTTCGCGGCCCTCGGCCTGAACGTGGCGGGCTGGGTTGCCGCGCTCGCGCTCCTCCGGGGCTTCGCCCACGCGAATTTGCCGGTGTCGGCGACGACGCTGGCGACGTTGTTCGGCGTCGGTGTGCCGTGCCTCGCGGCTGCGGCGCTCGCGGGCGGCATGATCACCGAGCCGCATCGGACGCGGTTCCTGGCCGACGCGACCGTCGCGGTCGTCATCTTCGCGGGGACTTCGATCCTCGCCCTCGCCATCGCCCGGCTGGCGGCCGTCGGCGCCGGGGCCGGGTTCGACTGGCGACGCAACCCGGCGTGGGTCGTGCTCCTCGTGCTGCTCGTCGTGACGACGCTGGCCGTAGCGGTCCCGGCCTCCGGCGCCTCGCCGCTGATCGCGCTCATCGCCGGCACCGCGGTCGGTCCGGCGCTCGTGATCGGTCTGATCGTCGGGTTCAACCGCAGCGCGGTCCGGACGATCGCCTTTGCCGTCCTCGCGGCGGTCCTCATCGTTGCGGCGATCCGGTTCTTCGCCAGCGGTGGGCTCTTCGAGATACGGCTCAGCCTGGACGGCACCACGGGCGGTCAGCCCGTTGCGACCGAACCGGGCCCCGCGAGCCAGGTCGGCCTAGCTGTGGTGGTGGTCCTCGCGACCGTTCTCGTCCTCGTCCTCGCGAGGCTGTGGATGCGACGCGGGCCGCCCGAGGCGGTCGATGTCGTCGAGGTGCGCCGGATCGATCAGGGCCCCGGTGAGACGGCACGCCCGCGCCGCTCGGCACTTCGGCGCGTCCGGCCGATGGCGGATCCGCGGGACGCGGTCGAGGCCTATGTCCGCCTGCTCGCCGATCTCGACGGGCGAATCGGGATCCGTCGTGAGCCCACAGAGACGCCGGCCGCGCACGCCGCGCGGCTCCGGGCGGCAGGAACGACGGACCTCTCGCTGGACCTGCTCGCGGCCGACTATGCCCTCGCCCGGTTCGGCGGTGTCGGGTTGTCCGGGCCCGAGGACAGGCGCGCCGTCGACCGCTGGCGGCGGCTCAGGCGAAGCCTGGGGGCAGCGCCGACGCGGACTCGCTGACGGCGACTGCCGGCGTCGGTGAGGCGCTGACGCTCAGCTTCGGACGCCCTCGTGCTCCGGGACCATCTCCGTGCCGCAGCAGCACGTGAACGAGGCCATGTTCGGCATCCTGGCGGGATCGCCATGGTGCTTGAGCATGATCTCGCAGCCGCAATTCGGGCAGACGAAGTCCTCGCCGTCGTGCATCTCGGGCCGGTCGGACTGGGTGCTGGGAGCCTCGAACATCGAAACCTCCTTGGGCCGCGCTCCGGCCCGATCAGCACAGTAGATCGGGAGGCCTCGATCACTCGCGGCCCGGCCGCGAGGTGGGGGTTGCAGGCGGCTTTCAGCGGCGCGCACGGGCGCGCGTGACCATCCGACGGTGCGGAAGGAAGGTGGTGGGCGATACTGGATTCGAACCAGTGACCCCGCGGATGTGAACCGCGTGCTCTAACCACTGAGCCAATCGCCCGGGGCGCCGCAACGGCGCCGCGATCATACCTTCAGGCCCGGCCAGCGGGCAACGATCGCCTCCTCCTCGAGGCCGTCCACGACGACCAGCTTCTGGCGTCCCGCGGCCCCAGCGACGATCCGGACATCGCGTCTCGCGATCCCGAGCTCGTCAGCGAGGAGGCGGACCAGGGACTGGTTCGCGGCGCCGCCGATGGCCGGCGCCGCGACTCGCGCCCGGAGGATGCCATCGACGACGCCGTCGACAGCGTCGGATGCGGCCCGCGGGGTCAGTCGGACGGCGAAACGGACATCGGGACCGGCCAGGAGTCAGCCCCGCCGGCTGCGCGTGGCCCGATCCCGGAGCGGGTGCTCCACGGCCCGAGTCTAGCAGCCTTGCTTACCACGTCCGCACAGCGACGAACGGCGCTACCGACCAGCATCGACGGCTGTGCCGTGGGTGTGCGGGCCCTCGCCGTGATCGTGGGGTCGGTCGCCGAACAGCGCCCGGCCGACACGGACGATCGTCGCGCCCTCCTCGACGGCGAGCTCGTAATCGTCCGTCATGCCCATCGACAGCTCCGGTCCGAGCCGCTCGTCGCGCGCGCGCAGCCGCTCTCCGAGCGCCCGCAGCGCGACGAACGTCGAGCGGGCTTCCTCCGGCTGCGCAACCTGGCGACCGATCGTCATCAGGCCCCGGACGTCGAGATGCGGCACGTCGAGGACGGATCCGAGCGACGTCTCGAGGTCGGCCCGCTCGAAGCCCGCCTTCGAAGGATCGCCGTCGACGTTCACCTGCAGGAGGATCGGGATCCGGCGGCCCGGCCGGACCTCCGGCGCAAGGCGATTGAGCCGCTCCGCGAGGGCGACCGAGTCGACCGATTCGATGACCTCGAAGATCTCGAGTGCCCGGCGGGCCTTGTTCTTCTGGAGCGGCCCGACGAGGTGCCACGTCGCTCCGGCGACAGCACCTGTCTTGGCCTCGGCCTCCTGCACGTGGTTCTCGCCGAGCGTCGTCAGACCCGCGGCGACCCCGGCCCGGATCCGCTCGACCGCGACGGTCTTCGAGACAGCCACCAGCGTGACGTCGGAGGGCGATCGCGCGGCGCGGGCACACGCGGCATCGATGCGGTCGAGGACGGTCTGGCGCGCCGCGCGGAGCCCGTCGACCTCCGACGGGTCAACCGCCACTGGCCCGGTTTACTTCCGACGCAGGAAGCTCGGGATCTCGAGGTCCTCGGCGTCGTAGGCGGTGGAGCGCTTGACCGGCACCGGCTCGCCGACGGTTCGCGTAGCCGGCAGCGTTGCTGCTGCCGCGCCGCCGTCCGTGCCCGGCACCTGGAAGCCGTTGTCGGCGGACTCGACCCGCTGGCGTTCCAGCTCCTCTAGGAAGTCGCGCTCGCGCGGTGCCCGGACCGACGCGGTCGTGTCGGTCGCCTGGGCCGCCGACGCCGCGCGCGGCTCGCGCTTGCGGCTCCCGTCGAAGCCGGTCGCGATGACGGTGATCATCACCTCGTCGCCGAGGCGCTCGTTGAAGCTCGTCCCGAAGATGATGTTCGCCTCGGGGTCCGCCGCCGCGCGGATCTCCTCAGCCGCCTCCGTCACCTCGAAGAGTGAGAGGCTCGACGAGCCGCTGATGTTGAAGAGGATGCCCTGCGCGCCCTGGATGTTGACCTCGAGCAGCGGGCTCGCGATCGCCTGGCGGGCCGCCTCGACCGCCCGGTTCTCGCCGGTCGCCCGGCCGATGCCCATGAGCGCCGAGCCGGCGTCCTTCATGATCGCCCGCACGTCGGCGAAGTCGAGGTTGATCAGGCCCGGCATCGTGATGATGTCGCTGATCCCCTGGACGCCCTGCCGCAGCACGTCGTCGACGACCCGGAACGCGTCGATGATCGAGGTGTTCTTCTGGACGACGTCCTTGAGCCGGTCGTTGGGGATCGTGATCAGCGTGTCGACCTGGGCCTTGAGCTCCTCGGCCGCCTTCTCCGCGACGAGCTTGCGCTTCGCGCCCTCGAAGCCGAAGGGCTTGGTCACGACGCCGATCGTCAGCGCGCCGGCCTCCTTCGCGAGCTGGGCCACGATCGGTGCGCCGCCGGAGCCGGTGCCACCGCCCAGCCCGGCCGTGATGAACACCATGTCGGAGTCGACGAGCGCCTGGGCGATCTTCTCGGAGTCCTCCTCCGCCGACCGCTGGCCGATCGTGCTGTCGCCGCCGGCGCCGAGGCCGCGCGTGATCTTGTCGCCGATCCGGATCTTGTGGGGGGCATCCGACTGCAGGAGCGCCTGGGCGTCCGTGTTGCAGGCGATGAACTCGACACCCATCATCTCGGCCCGGATCATCCGGTTGACGGCGTTGCTGCCACCGCCGCCGACGCCGATGACGCGGATCAACGCGAAGTTCTCGGAATCGGAACGCAACGGCATCGCCTCTCCTCCGGTGGCTGTCCGGGGCCCGTGTGTTGATGGACGAGCGGCCGATCGAACCGCATTCCTCGGGCACGCGTGCGAGGCTCGGTCGGGTTGTCCGGGAGTCTACCACCGGGTCGCCGCGATGCGAGGCGACATCGGCGACGAGGCGGCTGTCCGGCCGCCGACAGGCCGATCGCGGTGGTGCGCCCGAGCACAGCCTCGGCGGTCACGGCCGTTGATGAGGCGTTTGCCCTAGTTGCCAGTCATGAACGGCCGCTGCGATGCTCGCGTCGGGACCTTCGTACTACTCGGGGAGAGCGCGCGTGATCCATCGGTACCGTCGCCCGTGGCTGCTCGTCGGCGTCCTCGGCGCCGTCTTCGGCATGCTCCTCGCGCCGGCTGCAACGCTGGCGGCCGTCGAGGCCGATGCGACGCTGACCGTCCGTTACGTCGACTCCGTCACGCTCCTCCCGATCGATGGCGCGGCGGTCCACGTGACCGCGCGGCAGGGCGGCGCGGTGATCGCCGAGTTCGACGCCACGACGGACGCCGACGGTGGAGCCGTGGTGACGACGCTCCCCCGCGAGTCCGGGGAGGCGTCCCCGGTGACGATCGACGTGACGGCGCACAAGGTCGCGTCCTTCACGGACGCGGAGACCGGCTGCATCCTCGACGACGCCTGGGACGCGGCGCGCCTCGGCGTAGCCGTCGACGGGGCCGAGGTCGCGGTCGAATTCACGTCCGACGAGCAACAGGCGGTCAGCTCGCTCGACTGCCCGCCGGACGTTGCGCCGCCCACGGGCGAGGTCGGCGGCGCGGTCGGGACGCCGGGTCGGACGCTCCCGCCGACTGATGCGCTCGCCGACGCCGGCCCGTCGTCGGCGCCGGGCGCGCTGATTGTCTCGGGCGGCGCCGTGACCGCGGCGGCGGTCCTGCTGCTCGTGATGCCGCGCGGTCGCCGGGCTCGAGCCCTGGGGAGTCGGCGCCGCCGCTGCTGACCCTCAAGCGGGCAGGAAGCTCAGCCGCACCGTTCGGGTCGGGTTGTCGCGGTTCGGATCGAGCAGCGCGATCGACTGCCAGATTCCCAGCTGGAGCCGGCCGTCGATGACGGGCACGGTGAGACTCGGCGGCACGAGCAAGGGCAGGACATGATCGGCGCCGTGGCCCGGCGAGCCGTGACGATGACGCCATCGGCCGTCGCGCGGCAGCAGGTCGTCGAGCGCCTCGAGGAGGTCGGAGTCTGAGCCGGCGCCCAGCTCCATGATCACGAGCCCGGCGGTCGCATGGGCCACGAACACGCTCAGCAGCCCGTCGCCCTCGTCCGCCACGAACTGCTCACAGGCCGAGGTCAGGTCGAACAACCGGGGATCGGAGCCGGTCCGCACGGACAGCTCGGTCGTCTTCACGCCGGGCGAGCGAGTGCGACGTGATTGCCCCCGGCCGCGGTCGAGTCCGTCGTCGCTGCTCCTCCCGCGTCCCACTCCGACGCGGTCTCGAGCGCCTCGGCCACGCTCGGGGCCCGATCGGGTCGGTTCGCTCGTGGAGCCTGCAACGCGGCGCGACGCTGCGACCTACGGGAAGATGCTGCGCAGCGCATCCCGGATGCGACCGAGGCCGCCCATCGCCGGGGCGCTCTCGTAGCGCAGCGGCTCGCCGGCCGAGATCGTTCCGGCGCCCCATTGCAGCAGCCCGACCGCCGTCGCGTACGACGGATTGAGGATCGTGTCGACGAGCCCGCCGATGTTCGCCGGAGCTGCGATCCGGACGGGCATCTGGAGGACGTCACGGGCGAGCTCGGCTGTTCCGGCCAGCTGCGCGCCACCGCCGGTCAGGACGATGCCCGCCGGCAGCATCCCGCTGCCCGCCCGGCTCATCTCGCCCCGGACCAGCTCGAACGTCTCCCGCATCCGGGCCTCGATGATCTGGCAGACCTCGAGCCGGCTGATCGTCCGGCCGGCCTCCTCGCCGAGGACCGAGACGTTGATCTCCTCGTCGTCCGGCACCGCCGCCAGGTTGCACGTCCCGTGGCGGATCTTGAGCTCCTCGGCCACCTGGAGCGACGTCTTCAGCCCGATCGCGACGTCGTTCGTGACGTTGTTGCCGCCGACCGGCAGGACGGCGGTCCTGAAGGGCGAGCCGTCGGCGAACATCGCGAGGGCGATCGTCCCCGCGCCGATGTCGGCAACGGCGACGCCCAGCTCCTTCTCGGTCTCGGACAGCACGGATTCCGCCGAGCCCAGGCCAGTCGCGACGAGCTCGTCGATCTTGACCCCGGCCGCGGCGACGCACTTCGAAAGGTTCTGGACCGCGGTCGCGGACCCTGTGACGATGTGGACCTCGACTTCGAGCCGCAGCGCGCTCATCCCGAGGGGGTCCTTGACGCCCTCCTGGCCGTCGACCTTGAAGCCGCGCCGCTCGACGTGGAGGACCTCCTGGTTCGACGGGATCGAGACGGCCCGGGCGACCTCGATCGCGCGGTTCACGTCCTCGCGGGTGACCTCCTTGCGGGGGCCGCTCACAGCGACCTGGCCCGGCGAGTTGAGGCTCTCGACGTGCTGGCCGCCGACCGCGACGAAGGCCCGGTCGATCTTCCAGCCCGACAGTCGCTCGGCGCGTTCGACCGATTCCGCGATCGACCGGACAGTCTGGTCGATGTTGACGACGACGCCCTTCTTGAGACCCGACGACGGGACGGTCCCGTGGCCCATGATCGTCAGGCGTCCGTCGCGGCTCACCTCCCCGATGAGCGTGCAGACCTTGGACGTGCCGACGTCGATGCCGACGAGGACCGCTTCTCTCTCCACCGGCGCCGTGTCCCTCCGCCTATACGAAGTGGCGCCGGATCAGCGCCACGTTGTTGAAGATCCTCAGCCCGAAGCTGATCAGCGCCACCAGGTAGAGGTCCAGGCTCAACCGGTCGCCGATGAACGTCAGGATCACGGCGACGATCGCGTTCGTGAGGAAGCCGCTGATGAAGATCCGATTGTCGTAGACCCCGTCGAGCTCGGCCCGGACCGCCCCGAGGACCGAATCGAGCGCGGCGAGGATCGCCACCGCCGTGTATCGGCTGGCCTCGAAGCTGACGTTGACGTTGAGGACGAGCCCGGCAAGGACGCCCAGAAGGAGACCTCCCAGGGGTAGGAACACTCGGCCTCGTCCTCTCTCCGGTGCTTTGGGGCAAGGCTACTCGACGCGGACGACGAGCGGCAACCTGATCGGGCCGCGCTCACGGGGCCGCCGACGGCCTCGCCGACGGAGCCGGGCTCTCCCTCGGGATGTACGTCCCGTCGTCGGCGTCGGCGAGGATCACGAGGCCGACGCTGTCCTCGCCTGCCTGGTCGAGGAGCTGCTTCAGCAGGACGACCTGGGCCGGGATCAGATCGGGCGTCCGCTGGCTGAGGCCATAGAAGCCGAACACGGCCGTCCAGCCTGGCGGCACCGAGCCGACGACGAAGCCGTTCTCGTCGGTGACGCCGACGGTCAACCCGGAGCCGGCGCTGCCGACCTCGGCCGGTTTCAGGGCCGCCAGCCGGCGGGCCACATCGAGGTCGACGGCCTCGATCGTCGAGCCGATCCGGAACGCGCGCGAGGCGAGGCGGTCGTCGGCGATCACCGGCAGGTCACCCAGCTCGACCGGCGGCGACTCGGGCGCCTCGGCGAACAGCAGCCCGGTATCGTCGACGTACCAGCGCCGGTCGTCGACACGCCAGACGACGATCGGCCGGCGCTCCCGGACCTCGACGCGTACCGTGTCGGGCAGGCCGACGGAGACGTCCGCGCCGGCGACCGCCGGCAGGTCCGCGAGGGCCGCCTCGAGCGGCGCGGTCACCACCTGAACCAGGTTCGCCCCCTCGACGAGGCCGAGGCGGGTGCGGATCGCGGCCTCGGGGGTGATGGTCGCCCCCTCGATCTCCAACTGGTGGTAGCCGAACGCCGACGTCGCCGTTAGACCGTAGATCGCGGCGGCGCTCAGCAGCATGGCCAGCGCGGCGCCGGCTCGGACCGGGGTCAAGCCCGCCGAACGGCGGCGGACCACCGGCGTCCTGCGGCCCGGCCCGCCGATCCGTCGGGCGGGGCGAACCGTCACCGGGGCAGGTCCGCGGGCGTGAGTCCGCCGCTGACGCGCGCGCCGTGGCGATCGATGGCGAGGGCGACAACCTTCTCGCAGACGTCGCCGAACGAGTAGCCGCCGGCCGCGGGCATCGTCGGGAAGAGGCTGATCGGCGTGAAGCCGGGAATCGTGTTGATCTCCGAGAGGTACACCTCGTCGCCGCGGAGCAGGAAGTCGATCCGGGCGAAGCCCTCGGCGCCGATGCCGCGGTACGCGTCGCGGGCGATCTTCAGGATCGTGGCCCGCATCGCCGTCGAGACGTCCGCCGCGGTCGAGGTCTCGGAGACGCCCGGCGTGTACTTCGCCGCGTAGTCGTAGAACTCGTGCCCGGCGACGATCTCCCCGGGGCCGAACAGCTCGAGGCGGGCGGGGTCGTTGCCGATCACGCTGACCTCGAGATCCCGGGCGCCGGCCAGATAGGCCTCGGCGAGCGCGACCGTGTCGAAGCGGAACGCCCGGTCGAGCGCCGGGCCGTACTCGTCGGGGCCATGGGCGAGCGTCATCCCGACCGACGAGCCCAGCCGGGAGGGCTTGACCATCAGCCGCGCGTCCCCCGTCCCGGCGGCGAACGCCGCGAGCTGGCCCTCGACGGCGGTCCGGCCCGCCTCCCAGCGGTCGGCCCGGACCTCGATCCAGTCGACGACGGGCAGCCCGATGCCACGGACGAGCCGCTTGAAGATCGCCTTGTCCATGCCGATCGCCGACGCCGTGACGCCGGAGCCGGTGTACGGCAGGCCGGCCGCCTCGAACATCGCCTGGACCGTCCCGTCCTCACCGAACGGTCCGTGGAGCGCGATGAACACCACGGGCCGAGGGTCCGCCCCGGCGAGGCGATCGAGGGCCTGGCCGGCGGTCTCGGGTCCCGACGCGCCGAGCGCGCGCGGGTCGTCGTACGCGCCGGCGGCACGATCCTCGCGGCGGTGGTCGTCCGGCAGCGGCCACCACCGGCCGTCGAGGTCGATCAGAACCTGCTCGACGGGATGGCCGTTCACCGCGAGCGCCTCGGCGATCGCCGTGCCGGAGACCACCGAGACGTCGTGCTCGGCCGAGGGCCCGCCGAGAAGGACGACGACCGGTACGCTCGAGGCGGGCGCGGCGGTCATGACGCCGTACCCCAGTCGCCGACGAGCTCGATCTCCGGGACGAGGTCGATGCCGAACTGCCGCGCGACCTCGTCGCGTGCCCGCTCGAGCACGGCCCTAACATCCGCGGCGGAGCCCTTCTGATCGTTGACGATGAAGTTGGCGTGCTTCTCGGAGACGGCGGCACCGCCGATCCGCAGGCCCTTGAGCCCGGCGGCCTCGATCAGGCGCCCGGCCGAGTCGCCCTCGGGGTTCCGGAACGCGCTCCCGGCCGACGGAATCCCCAGCGGCTGGTGCTCGCGACGCCAACGGCGTATCTCGTCGAGACGCGCCGCGATGGTCGTCGCATCCGCCGGTTCGAGGCGGAACGTCGTGCCGAGGACGACGTCGCCTGGCGCCGACTTCAGGCGCGAGTCGCGGTAGCCGAAGGCGAGGTCGCCCGCGCCGAGGCGCGATTCCGTGCCGTCGGCCAGCAGCACGTCGGCGGACTCGAGGATCGCGGCGACATCGTTGTCGTGGGCTCCGGCATTGGCCCACACGGCGCCGCCGGCCGTGCCCGGGATCGCGAGCCCGAACTCGAGGCCTGAGAGGCCGGCTTTCTGCGTCTCCGTGGCAGCGCGGGCCATCGGGACGCCCGATTCGGCGGTGTAGCGGCCGGCGTCCGCGTCGATGCGCGATCCCTCGGCCCGGTTCTGGACGACCAGGCCCCGGATCCCGGCGTCGGCGATCACGACGTCGCTCCCCCGGCCGAGAAGCGTCAACGGGATCTCGCGGGCGCGGGCGAAGCGGACGATCGCCCGGAGCTCGTGGACGTTGTGGACGGTCGCGAACAGGTCCGCGGGACCGCCGACGCGCATTGTCGTGAACCGGGCGAGGGGTTCGTCGCGTGACGTCTTGACGCCGATCCGACGCTGGATCGCGGTCCCGATGGCAACGGCGTCGAAGGCCGCCGAGGACCCCGAACCTGGCTGGTCCGTCGCTGCGGCGGCCGTCACGCGGCCGCTCCCCGGGAGATCCGCTCGATCTCGTCGTCGGTCGGGAACGGCCGCCGCTCAGCCGCCGCCTCGACAAGGGCCGCCACGGCGTCGGCGGCGCCTGGTCGTCCCAGTCGGCGCGCGGCCACGGCCATGGCGAAACGGGTCGAGTCGTCGGCGAGGAGGTCGGCCGCGACCACGAGCGCATCGGCGTCGAATCGCTCGTCCGGGACCAGCCGCGCCGCGCCGGCCTCGGCGAGGACGCGGGCGTTCGCCACCTGGTGGCCCGCCGCGTGGGGGTACGGCACGATCACGGACGGGATGCCGATCGCGGTGATCTCCGCGAGCGTCGACGCGCCGGCGCGACCGACGACGAGGTCTGACGCGACGAGCGCCGGCAGCATCTCCTCGCGCAGGAACGGGTACGGCCGGTAGCGAGTCCGGGCCTCGGCGGGGAGCGCCTCGCGGGCCGCCAGCGCGGGGCCGTAGCCAGCGTCGCCCGCGACGTGGACGACGTGGCCGCGCTCGACGAGCCGCGGCAGTGCGCTCGTGACGGCGGCGTTGAACCGGGCGACGGCCTGGGAGCCGCCGAAGATGAGCATCACGCGGCCGTCCGCCGGGAGGTCGAGCCGAGCGCGGGCTGCCTCGCGGGTCACCGCCGTCACGTCCCGGATCGGCGTCCCCGTCAGGAACCACCGCGTGCCAGCCCCTTCGAGGGCCCCAGCGGTCGCCTCGTGGGCGACCGCGATCGCGTCGGACAGGCGCGCGGTCATCCGGACGGCCCGGCCGGGGACGACGTTGCCATCCCAGAGGACGACGGGGATCCGCAGCGGAGCCGCGGCCAGCAGCGTGGGAACGGCCACGTAGCCGCCGGTCGTGAAGATCGCCGCCGGCCGCTCCCGGGCGAGAATCGCGGCAGCCTGCGGCACGGACAGCGCCAGGCGCAGCGGGTCGAGCACGGTGTGCGCGCTCATGTCGACCGTCCGGAGCGATCGGAGCATGAGCCGCTGCACGGGGATCCCGCCGGCCGTGACGAGGCTGGCCTCGAGGCCTCGATGACCGCCGAGCCAGACGAGCTCAGGTGGCGTCGCTCGAGCGCGGAGCGAACGTGCGACGGCGAGGGCCGGGTAGATGTGCCCGCCCGTGCCGCCGCCCGCGATCAGCAGGCGCATCGTTCCAGGTCCCTCTCTCGACGGTCTCGCGCGAGATAGACAGCAGCACCCCCACGGCGGCGAGGCTGATCAACAGCGACGAGCCGCCGGCGCTGATGAACGGCAGCGTGATCCCGGTCACCGGGATCAGTACCACGACCACGCCGATGTTGATGAAGGCCTGGATGCAGAGCCAGGCGGTGATGCCCGCGGCGAGCAGCGCGCCGAACGTGTCGGGCGCCGACAGGGCGACCCGGATCCCGCAGTACGCGAGGACGACGAACAGTCCGATCACGACTGCCCCGCCGATCAACCCGAACTCCTCGCCGATGATCGCGAAGATGTAGTCGTTGCTCGCGTTCGGCAGGAAGAGGCCGCCCGCCAGACGGCTCTCGCCCAGGCCCGCGCCGAGGAGCCCGCCGAGGCCGAGCGCGAGCAGGCCCTGGATCGTGTGGAAGCCGGTCCCGAGGGGGTCCGCCCAGGGGTTGAGCCACGTCCGGATGCGCTCCATCTGATAGCCGCGGAGGCCGGCGAGGACCATCGCGGCGAGGGCGATCCCGATCATCCACGCGATGTGCAGCATGTTCGCGCCGGCGAGGTAGAACATCGTCAGGGCGGTGAGCCCGAGGACCATCGTCGTCCCCAGGTCCGGCTCCCGGAAGACCAGGACGATGATCGGGGCGATGATGATGAGGAACGGGACGGTTCCGCTCCACCAGCCCTTGATCCTCGTGCCCCGTTTCGCGAACCAGTGGGCGAGGTAGACGACCATCGCGAGCTTCGCGAACTCGGCCGGGTGGACGGCCGGCAGCGGCCCGACTTTCAGCCACCGCGCGGATCCGCCGACGACGACATTGAGGCTCGGGACGAACACGAGGGCGAGCAGCACGAGCGCCGTCAGGTACACCGGGACCGAGACGAGGCGCAGGTAGCGGTAGTCGATCCGCATCGCCACGGCCATCACGACGAGCCCCAGCGCCGCCCAGCCGATCTGGGGCCCGACGATCGAGAGCGTGTCGTCGTCGCGCAGGTAGGCCTTCATCGCCGACGAGCTGTAGACCATCAGGATGCCGATCGCGATCAGCGAGACGACCACGACGAGGATCGTGTAGTCCGCCTGGTGGCGCTCGCGCTTCAGCGACTCCTTCCGCGGCTTGGCGGGTTGCCGGGTCGCGAGCGGTCGGACGTTCGTCCGAGGGACCGGCATCGTCGTGCTCATCGCTCCCTCCCTCGCTGATCGCGTCGCTCGGCGGCCAGGCGGCCGACATGTTCCTTGAACGCCCGACCCCGCGCGGCATAGTCGACGAACATGTCGAAGCTCGCTGCGGCCGGGCTCAGCAGCACGGTCGCGGTTGCGCCCTCCGGCGCCGTGCCCAGGCGCTCGCGTGCGATGGCGTCGGCCGCGCGGACGGCCTCGTCGAGACTGCCTGCTCGGCGCGTCTCGGTAAGGCCGGCGTCGCGGAACAGGCGCTCGAGGTCCGGGCCACTCTCGCCGAGGAGGACGGCCGCGGCTGCCCGCCGGGCAACGACGCCCGCCAGGTCGGTGAGATCGACGCCCTTGTCGCGCCCGCCGGCGATCAGGACGATCGGCGGCTCGAACGCCTCGAGTGCCGCGATCACCGCGTCGGGCTGCGTGCCCTGTGAGTCGTTGACGAATCGCACGCCGTCGACGGTCGCGACCGGCTCGAGGCGGTGCTCGACGCCCGTGAACGCAGCCGCGGCGGCCCGGATCCGGCCAGGCGCCAGTCCGAACCAGAGTCCGACGGCGACTCCGGCCATCGCGTTCGACACGTTGTGCCGGCCGGGCACCGCGAGCTCGTCGATCGGCATGATCCGACCGGCACCGTCCGCGACGATCCAGCCGTCGACGACGCCGACGCCGCGCGCCCGCGGCTCGCCCCAGCCGTAGAGCGTCACCGGCGCAGTCCCGAGCTCCGCGTAGGCGGCGACGACGGGGTCGTCGGCGTTCAGGACGAGCGCCCCGGCCGGGTCGACCAGCTCGGCGAGGCGACGCTTCGCCGCGCGGTAGCGCTCGAGCGAGCCGTGGCGGTCGAGGTGGTCCGACGTGACGTTCGTATAGACCGCGACCGTGGTGCCGCGCGACAGCGTCGGAAGCTGGAGCTCTGACAGCTCGATGACCACCCGGTCGCCGGGCGTCAACTCCGGCAACCGCTCGACGAGCGGCATGCCGATGTTGCCGCCGAGGACCGCGGGGTGGTCCGGATCGGCGGCGAGGATCGCGGCGATCAGCGACGACGTCGTCGTCTTGCCCTTCGTGCCGGTGACGCCGATGGTCCGCGCCGGGCAGAGCCGCACGAAGAGGTCGGCCTCCGACACGAGCGTTGCGCGACCGGGGTCGGCGACGAGGGCGCGGAGCGCGGCGCGGAGCCGCGGCTCCGTGGTGGGGAAGTCGGGGTTGATCGAGGGCGATGTCGCGACGAGCGCGGCGGCGGCCCACGCGACCGACGGATCGACATCAGGGCCCAGCGCGAGTCGCACCGGGCGCCCCTCGAGGGCCTCGATTGCGGACGCGAGCTCGGACGCCGGCCGGCCGTCGTAGACCGTCACGTCGGCGCCCGCGTCGGCGAAGAATCTCGCGAGCGCGATCCCGGACCGGGCGAAGCCCAGCACGGTGACCGGCCGGTCGCGGAGAACGCCGTCAAGGACGCCGCCGAGGGTGAGCGCGTCGAGGTCGATGGGTCGCTCGGTCGGTCGCTCGGTCGTCATCGCCGCACTCACGCGAGCCTCTGGATGGACGCCAGGAACAGCGTCACGCCGAGGAGCCCGGCCAGGATGCCGATGATCCAGAACCGGAGCGTGATCTTCTCCTCGTCCCAGCCCGCCAGCTCGAAATGGTGGTGGAGCGGCGCCATGCGGAAGATGCGCCGGCCGCCACTGATCTTGAAGTAGCCGATCTGGATGATGTCGGACGCGGTCTCGATGACGAAGATGAGCCCGATCAGCGGCAAGACGAGAATCTGGCCGGTGATGAGCGCGATGACTGCGAGCGCGGCGCCCAGCGACAGCGCACCGGAGTCGCCCATGAAGATCTGGGCCGGGTGGACGTTGAACCACAGGAATCCGAGGAGCGCGCCGATGATCAGCGCGCACAGGAACGCGAGGTTCGGCTGGGCCGGATTGTTCAACAACGCGACGAGCAGGAACGCGACGAACGCGAAGACGAGCGTCCCACCGGCCAGCCCGTCGAGGCCGTCGGTAATGTTCACGCCGTTGCTCGCGGCGATGATCGCGAACGCGGCGAAGACGACGTAGAGCGTCGGGTCGATGAAGACCGGTCCGACGAACGGCACCGCGATCGCGTCGATCGCGTACGTCCGCTGGATCTGCCACGCGGCGAAGAACGCGACGACGGTCTGCCACAGCAGCTTCTGGCGGACCCTGATGCCCTCGCCGGTCTTCGCGTTCAGGTAGTCGTCGAAGGCCCCCAGCAGCCCGACTCCGGCGAGCGCGGCGAGCGGCGGGAAGACGCCACCCTCGGGCGGCCAGCGGAGCAGGAGATAGAGCGCGACGACGACGAGGATGACGAGGGCCCCGCCCATCGTCGGCGTGCCGTGCTTGACCAGGTGAGCCTCCGGACCCTCGACGCGAATCTGTTTCGTGAACCCGGTCGTCCGGAGAAGCCGGATGAACGGCGGCATGAGGATGACGACGATGGCGAACGCGAGGAGCAGGCCCTGGATGAGCTCGACGGTCATTCCTTGGGCGCTCTGCCTGTCTCGCCGGCTTCGCGCACCTCGAGCGCCGAGACCAGGTCGTCGACGAGCAGGTCCAGCTCGACGCCACGCGACGCCTTGACGAGGACGACGTCGTCGGCACCGAGCGTCGGCGCCAGGGCCAGCAGCGCCGCCGAGCGGTCGCCGACCTCG
>JBJMMH010000046.1:0-15357 GCA_045804885.1 Chloroflexota bacterium | reverse complement strand
CATCACGATCCCCGGCCTCCTGTTCATCCTCCTGACGCCGATCACCGGCGCGAAGGAGGGGCTGCAGTTCACGATCGACTACACAGGCGGCACGAAGTGGGAGCTCAAGTTCGAGAACTCGAGCGTGACCCCCGACCAGGTGGCCAGGGTCTTCTCCGACAACGGCCTCCCGGCCGCGGTTGTCGCGACGAGCGACGGGTTCTTCGAGATCAAGACCGCGCCCATAGGGCTCCGGCCGCCGGCGGCGTCGCCGACGCCCGTCCCCACGGTGGCGCCCAACGCGAGCGGGGCCGCATCGGCCTCCGCATCCGGGTCGCCGGTGGCGTCCTCGCGCGCGAGCGGAAGTCCGGCTGCGTCAGCATCGGCGTCGCCATCGCCCACCGCCTCGGCCAGCCCGAGCCCGGCCGCGTCCTCGTCGGCGAGCCCGGGCGCGTCGGCGGGTGCCTCACCCTCGCCGTCAGCGGGCACGGGCAACACCGATCTGCCGACCGACGGCAAGCTCGGCGAGATGGTCACGGCGCTCGAGGCGGCGCTTGGGCCGATCGCCTCGCAGGGTTCGCTCACGACGATCGGCCCGGTCGTCAGCAGCGACCTCATCAACCAGGCGCTGGTCCTGATCCTCGTTGGAGCGCTCGGCATCCTCGTCTGGATCACGTACCGCTTCCGCGAGGTGAAGTTCGGTGTCACCGCGCTGATCTCGCTCCTCCACGACGTCATCGTCGTCGTCGGGACGTTCGCGATCCTCGGCACGTTCTTCCACGTCGAGATCGACGCCCTGTTCGTGACGGCGATGCTGACCGTCATCGGCTTCAGCGTCCACGACACGATCGTCGTCTTCGACCGGATCCGGGAGAACCGCGCTCGACATGCCGGCGAACCCTTCGCGGAGGTCGTCAACCACTCGATCCTGCAGACGCTGGCGCGGTCGATCATGACCAGCTTCACCGTCGTGCTGACGCTCCTCGCGCTGCTGCTGTTCGGCGGTTCGGCCATCCGTAACTTCGTCCTCGCGCTGCTCATCGGCATCGTGTCGGGGACGTATTCCTCGATCTTCAACGCCGCGCCGCTGCTCGTCGTATGGCAGAACTGGGAGGACAAGCGGCGCGGACGCGCGACAGCGACGCGCGCGCCGCGGACGCGGCGGGCCACCTCCTGAGAGCACCGCCGCGCGGCACGCGTCGTGGCGACGACTGGCGGTCGACTCGATACGTCCCGGTGAACGGGCAGCGAAGCGGCGGTGAAGCCGCTTCTGGCATCCTGACCCGGTGACCGAGCCCCGCTACCGCTGGCAGTTCCCCACGCCATCCGCGACGGTCGACGAAGGGACGCTGGCAGCAGGCGCGCGGCACGGACTGGATGCCCGCGTCACGCGGCTGCTCGCCGGCCGCGGGATCGCCGACGCCGACGCGCTCGACGCCTTCTTCGGCCCCGCTGAGGCCGGGCTCCACGATCCCCGGCTGCTGCCGGATGCCGCTCTGTTCATTGACCGCATCGCACGCGTCCGGCGCGATGGCGAGACGGTCATGGTCTTCGGCGACTTCGACGCGGACGGACTCACCGGCCTGGCGATCGTGACCCTCGTACTGCGGCGGCTCGGCGTGCGCGTGGTCCCGTACGTCCCGAGCAGGGTCGACGAGGGCCACGGCCTGTCGCTCGCCGCGATCGCCGTGGCGCGCGACGCCGCTGCGGCCGTCATCCTGACGGTCGACTGCGGGACGACGAGCCTCCCGGAGATCGCCGCCGCGGCTGATGCCGGGATCGACGTCCTCGTAACAGATCATCACCGCGTCCCGGCCCAGCTGCCCGCCGCGGTCGCGATCGTCAACCCGCAGCGCCCGGACAGCGCCTATCCGGAGCGACGCCTCGCCGGCAGCGGCGTGGCGTTCAAGATCGCCCAGTTGCTCCTCGTCGATGAACCGGGCGGACCGGCGGCCGCCCTGGAGCTGGCGGACCTCGCCGCGATCGGCAGCATCGCGGACCTCGTTCCGCTGATCGGGGAGACCCGGGCGATCGTCCGGATCGGCCTCGACGCGATCCGCCGCGGGCCCCGGCCGGGCATCGCGGCGCTGCTCGCCGCCGCCGGAATCGCGCCGACCAAGGTCGACGTCGAATCGCTCTCATTCGGCGTCGCTCCCCGGATCAACGCCGCTGGCAGGGTAGGGGAGGCGTCGACTGCGGCCCGGCTGCTGCTGAGCGTGACGCCGGCGGAGGCGGACGCGCTCGCGGCGGAGCTCGAGACGGCGAACATGAACCGTCGGGACCTCACCAAGCAGGCCGTCGCCGAGGCGCGGGCGGTCCTCGGCGAGGGGCCCGATCGTGCGGCCACTCCCGCGACGATCGTCCGAGGCCCGTGGCCCGTGGGGATCGTCGGCCTCGTCGCGTCGCGGCTTGCTGACGACCTCGGTAGGCCGGCGGTGGTCGGGGCGGACCTCGGGCCAGTTGTCCGCGCATCGTGCCGGAGCGATGGCGCGCTCGACCTGGGCGCAGCGCTCGAGGCGTGCGGGACGCTGTTCCTGCGGTACGGCGGCCATGCCGGCGCGGCCGGCTTCGAGATCGCCACCGAGCGGTGGCCGGAGTTCGTCGAGCAGTTCACCGCGCTGGCAGTCACGACCGCTCCCGTGGATCCGCGCCGGGCGCTCGAAATCGATCTCGCGCTGCCCGCGCTCGACGTCGACTACGGCCTCCATCGGAGCCTCGCCCGCCTCGCACCGTGCGGCGCCGGGAACCCCGAGCCGCTCGTCGCCGTGCTCGGCCTGACCGTGACCCGCAGCCGCGAGGCGACTGGCGGTCACAGCCAGCTGACGTTGAAGCGCGGGCTCGACGTGCTCGACGGGATCGCGTTCGGGCGGCCGGACCTCGCCGCGAGCGTCGTCGAGGGCGACCGCGTCGACATCGTCGGCCGGGTCATGAGCCGCACCTTCGGCGGCTTCGAGTCGCTCCAGCTGGACATTCGAGATCTCGCAACGTCCGGCCTCCACCCCGAGGCCGCCGCGATTCTTGGATTTGCGGGCAGCACCACAGCACCGGACGGCGTCGCGCTCGCGGGAGCCCCGGCATGACCCGCCGAACCGCGACGAGGGCGCCCGCCCGCGCTCGCGATCCGTACGGTCTCGGGCCCGCCCGGCCGTACGTCGCCCCGATCGTCGCGCTTCTCGCCCTCGTGATCGTCGGCGTGGCGACGCTCAACCTCATGAACGGCCAGCTCCCGTTCAAGAGCGGATCGACCGCGCGCGGCGGCGGCGGCAACGAGCCGGACCGGACGCCGGCACCGTCCAACGTCGTGATCGTCGAGCCGGAGATCACGTTCCCGGGCACGATCGTCTACGCCAAGGCGGGCAACATCTGGATCCAGTCCGGAACCGGTGCGCGTCAGCTGACCGATTCGGGCCGCGACTCCATGCCGAGCTTTTCGCCCGACGGCAAGGACGTCTACTTCATCCGCGAGGGCGGCGGCCATGCGAAGCACACCGTCAGCGGCACGTACACGTGGTTCGATCTCGAGACGCCCGAGATCGTCAAGGTCCCGGCGGATGGCTCGGCGCCGCCCGACGGTATCGTCAACGGCAAGATCAAGCAGGGTCGGAACACCTGGTTCTACTGGATGCGGAACCCGGTCCTCGCTCCTGACGGCCGGACGATCGCGGTCGCCTCGGACGGTCCCGACCCGACGAAGAGCGACGTCACGATCCAGCTATACGACACCAAGACCGGCAAGTTCACGAAGCCGAAGCTCGGCCAGCCGGCGCTCGGGCACCAGGACCCGGCGTGGGCGCCGAACGGCAGCTACCTCGCGTTCGTGAAGAACCAACGCGACGGCAGCCGAGGCGCGCCGCAGATCCTCAAGTTCAACCCCAAGAACAAGAAGGTCTTCCCGATCACGGGTCCCGGCTACATCGCGCCGGCGTGGTCGCCCGACAGCAAGTACCTGGCGGCGACCAAGACGGACAGCTTCGGGACGGACGTCGTGATCCTCGACTCGGTCACCGGGAACGAGCTGCTGCGTCTCACGAACGACGGCCACTCCTTCTCGCCGGTCTGGTCGCCGGCGGGTGACGCGATCGCGTTCCTGCGGCTCGACGGTTCGATCACCGACCTCGTGATGGTCAAGCTCGAGGGGTTGGCCGGGAACTGGACGAAGGGCGAGGAGACGCCGTTGACCGAGGTATCGGGCCTCGACGCTGGATCCCGGCCGGGCTGGTTCATCCCGGCCTCGGAGCTGCCGCCGCCATCGCCGACACCCTCGTCCAGCGCCGCACCCCGCGCGTCGACTCCCGCCTCGACCGCGCCGTGACGGCGGCCTCGGACGCTACGGCGCCCGACGCGGCGGCGGCGACCCAGGGCGAGGCGCGGCGAACGACCTATCTCGACCGGCTCGCGACACGGAGCGCCGCCGCCGGGACGGTGCTTTGCCTCGGTATCGACCCCGACCCGGCGGCGCTGCCGCCGGCGTTCAGCACGGACGTCGACGGGGTCGAGCGGTTCGCACGGCTGCTGGTGGAGGCCGCCGCCAGACACGCCGCGGCCGTCAAACCGAATCTCGCGTTCTTCGAGGCGTTCGGATCCGCGGGAGTGGCGGCCCTCGAGCGCGTCCGCGCCGCGATCCCGCCGGACCTGCCGGTCGTGATCGACGCCAAGCGCGGCGACATCGGCTCGACCGCTGCTCGTCAGGCCGTGGCTCTGTTCGACGGTCTCGGAGCCGACGCGGTCACGGTCAGTCCGTATCTCGGCGAGGAGGCGATCGCGCCGCTGCTCGGACGCACGGACCGGTTCGCGTACGTCCTGTGCCGGACCTCGAACCCCGGCGCGCCTGAGTTCCAGTCGCTCGTCGTCGCGCCCGGCGACGGCGACGGCACGCCGGCCGAGCCGCTCTATCTCCACGTCGCGCGCCGCGCGTCGGCGTGGGGCCCGGGCGGGACGATCGGGCTGGTCGTCGGCGCGACGGCACCGGCCGAGCTGCGAGAGATCCGGGCAGTGGCGCCTGGCCTGCCGTTCCTCGTTCCCGGCGTCGGCGCGCAGGGCGGCGAAATCGGACCGGTCCTTGCCGAGGGGCGGGCGACGATGGCCCCGGGCGGCGGTCGACCCGGGGGTGGTTTGCTCGTGAACGTGACCCGCGGGATCGCCGCCGCGGCCGCCGGAATCGAGCGCGAGGCGGATGTCGCACACGCTCTCGACCGGGCCGCCGCCGAATGGGCGGCCAGACTGCCTGTGCTACCCTAGCCGCCGCGCGCGGCCCGTTCCGACGACGCCCACCGTGAACCCGCCGGCCGACGTCGCGCCCGTTGGAGCAACCGATGCCACTGCCGTCCGGCTTCGAATGGATCGTCATCCTCGTGATCGCGCTGCTGATCCTGGGCCCGGGCAAGCTGCCGGACGTGGCGGCCGCAGTCGGCAAGAGCATCCGCGAGTTCCGGAAGGCCTCATCGGATGTCCAGGACGCGGTGAAGCTCGACGCCGCCCCGCAACCTGCCGGCGGCGGCCAGCCGCCCGCCGCGACGCCCGCGCCGGTGCCGCCCGCCGCACAGCCCGCGCCCGAGCCCACGCCGCAGACCTCCGAGGAACCGACGGTCAAGCAGCCGATCGCGCCGGTCGCCCCGGCCGCGTCCGCGATGCCGCCCGTCGTGACCGCGCCCGAGGAGCCGGAGCCGGTCGCCGACTCCGCCCCGACCGACGTCGCGCCCAAGGCCGACGGCTAGCCGCCGCTCGTCCTAGCGGATGACCGACGCCGACGCCCTGCGAGAGGGCGCCGTTCAGGAGCCACCCGCGTCCCCGCCGCCGCCGGCCGCCGTCCCGGCCGACGAGGCCAAGGTGATGTCGCTCGTCGACCACCTCACGGAGCTCCGCAACCGGCTGTTCAAGGCGTTGCTGGTGGTCGGCGTCGGGAGCATCGTCGGGTTGCTCCTGTCGCCCCAGATCATCGCCGCGCTCGCCGCGCCGGCCGGCGGCAAGCTGCTGAACCTCGGCCCCGGCGACGCGTTCGCGATCACCCTCCGTGTCTCGATCGTGACCGGGGTCGTGCTCGCGATGCCGGTGTTGCTGTACCAGCTCTGGGCATTCGTCGCACCGGGCCTGACCCGTGCCGAGCGCCGGACGATCCGGCCGTGGATCCCGCTCGCCCTGGTGTTCTTCGCCCTCGGCGTCGGGATCGCCTATCTGGTGCTGCCCTACGCGATGGCGTTCCTGTACGGATTCGCGACGGGGACGTTCGTCAACCTCCCCGCGGCGGGGCCGTACTTCGAATTCGTCACGACGCTCTTCCTCGCGTTCGGGCTGATCATGGAGTTCCCGATCGTGCTGTTCGCCCTGTCGCGAGTCAACATCGTGACGTCGGAGCGGCTGGCCGCGTCGCGGCGCTACGTCTTCCTCGGGATCGTGATCTTCGCGACGGTCGCGACACCGGGCGGCGACCTCGTCAGCCCATTCGCCCTCGCCGGGACCATGTACATCCTCTACGAGCTGACCCTGTTCTTCATCCGCCGATCAGGCCACTGACGCTCAGGTCCGGTCGAGCGCCCGCGCTCCGGCGCTAGACTGGCGGCCATGGCGAGCCCCCGTCCGTCGGCAGAACTGGAAGCGGACGCTTCCGGCGAGGCCGCCGTCGACCAGCACGTCGTCCTCCTGAGCGGGCTGTCGGGTGGCGGCAAGACCGCCGCCGCGAAGCTGTTCGAGGACCTCGGCTACACCGTCGTCGACAACCTCCCCGGCGAGCTCCTGCCCGAGCTCGCGGAGCTGGTCTCGGACGAACCGGAGCGCTTCGACAAGGTCGCGATCGTGCTCGACGTCCGGTCGGGCGACGCGCCGGTCGCCTTCGCCGCGATGCGTGGCGCGCTCGAGGGGCGCGGGATCTCGCCGCAGGTCTTCTTCCTGGAAGCGCGGGACGAGGTCCTCATCCGGCGGTTCTCGGAGACGCGCCACCGCCACCCCCTCGCCGACCAACGCGGCATCGCCAGCTCGATCGCCGAGGAGCGGCGGCTCCTCGATCCCGTCCGCTCCGACGCCGACGTCGTCATCGACACCTCCGACCTGTCGTTGCGCGAGCTGCGTGAGCGGATCTTCGCCCGCCTCGGCGACGCCTCCGACCCGGATCGGCTCTCGATTCAGCTGATCAGCTTCGGCTTCAAATACGGCGTCCCGCTCGAGGCGGACCTCGTCTTCGACGTCCGGTTCATGCAGAACCCGTACTACATCGACGAGCTCCGCCAGCTGTCCGGTCTGACCGACCCCGTCCGGGAGTACGTTCTCGGCCAACCGGTCGCCCGGAAGTTCCTTGAGTACCTCCACGACTTCCTGTCGTTCGCGCTGCCGGCGTACGTCGGCGAGGGCAAGACGCGGCTGACGATCGCCCTCGGCTGCACCGGTGGATATCACCGCTCGATCGCGCTCGCGGAGGAGCTCGCCCGCTGGCTCCGCGAGCAGGACTACGGGCCCGTCGCCGTCTTCCACCGCGAGCTCGAGCGGGCGTGACCGGCCGCGGGTCCGGCTTCGCGCTCCGACGCTGGCTGACGCCGGGCATCGGCGTCAAGCGCTGGCTGCTCGTCGTGTTCGTCGGGCTGCTGCTGCTCGCGCTCGGCGTCGCCCACGTCATCCGTCAGGCCACCCGCGACCTCCAGCCAGGCGGGCTCGCCCAGTTCCTGCTCGACCTCGTGACGCTCCAGTTCCTGCCGTTCCCGCTGCGGGGGCTCGTCGTCGCCGTCGCCGGCCTGGCGTTCGTCGGCGTCGGCGGGTACAAGCTCGCGAAGGCGCTGACGGACCCGTTCCGATCCTCGTCGGATGGGCCGCTCGTCGAGCTCATCTACCAGAAGCGGTTTCTCGCCCGGGGCCCGCGGATCGTCGCGATCGGCGGCGGGACCGGCCTCTCGACGCTGCTGCGGGGTCTCAAGGAGCACACGAGCAACCTGACGGCTGTCGTCGCGGTCGCCGACGACGGCGGATCGAGCGGCGTCCTCCGCGAGGAGCTGGGGATCGCACCGGTCGGCGACATCCGGCGCTGCATCGCGGCGCTCGCCGACGCCGAGCCGCTGATGAACGAGCTGCTCCAGTACCGCTTCCCGGGCAGCGCCGACGACAGCGCCGCGGGCAACGGTGGCGGCCTCAGCGGCCATGCGTTGGGCAATCTCCTGATCGCCGCGATGACCGCGATCGAGGGCGGCGACTTCGAGGAGGGGGTCCGGCAGATGAACCGGGTCCTGGCCGTCCGAGGCCAGGTCCTGCCGGCGACGGCGACGCCACTCACGCTCCACGCCGAGCTCGCCGACGGCAGCGTCGTCGACGGCCAGTCCGCGATCGCGAAAGTGCCGTCGATCGCGCGGGCGTGGGTCACGCCGACAGACGTCCGGGCCTCGGAGGACGCGATCGCGGCCATCGCCGAAGCCGAGCTCATCGTCCTCGGGCCTGGCAGCCTCTACACGAGCCTCCTGCCGAGCCTGCTGCTGCCCGACATCCGCGACGCGATCGCGACCGCGCCGGCGCTTCGCGTCTACGTCTGCAACGTCGCCACCCAGCCCGGCGAGACGACCGGCTTCGACCTCGCCGACCACCTCGAGGCGCTCGTCGCCCATGCCGGCCGGGATGTCGTCGACACGGTGCTCGGCAACAACCAGTTCGGGGCCCGCGTGCCGCCGGGATACGGCGCCCAGCCCGTCCACCTGCGCTGGCCGCCGTCGGTCGCGGCGGCGCCCCGGCTCGCGCTCGAGGACGTCGTCGACCCGGCGAACGGCCACCATCACGACCCGGCGCGCCTCGCGGCCGCCCTCCTGCGCCTGTATGAGCGCGAGAGCGGCAGCCGGCGTCGGTCCGGCGTCGCCCGGACGGCCTGAGCCTCGCCATGGCAGCCGTGCGATGACGGCTGCCCGGGGATGACGGCGTGACGCGTCCGGAACGCGACCTCGTCGCGGCCCTCCGCGCGGAGCTCGCCGCGATCGACCCGTCCCGGCCGTGCGATCGTCGCGCCGAGATCGCCGGCCTCGCCTCCGCGCCGCCTCCCCGCGAGGGCCCCGTCGCCAGGCTCGCGGTCCGTCTCGGCCGGGGCGGCGGCATGAACCCCGCCGCGGGCGACCCGGCGTTCGACTGGGACAGCGCCGCCGAGCACTGCCGGCTGGCGTATCTTCGCGGCCTCTTCCTCGCGCGTGGCTCGCTCAGCCTCGCGAGCGGCCGGACCCACCTCGAGTTCGTCGTCCGGCCCGCCGATGCGCCCGTCCTCGGCGTGCGGCTGGACGAGATGGGCCTGGCCGCCGCGTGGCGCATCCGCCGGGGCCGGGGCGTCGTGACCTGGAAGAGCGCCGACACGATCGGGCTCTTCCTGCGGCGCATCGGCGCCGGCGGCGCGCTCCTCGAGCTGGAGGCCCGCCAGGTCGCGCGGGCGCTGCGAGGCGACCTCAACCGGGTGTTGAACGCGGAATCGGCGAATCTCCAGCGCGCCGTCAGCGCGGCGGGACGCCAGATCGCCGCAATCGGGGACCTCGACGGCGACGGCCGCCTCGCCGCCCAGCCGGCGATCGTCCGGCTCGTCGCGGACGCACGGCGCGAGACGCCCGAGGCGACGCTCGGCGAGCTGGCCGAGCGGCTGAGCCTCCACCGGTCCACGGTCCAGCGCGCGCTGGAGCGGATCGAGCATCTCGCGCTTCATCCGGACGAGGGCATCGGCCGGCGACGAGGTCGGCCACGCGGCGGGCGACACGCCCAACCCGCGGCGGGCCACGCACCGGCTTAGGCGTCCACTCGCCGCCGCGGCCGGCCGCTCTGGCATGATTCCCCGCGATGCGACCCGTGATCATCGCCGGGAACTGGAAGATGAACACCACCCCGGCCGACGCCGGCGAGCTCGCCGCGACGATCGCGTCGCGGACCGCGGAGCCGTCGGTGGAGCGGGTGATCTGCCCGCCGTTCGTGTGCCTCGCGAGGGTGAACGCGGCGCTTGAGGGCAGCGGCGTGGCCGTCGGCGCCCAGGACGTCCACCACGAGCCGGCCGGCGCATACACCGGCGACGTCTCGGCCGCGATGCTCGACGGCCTCGCGACGTGGGTGATCGTCGGCCACAGCGAACGGCGGCGCGACCACGGGGAGACCGACGAGCGGATCGCGGCGAAGATCGGACGGGCCGTCGAGCGCCGGCTGCGCCCGATCCTGTGCATCGGCGAGCCGCTCGACGTCCGCGAGCTGGGCGCTGGGGCGGCCGAGGCGCTCGTCGTCGAACAGCTCCGCGGCGCGGTGCGTCCGCACGAGCCGGCGTTGCTCGTCGAGGCGGGCCTCGTCGTCGCCTACGAGCCCGTCTGGGCAATCGGCACCGGCCGGAACGCCCGGGGAGCCGACGCGGCCGCGATGGCCGACGCGATCCGCCGTGCTCTCGGGACGCTCGGCTGGGGCGACGGTGCCGGCGACCTGCCGATCCTCTACGGCGGGAGCGTCACCGCCGCCAACATCGGCGAGTTCCTCGCCGAGCCCGCGATCGACGGCGCGCTGGTCGGCGGCGCCTCGCTGAAGCCGGACGAGATGGCCGGGATCGTCGCCCGGGCGGCGCTCACGGCGAACGCGCGCCTCGCCGAGACTCCAGTCGGGTGACGCCGCTCCCCGGCGAGTCGGGCGAGGTCGGCGATCGGCGGCCCCGGCCCGTCGTCCTCGTCGTGCTCGACGGCTTCGGCATCGGCCCGATCCCCGCCGACGACGCGATCGCGAGTGCGCCGATGCCGGTCTGGCGAGGCCTGCTGGACCGTTGGCCGCACGCCACGCTCCGGGCGTCGGAGGACGCCGTGGGCCTGCCGGCGGGCCAGATGGGCAATTCCGAGGTCGGCCACCTCAACCTCGGCGCCGGCCGCCCTGTCCTCCAGGACCTGCCTCGAATCGACGCGGCGATCGCTGACGGCTCCTTCGATACGCGCCCGGCCCTCGTCGAGGCCTGCGATCGGGCGGTCGCGGGACGTGGCCGCCTCCACGTCATCAGCCTCGTCGGCCCTGGCGGGGTCCACGCCAACGACCGCCATCTCGTCGCCCTCGTGAGGCTCGCGGCCGGCCGCGGCGTGCCATCGGTTCGCGTCCACGCGCTGCTCGATGGTCGGGACACCCCGCCCCGATCAGCCCGCGGCTTCGTCGAGGACCTCGAGCGGCGCCTCGCCGCCGTCCACCCGGACGCCCGGATCGCGACGATCGGCGGGCGCTACTGGGCGATGGACCGCGACAAGCGCTGGGATCGGACGAAGCGCGGCTACGACGCGATCGTCCACGGGGTGGGGGAGCACGCTCCGTCGGCCCTCGCGGCGATCGACGCCGCGTACGCTCGCGGCGAGAACGACGAGTTCGTCCTGCCGACGGTCATCGACGGCCTCGACGGCCGCGTCCGCGACGGCGACCCGTTGGTTCACGCCAACTTCCGGGCGGATCGCGCCCGCCAGCTGACCCACGCCCTGGCCGACGCAACGTTCGCGGCCTTCGACCGCGACGACGCAGGCGCGGCGCAGAAGGACCTGTTCATCGTGACGATGACCGAGTACGAGGCCGGCCTGCCCGTCTCGGTCGCGTTCCCGCCCGAGGAGGCCTACTCGCTCGCCCACGCCGCCGCCGACGCCGGCTGGCGCCAGTTTCACGTCGCGGAGACGGAGAAGTACGCCCACGTCACGTACTTCTTCAACGGCGGCCGGGAGGCACCTCTACCACGTGAGGACCGCCTGCTGGTCCCGAGCCCGAAGGTCGCCACGTACGACCTCCAGCCGTCCATGAGCGCCGCGGGCGTCGCCGACGCCCTCGTCGCCGCGATCGACTCGGACGACTACGATCTGATCGTGGCGAACTTCGCGAACCCCGACATGGTCGGCCATACCGGCGTCTGGGCCGCCACGGTTGAGGCCATCGAGGTCATCGACACGTGCGTCGGCCGGGTCGTCGCCGCGACGGACGCGGCCGACGCGCGCCAACCGGACGGGCCGGGTTCGCTGCTCCTCGTCACGGCCGATCACGGCAACGCCGACGTCATGCGCGACGCCGCGGGTCTGCCGGTGACCGCGCACTCGCTAAGTTCCGTGCCGATCCTCATCGCCGGTCGTGCGGTCGAGGGCCGACGCCTGCGCGACGGCGTCCTCGCCGACGTCGCCCCGACCATCTGCGAGCTGACCGGCCTGCCTCGCTGGGAGGGGATGACCGGGACCTCGCTGCTCGCGTGATACCATCCACCGCCGTACCCACGGAGGACCCGACCGCGTGAACGCATTCCTGGCGATCGGCCAGATCATCGTCAGCATCGCGCTCATCGCAGCGATCCTGCTCCAGTCCCGGGGGACGGGCCTGTCCGGAACGTTCGGTGGCGACTCCGCGGTCTACCGCAGTCGCCGCGGCGTCGAGCGGCGCCTGTGGCAGTTCACGATCGTCCTGCTGGTCCTCTTCGTCCTGTTCTCGCTCGCGTCGTTCATCTTCCCGCCGACGACGGTCTGAGCCACCTCGCCCGGCTGCCCAGCCAGGCCGGACATCTGCCTCCTCCATGAATCGAACCGACCATGTCGTCATCGCCGGCCTCGTCCTGCTCCTCGGCGCGATCGCGATCCTGATCGGCGCGCCGGCTCTCGAGCCAGCGGCGCCAAGCCCGACGCCGGGACCGACACCGGTCGACGTCGCGCCGTACCGCGAGGGCGTCCTGGGGCGGCCAGTCTCCGTGAGCCCCCTGGCAGCCCGGACCCAGCCGGATCGCGATCTCGTGGCGCTGGTGTTCAGCGGCCTCGTCACCCGCGGCCCGGACGGGACGCTCGTCCCGGATCTCGCGAGTCACTGGACGGTCGATCCGACCGGTAAGTCATGGACGTTCAGCCTGCAGCCGGACGCGCGCTGGCAGGACGGCAAGCCCGTCACCGCGGACGACGTCGTCTACACAGTCGGCATCCTGCGGGACCCGGCCTATGCGGGACCCGGAGCGGGGTCATGGCGGGAGGTCACGGCGACGGCGGTCGACGCGCGGACCGTTCGGTTCGACCTCGCGACCCCGCTCGGCGGCTTCCTCGAGCTCGCGACGCAGCGGATCGCGCCGGCCCACCTGCTTCGCGACGTCCCGATCGAGCGGCTTGTGGACGACCCGTTCGGTCGGGCGCCGGTCGGCTCTGGCCCGTTCGTTCTGACCGAGCTGGACGACGATCATGCCCTGCTCGAGCCGGCCGCCTCCGTCAGGCTCGGGGAGTCGGCGGTCGATCCGACGCCGGCGGCCATCCCGTCCGATCCCCTCGGCGCACCGGCCCCGACCAAGCGGCCGACGGTCCCAGAGCCGCTGCTGCCCGGGATGGAGTTCCGGTTCTTCGACGACGAGAAGGCCCTGGCCGCGGCCTTCGGCGAGGGCGAGCTCGACGCCGTGTCGGGGCTGGCGCCGGCGGCCGCGTCGGACCTCGCCGCGTCCCGGTCGAGTGAAGGCGCCGCAGCCGCCGGCAACGTCGCGCGCGAGCTGCGCTATCCGGGCACGACGCTCACGACCGTGATCCTCAACCTCCGTCCGTCGCACCCCGAGCTGCGAGACCCCGCCGTCCGGCTCGCGCTCCTTCAGGCGATCGACCGACCGGCGATCGTCGCCGACGCGTTCGGGTCCCGGGCGACCGTCGCGGATTCGCTGATCCCGCCGACGTCGTGGGCGTTCGACGCGGCCGCGTCGCCGCCCGTCGCTGCGGACGCGAAGGCGGCACGTGCCGCACACAACAAGGCCGGCTGGAAGTCGGTCGACGGCCAGTGGCGGCCGCCCGGCGCGACGAAGCCGTACACGCTCGATATCCTCAGCCCCGGCGCCGGGATGAACCCGGCCCTCTACGCCGTCGCGGAGCAGGTCGCCGCGGCCTGGTCCGAGATCGGGCTGGCTTCGCGGGTGGTCGAGGCAGATCAGGCGACGCCGATGGCCGAGCGTCTCCAGAAGGGCGAGTTCGCCGCGGCCGTGGCGGACATCTCGATCGGCCACGACCCGGACCTCTACCCGCTGCTCGCCTCGAGCCAGACGCAGAAGGGCGGCCTGAACGTCGCCGGCGTCCAGGATCTGACGCTCGACGGCCTCCTCGCGGCGGCCCGCCGGCCTGGCACCGACGAAGCCCGGAAGGCGGCCTACGCGGCCCTCCAGGCCCAGCTCGCCACGGGCCGCTACCTGCTTCCGATCGCCTTCGCCGACGAGGTCGTCGTAGCCCGCGACACGCTCCAGGACGTGGTCGTCCAGCCCGTCGCGGACGGGTCGGATCGGTTTTGGGATGTGCTAACATGGCGCCTCGCCAACGGCCGGTGAGCGTCTGCGAACCGGTCGCGACGGGTCGACGCCGAGGTGGCGAAACTGGCAGACGCGCTAGCTTCAGGAGCTAGTGCCCGCAAGGGCGTATGGGTTCAAATCCCTTCCTCGGTACCACCTCAACCCTCCTGACCCGACGAAACGAGAGCACCTGCCCAGGTGGCGGAATTGGTATACGCGTACGTTTGAGGGGCGTATGAGGCAACTCATCCGGGTTCAAGTCCCGGCCTGGGCACCACTCCCTGTCTGATGTCCCCGCGGCCGCGTGCCCTTTGTTCCTGTCGTACCCTGCCCGCGGGCGGTTAGCTCAGTTGGTTAGAGCGCCTCGCTTACACCGAGGAAGTCACTGGTTCGAGTCCGGTACCGCCCACCACTTGGCCACGGCCCGACCGGAACGCCAAATGAGGTCCGCCGAACGATTCGGCGAACCTCATCGATGAGCCGGCGTCAATCGCGCGGCGCGGGGCTCAGGAAGCTGATGACCTTGACGATGACGACGAGCGCGGCGGCGAATGACGCGATCGCGAGCGCGGCGAACACCCACCAGAGCTCGGCGAACCTTGCCGCGAGGGCGATATCGGCGGCCGACACCGGGAGCCTGTAGGCCTCGGCGATCGGGACCGCGATCGGGAACGCGACAGCCAGGGCCAGGAACGTGATGCCGGTGACGATGAGGGTCAGGACGGTGACGCCCGCGACGATGGCGGCCGTGACGGCCGCGGCTGGGCTCGGCCCGTTGCGGGCTGGTCGGAGTTGGGCGAACGATGTGGTCATGGGTCCTCCGGTCTCGATGCGGTTCGTTGTCTGATCCCCAGCATCGGTGAGCCGCGTGACCGCAACCATCGTCATACCGCCTCTTCGGCCTCGGTCATGTGACCCGCGGGGTCGCGGCGCTCACTCATCCGAATGTCTTGGATCGTCCGTCGACCGCGTATCGTCGTCGCGTGACGCTCGAGTTTGTCGCCGAGGTCTGGCTCTGGAAAGGCCCCGCGCCGTACCACTTCGTGACGGTCCCTGAAGCCGAGTCCAGGGAGCTCCGGGCGACTTCCTCGGCCGTGACCTACGGCTGGGGGATGATCCCGGTCGCGGCCGGGATCGGCGAGACCGAGTGGACCACGTCGTTGTGGCCGAAGGAC
>JBJMMH010000045.1:0-4513 GCA_045804885.1 Chloroflexota bacterium | reverse complement strand
TTCGCGCTCCTCCTCGTCGCGCTCGTCGCCGCGGCGGCGGTCGCTGCGGCGCTGATCTTCGATCGCGCCTACGAGGGCCGCGTGTTGCCGGGCGTCTCGGTCGCCGGCGTCAACGTCTCCGGCCTGAGCGTCGCCGAGGTGCGGGCCAAGGTCGCGGCGATCCAGTTGATGCCCTCGTCGCTGGAGATCGCGAGCAACGGCGAGCGCGTAACCGTGACGGCCGCGACGCTCGGCGGGCACGTCGACGTCGACGGCGCGGTTGCCGCCGCGTTCGCCGCCGGCCGCGTTGACGGACCGCTCGCCGACGTGCCGGACCGAATCGCGATCTGGCGGAACGGCCACGACGTCGCGCTGACGGCGTCCGTCGACCGCCGGACACTCCTTGCGTGGGTCACGAAGCGGGCGACGGAACTCCGCGTCGCCCCGCGCAACGCCGTCATCGTCAAGGTGAAGGGCGGCTGGTCCGCGACCGACGCCCGGACCGGCCAGGCGCTCGACGTGACGACTGGCGTTGCAACACTCAAAGAGGCGCTGCTCGACGGGAAGGCGACGGGCCCCGTCGCCACGGTGGACCTTCCCGTGCGGACCATCACGCCGGACGTCGACCGCCTCGACGCGGTGCTCGCGATCTCGGAGGCCCAACGCATCACGCAGCCGCTCGTCCTCAGCTTCCGCGGCGGGAAGACGTGGACGATCCCGGCGGAGAAGCTTCAGGCCGCGGTCACGTTCGTGGGTGGTGGCGTCCGGCCGACCCCAATCGTCGACGGAAGGATCGTCGCGGACATCGTCGCGCCCTTCAACAAGAAGATCGCGAAGAAGCCGAAGGAGTCGGTCCTCCTCAAGACGAAGTCCGGCAAGGTCTTCGGGTTCGTGCCTGGCAAGGGCGGCCGAACACTTGACGTCGGCGCGTCGACGGCCGCCGTCGCCCAGGTCCTCGCCGGTCGCCGCGACGGCACCCTGAGCGCAGCCGCTACGGCGCGCCTCGCGACCACGGGCCTTGCACCCAAGCTCACGCCCGAGGAGGCCGCCAAGCTCGGGCCCCAGATGACGCTTGTCGGGGCGTGGACCACGCCGTTCTTCCCGAGCAAGAAGAACTTCTTCGGCGCCAACATCCGGATCCCGGCCCGCCTCATCAACGGGACGGTCATCGGGCCCGGCCAGGTCTTCGACTTCTGGCAGGTCGTCGGGCCGGTCACGCCGGCGCGCGGTTTCGGGATGGGCGGGTTCATCGAGAGCGGCAGGACTAACCCAACGGGGGCCATGGGCGGCGGCATCTGCTCGGCGTCGACGACGATGTTCAACGCAGCGGTCCGGGCCGGGTACGAGATCCTCGAACGCGACAACCACGCCTACTACATCAACCGCTACCCGCTGGGGCTCGATGCGACCGTCTCCAAGATCGGCGGCAACGTCACCCAGAACATGCGCTTCCGCAACGACACGTCAAACGCGCTGTTCGTTCGTGGCATGGCTGGCTCGACCTCGGTTCGCTTCGAGATCTATTCGAAGCCGACGGGCCGGAAGGTGACGTTCTCGGCGCCCGCCGTGAGTAACGTCCGCCCGGCGATCGACACGAGGGTCACGACAGCGGAGCTCAAGAAGGGCCAGCGCGAGCGGACCGAGACCCCGACCGACGGCAAGGACGTCTGGGTGTCGCGGACCGTCCGGGATTCCAGCGGCCGTGTCATCCACAGCGACCGCTGGTTCAGCCACTACGTCCGGGTCGACGGCGTGCTCCGCATCGGGGTCGGCTGACCGCGAGGACCATTCAGCGATGTTGATGCTCGGCCTCGCCGCCGGCGCCGGCGTCGTGCTCTTGGGCTCAGCCTTCCTGTGGCGGGATGGTCGGCTGTCCGATCACGCAGTCACGTTGGTGGTCACGGGTCTCGCGCCCGCGTCCGTGCTGCTGTACGCACTCCTGACGGGGCCGATCTGGCTGGCCCTGGTGGCAGCGGCGCTGACGGCGCTCGGTCCGGCGCTGCTGTACAGGACAGTCCACGATTTGATCCAAGAACAGGGCGAATTCATGCGGCGGCGCCGGCGATGAACGAGGCCTGGATGCTCCTGTCGATCGGTCATGCCGGAGGCGATCGGCGATGGGTCCGGCTCGACGAGGTTATCGCCACGGCCGACGGACTCAACCACCTCATCCCGCTTGCCGAGGAGATGCAAGAAGGAATCTCGAACCTGATTGCGGCTGGCCTGGTTGCGGCGAAGGGCCTCGAGACCCGATTGACGGCGTCGGGCAGTGATGCGTTCGCGCAGGCAACGGGATCGGACGTCGGATATATCCAGCAGCTGGCCGACCTCGAGGACGCCTGGCAGGCTGGAGGGTACCCAGAACCGGCGTCTACGTTATGGGCGTTGGACGAGGAGACGTGGCGGCAAGCCTCCGAAACGTACGAGCACGCCATGGAGGCGATGCATCCCGACCTCCGGTCAGTAAGCGACGACATAGGCTAGCCGCCGTCGCTGTGGACCAGCCTCTCCGCACCTGCGAGCGTCGCTATCCACCAAACAACTGCGCTCGGGAGACTGCCGTCGTCTCGGGGCGCGTCAGTCGTCTGCCCCCATCGGGGCGGGGCGCTCAACCCGGCTGAGCACCTCGATCCGTCGACCGTTCGCGGCAGCTTCGCCGATGGCCAGCATGGCGTCCAAGACATGGTAGGCGAGCTCTCCCGATGCCCGATGGGGCCCTCCGGATCGAATGCCGGCGGCCAGGTCGACCACACCGATCCCACGACCGAGGCCGGGGCGGCCGGCGACCGGCGCCTGTGACCATGTGTCCTCGTCGCGCGGCCGCCATCGCACCGGGTCGTCGAAGGTGTTCGGGTCCCCCAGGACCATGATCCCCGACGTCCCCTGGAGCTCCAGCTTGGGCGCCATGGTCGCGCCCGCGTCGAAGGACATCGTTAAACCGCCAACGGCGCCGCTCTCGAACTCGATCGCTCCGACGACATGCGTCGGAACGGTCACGGGGAAGCGGCTGCCGGCGGCCGGCCCGACAAGGACCTCGCGCTCCGGAAACGTCACCCGATCGAGAGCTGTGACGGCTCTGATCGGTCCAAGCAGGTGGACGAGGGCGGTCAGGTAGTAGACGCCGACATCGAGGACCGGACCGGCCCCGTCGCCGAAGAACTGCGCCGGTGCAGGATGGAAGACCTCCGGCCCGCGGTTGACGAATGCGACGGAGCAGCCGATCGGGTCGCCGAGCCGGCCGCTGTCGAGCTCGGCTCGCGCCGTCTGGAGGGAGCTGCCGAGGAACGTGTCAGGCGCACAGCCCACCCTCACTCCGGCTTGCTGTGCGGCATCCAGGATCCTGCGCGCCTGGTCCCGGTCGGTGGCCAGCGGCTTCTCGCTGTGGACGTGCCGGCCAGCCGCGATCGCTGCCATGCTGACCTCCGGATGGACGGCCACTGGCGTTAGGTTCAGGACGACCTCGACGGCCGGGTCGACGATCAGAGCGTCCACGGTCAGGGCGCGCATCCCGGTCTCCGTCGCCAGCGCCTCGGCTCGCGTCGGATCGGCATCGGCGCACGCGACGAGGCGCACGCCCTCATGTCCCGCGAGGCCCTTGGTGTACTGGCGCGAGACGTTACCGCAGCCGACCATCCCGATCCCGACCGGGGTCGCCGGGGCGCGGGTCACGCGGATAGCGTCCGACGGCTCCGATCGAGCGCGACGAGGATGTCGGTCGCGCAGGAATCGAACTCGACGATCAGCCTGTCGACGCCGGCGGCCGTGGCCTCGGCGATGCTGCCGGCAAGGTCGATCGCGCCGTCGCCTAGCGCAACGTTCGGATCGCCGCGGCGGCCCGTCCCATCCTTGAGGTGAACCGAGCGGACACGGCCGGCGAGGTCGGCGATCATCGCGCCCGGGTCCATGCCGCCACAGGTCGCCCAGTAGACGTCGACCTGCCACGCGACCGCGGACGACAGGCGGGCATCGAGGCGTCTGTGGACGCGGACGCCGTCGAGCTCGGCCGCCTCGTGCTCGTGGTTGTGGATCCCGAACGTCAGGCCGAACGGGATCGCCCGCGCAGCGGCGTCCTCGAGGAGATCGGCTGTCCGCTCCAACGTCTCGACATCGGCGACGTCCGCGGCGACGAGTGACGGGGTGAAGACGAGATCGGCGCCCATCGCTGCGACGGCCTCGAAGCGCGGCTCGACTGGCTCGCTCGACGACGGGGACACACCGATATGCGCCCCCGCGATACGCAGTCCGGCATCATCCGCCCACCGTCGCGCCTCGGAGGGGTCGCCGCCCGGGACGCCAACCGTCTCGATCGCCTCATAGCCCATCGCCGCCAAGCGCTCGAAGAGCGCGGGCCATGGCACATCGAGATCACGGACCGAGTACAGCTGGACGCCGATCACACGACCGAGGATAACGGCGCGGACCTCTGCTGACCGCAAACGAAGACCCGCCGGTTACCCAGCGGGTCGATTCGCGCTTGAAGTCTGGAGGCGACGACCGGATTCGAACCGGTGAATAGAGGTTTTGCAGACCTCCG
>JBJMMH010000044.1:0-30190 GCA_045804885.1 Chloroflexota bacterium | reverse complement strand
GCGTCGGGGCCGGCCGGGGCTCCGTCTATCGGTCTATCGGAAGTAGCCCGTGACGTCGAGGATCATGTGCGTGGCGCCGCCGGACGCCTTGTAGACGAGGCCGACGGTGCCGGCCGCGGTGAGCGGGCCGGTGACGCCGTTCGCGCGGACGTCGCCGACCGGGAAGTTGAGTGTCGAAGTGGTCGGGCTGTTCGTCGTGTCCTTGGTCATCGAGATGTACCCGGCGCGGGCCTGGCCGACGACGGTCAGGTTGCCGGTGATCGCGACGGCGTTCAGCGGCACGCCCTGGTACGGCTCGACGACGAGCGTCCGTGCGATGTTGGCCGAGAACGGCCCGGGCAGGCCCTCCTGTGGCGCGGTGACGCGGGTATCCATCCGCCGGCCGGGGGTCAGCGGAACGAAGCGGGCGCCGTTGAGGTTGGCCTCGTAGTAACCGGTGACGTCGAAGATCACCTGGACGGTCGCGCCTGGAGGCGCGACGTACACGAGCCAGAGCGAGCCGGTATTGGAGAGCTTCATCGTGACGCCGTTGGCCCGCACGTCGCCGGCCGGGAAGTTGATCGTCGACGTCGCCGGGGACGCGCCCGGGTTCGCCGACGAGAGTGTCACGTAGCCCGCCCGCGTCTGGCCGGTGACCGTGAGGTTGCCGGTGACCGCGACCGCGGTCGCCGGCACGGTGAGGACGTTCGCGACCTGGAACTCCTTGGGCGTCCCCGACGGGATCGGCCCGACGAGGCCGATGTTGCCCGTGCCGGCGCGGGAGTCGAGCACCCGGACCGGCGCAAGGTCCGTGTACGTCCGGCCCGTGTTGTCGTTCAGGAAATAGCCCGTGACGTCGAGGACGAGGTGCGTGGCCTTTCCGGCAGTCGCCTTGTACACGAGGCTGACCTTGCCCGATGGCGTCAGGGGGCTCGTGACGTTGTTCGCGCGGACGTCCTTCAGCGGGAAGTTCAGCGTCGACGTCGACGGGTTCGCCGTAGGCAGCTGCGTGAGCGACGCGAAGCCGGCCGCCTGCTGGCCGGTGACCGTGAGGTTGCCGGTGATGGCGACGGCATCATTCGGAATGCCGAGCGCACCCGCGACCTGGATCGTCTTGGGAACGCTCGAGACGAACGCACCCGTCGTTCCGGTGTTGGTTCGCGAGTCGAGGACGCGCACCGGATCGATTGGCACGAACGTCGCGCCCGCCGTCTGGAGCTCGCTCACCCGGGTCGCCCATGCGCCGCTCGTGAACGTGTATTGGTTGCCCTGCCAGACGGCGTTCGTGTCCCGCGGGTCCTGGGCGACACCGACGAAATCACCCCAGCGGATGCCGTTGTAGTGGACCGCGGCTCCGCTCGCGAGCAGCAGTGGCGCGCTGAGCGTATTCACGGGATCCGAGGGGAGCTGGTAGCGGTCGTACGAGGAGATCCCCTCGGTCGAGCTCGACTGGCTGTAGACGACGTGGAGGATGTCGCTCTGGGACACGCCGATGCCGGGGTACCAGGTGTCCTTGCCGCTCGTCGCGACGAGCATGTCCTGGACGCGCGTCGGCGTGGCCGTCGACGTGTCCAACTGGGTCACTCGGGCGCAGTCGCGGGTCTCCGCGACGCCGCCGGCCGGATCGCACGGGACGGTCGAGGCGAACGTCAGGACGTTGTTCTGCCAGACGGCGTCCGTCGGTCTGCGGTCGATGATCTCGGCGTCCATCTGGCCGCCGGGTTGCGTCGGCCGGGGCGGGTCGAGGAACGGTGGCACGACATTCGCGGCAGACAGGTCCTGCTCGGCGGACGTCACGGTCCCGCCGGCGGCGTTCGTGCCGGTGATCGTGAGATAGAGGACGTTCGAGGTGCCGGGGGTGGCGCCGATCTTCTCGCCGACGACGTAGATCGTGTTCGATTGCCCCTGCGGCGAAAGCGCTGGGCGAAGGCTGAACCAATCGTCGAAGGCCCACGAGTAGGTCGGGTCGGGGAACTCCGGGAACGTCAGCATCTGGGCCCAGTCGAAGGTCATCATGCTGCCGGCCTCGTAGCTGCTCGTCGTGCAGTCGGCCGTGTCGTTCAGGGTGTACTCGTTGGCGCTGATCGTGATCTTGTCGCCCGACGTCCCGACCATCGGGAAGTCCGGCAACGCCGATGGGTATTCGATGTAGAAGCGGTAGTAGGCGCCTTTCGGATCTGGACCGGTGCTGATCGCGCCCCAGACGTAGCCGACGGAGAAGTCGCCCGCGGCAGCGCCGTCGGAATCGCAGCTGTAGGCAAGGACGATGCCGATCCACCGGTTGTGCTTCGCGTCGTAAATCCAGCGAGGATCGCCGACGCCGTCGATCGACGGCGTCCAGGAATCGAATTGGAAGAGGTCTGAGATCGCCACATCGCCTACGGTCGCGACGCCCTTGCGGTTCGTGAAGCGGAGCGTCGTGTTGACACTCTGGACGATGTCATCGGGGCCGACGGCGAGCCACGGGTCCGGCGGCTCGACGAGCCCGACGTCGGCCTGGTCGAGGCCGTCCCACGGCGTCTCCGAATCGACTACCGGCGCTCCGCTGGCCGTCGCCTGGACTGAGACCGGGGCCGCCGTGACCGACGCGGGCGCCTTCACGCCGCCGCCATCCGTCCCCGCCGAGCTGCCGGCACGACTCGGGTGGTCGATGTTCGGTCCGCTGAGCGGCTTGGCCTGGTGCTTCCCGCCATGCTTCATCGGCCCGACCCCGAGGCCGTGGGCGGACGCCGTCCGAGCCCCCTTGGGAGCCGCCGCGGTCATGCCGCCGCGCGTTTGGGTGCTACTCGAGCCGGCGCGGCCCGATGCCATCGAGACGGGCCAGATAAGTGCCAGCGTCGTGACGGTGATGACGAGGCCGGCGGCGAGCCGGCGAGTGCGGCGGTCCGGTCGGAGCACAAGCATCCTCCATGACGGGTGCCAGTCGCAGGCGCGCTGGGGCTGGGAGGCGGGGGTGCGGGCGAGTGACGTCTGGGGGTCGAGACCTCGCGAACGAAGGGTACACGAGCGTCACGGCGTCTCGCGACGTGACGGAGGTCCGGTGGCGGCGCCCTCCGTGGGCAGCCCGACCGGGCCACGTCGGCCCGGTACCTTCGGGTGGGGTCCGGTGCGGTTGGGTGGGATCGGCCGATATGGAATCAGCTGCCGCGGGCCGCCGTCGTCTCGTGGCGGTGGCCCGCCGCGTCGTCGCCGCCGGCCGCTGCCTCCGCGATGTCGGGCGACATGTCGGCATTCGCGTCCGGCAGCCCGTGCTCCGTCGGGTGACCGCGCCCCCGCCACGTGGGCAGGCCGTCGGGGACCCAGCTGACGTCGCGGAACCCTGCCGCACTCAGGAGCGAGGCCGCGACGCTGGCCCGATAGCCGGAGGCGCAGATCGTGGCGATGGGCCGGTCTCGCGGCAACTCCGCGAGCCGGTCCGGGAGCGATCCGGCGGCAAGGTGGAGCGACCCCGGGACGTGACCCTGTTCGAACTCGCTCAGCTGGCGGACGTCGACGACGATCGGCGCCGTGGGCCCGCCGCGATCGAGCCGCGCGGCGAGCTGGTCGACAGTGAGCCGGCCGCCAGTCTCCACCGGCGCGGCGCTCTCGGCCCAGGTGCCAAACCCGCCGCGGAGATGACCGACAGCACCCTCGTGACCGATCCGGAGCGTCTGGCGGATCGCGTCGTCCCAGTCCTCCGGCCGGTCGAGGACGAGAACGAGCGGGCGGTCGTGCTCGACCAGCCAGCCGAGCCATGTCCCGAACGACGAGCCGGCCGGCACGGAGAGCGAGCCCGGGATGTGCTGGGTGGCGTGGGCCGACGGCGAACGCATGTCGATCGCGAGGGCGCCGTCGGCCAGCTGGGAGCGGGCCTCGTCGAGGTCCAGAGCCCGTGGCTCCGGCAGGCGTCCGCCGAGGAGCGTCGGGCCGGCCTGGTTCATCGGCCGCATCCGGGCGAAATACCGCGGGAACGCCGGCTGGCCGGTCAGGAGGACGCGGGCGAACGTGTCGACGTCGGCCGGGCCGACCATCGGGTTGTGGCGCCGCTCGTAGCCGATCGTCGATGACGGCGTCGACGAGATCCCGGTCGAGCAGAGGGAGCCCGCGCCGTGCGTCGGGTAGACGCCGACGAAATCCTCGTGCGGCAGGACGACCTCCCGCAGCGAGCGGAACATCGCCCGGGCGAAGGGCAGGGCGTTCTCCTCGCCGAGGAGGTCGGTCCGCCCGACGGCGCCGACGAGCAGCGACCCGCCGGTGAAGAGCAGGACCACGTCGTCCGCGCGCGACCGATCGGCGACCGCGTACGCGACGTGCTCCGGCGTGTGGCCCGGCGTCTCGAGGACGGTGAACCGGAGAACGCCGACATCAAAGGTCTCCCCGTGACGAACCGGCCGATGCTCATACGCCAGCTGGGCGCCCGCGCCGATGACGTGGGTGGCGCCGGTGAGCGCGGCGAGCTCGCGGCCGCCCGAGACGTAGTCGTTGTGGAGGTGGGTCTCGACGACATGGCTGATCCGGAGATCGCGTTCCCGGGCGAGGTCCAGGTAGGCATCGACGTCGCGCCGCGGGTCGACGACCGCGGCGAGGCCCGCGGACTCGTCGGCGATCAGCGTCGAGAGATGGCCGAGACCGTCGATGACGAACTGCCGGACGAACATCGGGCCGAGCGTACCACCCGGCTGCGGGCGGCCCGTCCTACATCATCACGAGGCCGCCGTCGACGGCCAGCACCTGCCCGGTGATGAACCGCGCCTCGTCAGACGCGAGGAACGCGACGGCGTCGGCGACCTCCTCGGGCGTCCCGAACCGCCCGAGCGGCGTCCGGTTCGTGAGCTCAGCCTGGAGCGCCTCGGGCAGGTCCTTCGTGAGCTCGGTGAGCACGAAGCCGGGCGCGACGGCGTTGCACGTGATGCCGCGCGACGCGAGCTCCCGGGCGGTCGCCTTCGTCAGCCCGATCAGCCCGGCCTTCGCCGACGAGTAGTTGGCCTGGCCCATCTGGCCGGCCTGGCCCGACACCGATGTGATGTTGACGATCCGGCCGGCGCGGGCCTTGAGCATCGGCCGCGTGACGGCCTTCGTCATGTAGAACGCCCCGAACAGGTTCGTCTCGAGCACGTCCCGGAAGTCATCGACGCTCATCCGCATGATGAGGTCGTCGCGGGTGATGCCGGCGTTGTTGACGAGGATGTCGATCTTGCCGAACGCCTCGATCGTCCCGGCGACGGCCTTCTCCGCCGATTCTGGCTGCGATGCGTCTGCCTGGATCGCGATTGCCCGCCGGCCGAGGGCCTCGATCGCCCCGGCGGCGTCTTTCGCCGCGGCCTCGTTGCCGCGGTAGCTGAACGCGACGTCGGCACCCTGCGTCGCGAGGCGGAGCGCGATCGCGCGGCCGATTCCCCGCGACGCGCCGGTGACGAGGGCGCTCTTGCCGGACAGGTCGATCATCGGAACTCCTCGGATCTGGGCGCCGGGCCGGGAAATGAGCTAGCGGCGCCCGACCGGCTGCGGCTGCTGGGCGTGATCGGGCTCGCCCGGGACGACATCGTCGAGCGGCACGTCAATCGGGCCCGGGCGATTCATGATGTCCGCGAGCGCGTCAGGGATCGGGTCGACCGAGTCCCAGTCGACGGGCAGCCGGACATGGACGTTGTCCGGCTGGACCGCCGCATCGCCGGCTGGGCCCCGGGCCGGGTCGGCGGTCCACTCCAGCGTCACCGCCCCGCTCGTGAAGCCCGCTCCGAACGCGACGATCGTGACGTTGTCGCCGACGCTCACCCGTCCCTCGTTCACCGCCTCGGCCAGGGCGATCGGCACCGACGCCGCCGACGTGTTGCCGTACTTGTCGAGGTTGACGAACATCTTCTCCATCGGCAGGTCCAGGCCCTTCGCGACGGCCTCGATGATCCGGACGTTGGCCTGGTGCGGGATGAACAGGTCGATGTCGTCGGGCGTGAGGCCCGATCGCCGGATCGACTCGAGCGCGGTCGTCGCCATCGTCTTGGTCGCGAACCGGTACGTCTCCTTACCCTCCATCCGGACGTAGTGCTCGCCGCGCGCGATCGTCCCGGCCGACGGTGGCGCCTTCGCCCCGCCGGCGGGCAGCCAGATCATGTAGGCGCCCTGGGGGTCCGTGGTCAGCTCGATGCCAAGCGCGCCGCCCGGCTCCTCCGAGGCGCTGACGACGACGGCCCCTGCGCCGTCGCCGAACAGGATGCACGTGCTGCGGTCGGTGTAGTCGAGGAAGCGGGTGAGCAGCTCGGCGCCGATCACGAGGACGTGCTTGGCCAGGCCCGCGGAGATGTACGCCTGGGCCGTCGAGAACGCGTAGACGAAGCCCGAGCACGCGGCCATCACGTCGAACGCGGCCGCCTTCGAGTTGCCGATCGCCTCCTTCACCAGTGCCGCCGTCGACGGCATCCAGTAATCCGGCGTCAGCGTGGCCAGCAGAATCAGGTCGATGTCCTCGGGATCGATCCCGGCGGTCCGGATCGCCCGGAGGCCGGCGACGGCGGCCATCGACGCAGTCGTCTCGTGAGCGGCGGCGACGCGCCGCTCCCGGATTCCCGTCCGGGTCCGGATCCACTCGTCGGACGTGTCGACCATCCGCTCGAGGTCGGCGTTCGTGAGGACCTGGGCCGGGGCGTATCTGCCCCAGCCGGTGACGTGGGCGTGGCGGCCAGGCGCGTTCACAGCGGATCGACCTCGATGAGCGGCTGCCTGGCCTTGACGAGTGCGCCGCTCTCGGGGATGACGCGGGCGACGCGGCCGGCGAGATCCGACTTGATCTCGTTGAACAGTTTCATCGCCTCGATCAGGCCGACGACCTGGCCAACGGCGATCTCACGACCGACCTCGACGAATGGCGCCGAGCCGGGCGCCGGCGAGCCGTACCAGATGCCGGTGAGCGGGGCGGCGACCGCGGGCTTCGTCGGTGCGGCGGGGGCGTCGGTGGCGCGCGACGACGCCGCGGGCGTGGAGGCGGGCACGCCGACATTCGATGCGACAGCTGGTTCCGCGACGGCGAGCGGCGGCGGCGCGAGCGCGGCCGGCTTGCGCAGGACGAGGGCCGTGCCGCCGACCTCGACCTCGAGCTCGGTGAGGTCGCTCCGCTCGAGGAGGCCGCCGAGCCGGTCGATCAGTCCCAGCAGCGACGCATCGCTGCTGTTGCCCGGGACGGCGTCCTGCGGCTCCGTCTCGGCCTCGGCCGCGGCAGGTGCGTTCGCGTCGTCACTCGCCGGGCGCTCGAGCTCCTCGGTCATGCCTCCCACCGCCGGAAGATCAGCGCGGTGTTCTGGCCGCCGAAGCCGAAGGAATTGGAGAGGGCGACGCGGACGTCGCGCGCCTTGGAGCGGTTCGGAGTCATGTCGAGGTCGCGGGCCTCGTCGTCGGGGTCGACGAGGTTGATCGTCGGCGGCACGCACGACTCCCGGATCGTCTGGATCGTCACGACCGACTCGATCGCGCCGGCGGCCCCCAGCGTGTGGCCGAGCATCGACTTGTTGGCGGTGATCGAGATCGTCGGCGCCCGATCACCGAAGATCGTCCGGATCGCCTGGAGCTCGGCCTTGTCACCCTCCGGCGTCGACGTCGCGTGGGCGTTCACGTGGTCGATCGCGGCCGCGTCGATGCCGGCCTTCGAGATCGCCCGCTGGGCCGCCCGGACCGCGCCGATGCCGCCGGGGGCTGGCAGCGTGATGTGCGAGGCGTCGGCGGTCGCCCCGTAGCCAATCAGCTCGGCCAGGATCCTCGCGCCGCGCGCCTCCGCGTGCTCGAGCTCCTCGAGGACGAGGACGCCACAACCCTCGCCCGGCACGAATCCGTCGCGGCCCTTGTCGAACGGTCGCGACGCGCCCTGAGGATCGTCGTTCCGCCGCGACAGCGCCCGCATCGAGTCGAACCCGCCGACGAACGGCTCGTGGATCGACGCCTCGCTGCCGCCGGCGATCATGGTGTCGGCGTCGTTCCGGCGGATCGTCTCCCAGGCCTCGCCGATCGCGTGGCCGCCGGTCGCGCAGGCGGACACCGTCGTGAAGTTCGGGCCGACCATCCCGTAGTTGATCGCGATCTGACCGGCGCCGACGTTGGGGATGCCCATCGGGATGAAGAACGGGCTGATTCGATCGGGGCCCCGGGTGGCGTTCATCGAGATACCTTCGACGAGCGTCCCCGTGCCGCCGAGGCCGGTGCCGAGGATGACCCCCGTCCGCTCGGCCTCATCGCCCTCCAGCCTGGCGGGCAGACCAGCCTGGTCCATCGCCTCGCGCGTCGCCACGAGCCCGAACTGGATGTAGCGGTCCGTCCGGCGCATGTCCTTCCGGTCGAGGACGTTGCTCGCGTCGAAGTCCCAGACCTCGCCGGCGCTCTTGGCGTCGA
This sequence comes from Chloroflexota bacterium, assembly GCA_045804885.1. Classification (GTDB taxonomy): domain Bacteria; phylum Chloroflexota; class Limnocylindria; order Limnocylindrales; family CSP1-4; genus CF-46. The sequence goes on along the minus strand of JBJMMH010000044.1, from coordinate 21,859 downwards.
CTCGCGACGGATCGAACGCCTCGATCGTCCGGACGCCGGAGCGCCCGGCGAGGAGTCCCGCCCATGACGGCGAGACGCCCTGGCCAAGCGACGTGACGAGGCCCATCCCGGTGATCACGACCCGCCGCGGCTCGGACGGCCAGCTCCCGCGCCCCGAGCCGGTCATCGGACGAGCTTCCCGGTCCGAACCGTGGCCGCGCGGTACACGTCGCCGGGCAGGCCGCGCGCCGAGATCGCGTTCGAGACCGTCATCGTGTCGAAGTCCGTCCGGCGGAGCTCGGCGCGGACGTCGTCGCCGTCGATCTCGACGATCGCCCAAGACGCCGTGGGGTCGCCGTCGAAGATGTAGCCCGCCGAGCCGTCGTTCACGATCACCTTCCAGCCGAGGTCGCGGACATCGGGCAGGTGGGTGTGGCCGCAGCAGATCACGCGGGCGTCGGTGCGCGAGACGCGCTCGAGCACGACCGAGGGATCGAGCTGGGCGTCGAAGCCCTGGGTCTGCGACCCGGGCGACGCATGGCAGACGAGGACCATCGTGTCCTCGAGGACGACCCGCCGTTCCGATGGCAGCCGCCGCAGCCAGCCGATCCGGTCATCGCCAAGCTCGTCGTGGGCCCACTCGGCGGCGGCGCGGTGGGCGTCGGGGACGCCGTCGGTGAACCACGGGAACGCGGCGGAGTAGTCGAAGTCGGCGACCGCGACGTCGGTGTTGCCCTGGACGATCGTGGCCCCGGCTTCTTCCATCTCCCGGAGCGCGTCGACGGCCGCCGCGGGCTCCGGGCCATTCATCACGAGGTCGCCGGCGACGAGGACGGCGTCGGGCTTCTCCTTCTTGAGGGCCTTGCGCACCGCCTCGAGGGCGGTCGCGTTGCCGTGGACGTCGCTGAGGACGACGACCCGGGCGCTCACCGGAGCGCTCCTTCGGGCGGGATGATGAAGCTCAGCGTTGCCTCGCAGGCGACCTCGCCATCGACGCTCGCGACGCCGCGGCCGCGCCCGAACCTGCTGCCGAGCTTGTCCATCGTGACCTCGAGCCGCAGGACGTCGCCCGGGACGACGATCCGCTTGAACCGCGTTTCGTCGATCCCCGCGAACAGCCCGATCCGGTCGCCGAACCCCGGCTGCTTCGCGACGTAGACCGCCATCGTCTGGGCGAGCGCCTCGACCTGCAGGACCCCCGGCATCACCGGCAGGCCGGGGAAGTGGCCCTGGAAGAACCACTCGGTCGCGCTCACGCCCTTGATCCCCACGATCCGCTTCTGCTCCTGGTCGTAGTCAACGATCCGGTCGACGAGCAGGAACGGCCAGCGGTGCGGGATCAGTGCCTCGATCTCGCGAGTCGTATGAACCGTCCCGGCCTGAGCCAGCGGGTCTGTCCGGGGCGGCGCGGCGGGCGGGGTCGCGGTATCGGTCACGGGCGGCTCCAGGTCATCGGTTCAAGTCTGCCGGGTCGCTCGGGCGCCACGCTGGCGAGTGGTTGCAGGTACGCACATCACGTCGCATCACGCACGAGGCGGCGACGCTTGACCACGGCTACGCGCGTGCGGCGGCGGCGAGGATCGCCGCGCCCCCGACGCGATCGAGGAGGTTGGTCGTCATCTTGCCCTCGAGGAACGTCTCCGACGCGAGCAGCGCCCGGTGAATCGCGAGGTTGGTCACGACGCCCTCGAGCAGCAGGTCGTCGAGCGCCACGCGGGAACGGGCGATCGCAGCTTCCCGGGTGGGACCCCAGACAATCAGCTTGCCGAGCAGGGAGTCGTAGAACGGCGGGATCTCATAGCCCGAGTACAGGTGCGAGTCCATCCGGACGCCCGGCCCGCCCGGGGGCAGATACCGATCAACGACGCCCGCGCTGGGCCGGAACTCGTGCTCGGGGTCTTCGGCGTTGATCCGGAACTCGATCGCGTGGCCGCGGAACGAGACGTCCGCCTGGCCGAAGCCCAGCGGCTCACCAGCCGCGATGCGGATCTGGGTCGCGACGAGATCGACGCCGGTCAACGCCTCCGTCACCGGGTGCTCGACCTGGATCCGGCAGTTGATCTCGATGAAGTAGAAGTCGCCGCTGGCGTCGACGAGGAACTCGAGCGTCCCGACGTTCTCGTAGCCCGCCTCGACGACCGCCCGGAGGGCGCGCCCACAGAGCTCGGCCCGGGCGTCGGCCGACAGCGCCGGTGTCGGAGCCTCCTCGAGGATCTTCTGGTGTCGCCGCTGGACCGAGCAGTCGCGTTCGCCGAGGTGGACGCCCTGGCCGTAGCGATCGACGGCGACCTGGACCTCGACGTGGCGGTTCTCGTCGAGCCACTTCTCGAGATACAGCGAGTCGTCGCCGAACGCGGCCCGAGCCTCGGAGCGGCAGACCGCGAGCGACGCCTCGAGCTCGCGCGGCGTCCGGACCATCCGCATGCCCTTGCCGCCGCCGCCAGCGGAGGGCTTGATCAACACGGGGTAGCCGATCCGCTCGCCCTCCTCGAGCGCGTGCACGTCGTCGCGGAGCACACCGTTCGAACCGGGGATCGTCGGCAGGCCGTGGGCGGCGAGCAGGCGGCGCGTCGCCTCCTTCGAGGCGAACCGCTCGAGCACGGCCGACGGCGGTCCGATGAACGTGAGGTCGTGGGCGCGGACGACCTCGGCGAAGCCCTCGTCCTCGGACAGGAAGCCGTAACCCGGGTGGACCGCATCGCAGCCTGTGATCAGGGCGGCACTGATCATCGCCGGCGCCGAGAGGTAGCTCCGCTTCGCGTCGGCGGGCCCGATGCAGATCGCCTCGTCGGCGAGCTGGACGGGCAGCGAGTCGCGATCAGCCTCGCTGTACGCGACGACCGCCTCGATCCCCAGCGTCCGGAGCGCTCGCAGGATCCGCAGCGCGATCTCGCCGCGGTTCGCGATCAGGACCTTGCGGAACACGTCAGCCCTGCCCGGCCGTCGGGCCGGCGCGGCCGGCGGAGCCGCCGGTGGCCGCCAGCTCGATGACGACGAGCCCCTGCCCGTACTCGACGGCCTCGCCGGCCTCGGCGAGGCTCGCGCCGATGAGCCCGTCGTCCGGCGCCACGACGTCCTGGGCGACGCCGAGCATGTCGACGACGCCGAGGCGATCGCCAGCCCGGACCCGAGTGCCGGGCGTCGCGTCAGGCCGCGGCTGGTAGACGCCGACCGCGGGCGACGTCGCGACCGACCGGCTGGCCCTGCGCTCGACGGAGCGTCCACCGTCGCCGCTCGATCCGGGGTCGCCTCCCGGGCCGACCGCCGTCATCGCCGGCCCCGACCCATTCGTGGAGTGGGCGGTTGCGGCGCGGCCCTCCGGCGACTGGCGGGCCGTCCGATGGCCCTCGAAGCCCGCCGGGGAGTGGCCGTGTCCGGCGTGTCCCGGCTGAGCGCGTGAAGGACGATCGCTGGACCGCCGGCCAGGATTCCCGGTGGAAGCGACGTCTCCGGGCCGCCGGATCCGGACCCGCCACGGGCCCTCCCGGACCTCGATCTCGCCGAGGCCGGTCGCCGACAGCTTCGCGACGAGGGCCGGCAGGAGCTCGTCGGCGAGGCGATCGATCGCGGCGTGGTCGGCCGTCCGCTCGTTCGCGGTTCGATCGCGGCGAGGTTGAGGACGGGCGCGGTCGTCGTGCATCCGTCAGACCTCGTCGCGTGCCGGGGGATCGTCGCGACCCGGGCTGGCCGGCCAGCGGCCCGGATCGAAGATCGTGCGGAGTCGTTCGGCGATCCCCTGGCGCTCCACCTGGGGCATGGGCTCGCTCGCCAGCTCGGTGTACGGCCCGAGATCGCGGAAGCGATGGTACCGGGCTTCGACCAGCTCGCCGACGGGGATCCGTGACAGCCGCTCGAGCTCCGCGACGATGATCGGCTGGAGCCGGCGGGCCGTCTCCGCGTGGTCGGTATGGGCGCCCTCGCCCGGCTCCTCGACGACGGTGTCGACGACGCCAAGCGCCTGCTGCTCCGCGGCCGTCATCCTCATGGCGGCGGCGGCGGTCGGCGCCTCGTCGGCTGTCCGCCAGAGGATCGACGCGCAGCCTTCGGGGCTGATCACGGAGTAGACCGCGTTCTCGAGGGCGATGACGACGTCGGCGACCGCGATCGCCAGCGCGCCACCCGAGCCGCCCTCGCCGGTGATCACGGTCACGATCGGGGTCCGGAGGCGGCTCATCAGCCCGATCGAGCGGGCGATCGCCTCGGCGATGCCACGCTCCTCCGATTCGGCGCCGGGGTGCGCGCCCGGAACGTCGACGAACGTGAGGACGGGCATCCCGAAGCGCTCGGCGAGCTCCATGGCCCGCATCGCCTTGCGATAACCCTCGGGGTGGGGCATCCCGAAGTTGCGGCGGATGTTCTCGTCGGTGTCGGCGCCCTTCTGCTGGCCGATCACCACGACCCGCCGGCCGTCGATTCTCGCGAAGCCGGTGACGATCGCGGCGTCGTCGCCGAAGAGCCGATCGCCGTGGATCTCGACGAAGTCCTCGGCGAGCTCGTTCACGAGCTCGAGCGTCCTCGGCCGGCGCAGGTTGCGCGCCTGCTGGACGCGAGCCCACACCGCGTCGCGCGGGTCGACGGGGCCCTCCGGGATCGGTCCCGTCTCGACCGGGAGGCGGTCAGCGCGGCCCCGGTTCAGGATCCGGTCAACCACGATGAGCCTCCTCGCGGGCTTCCGCGGATGCCATCGGGTCGGCCCGCTCCGCGGGCTCCGGCGGCGACTCCGCCGGGGCCAGCTTCGGCGGCGTGCCGTTGCGTGAATCGGTGCCATTCGTCGGAGCCGGCGCCTCGCCGGGCATGACCCGGTCGGCGAGGTTCGAGAGGAACGACAGGGGCCGGAACGACGGCAGCCCCGTCGGCTCGGCCTCGTCGCCCGAGCCGTTCCGGCCGGACGCCGGCACCAGGTACGAGAGGAGCCGCGACAGCTCCGACCGGAGCTCAGCACGGTGGACGACGCGGTCGAGGAATCCGTGGGCGAAGAGGAACTCGGAGCGCTGGAAGCCCGGCGGCAGTTCCTGGGCGATCGTCCCCGATGTCACTCGGGCGCCGGCGAAGCCGATCAGGGCGTTGGGCTCGGCGACGTTGACGTCGCCCAGGGCGGCGAACGACGCGAAGACGCCGCCGGTCGTCGGGTCGGAGAGAACGCTGATGAATGGCACGCCGGCCGCGCGCACCCGCTCGAGCGCGGCGACGGTCTTCGCGAGCTGCATCAGGGCCAGCGTGCCCTCCTGCATCCGAGCCCCGCCGGACGCGGAGACGATGACCAGTGGCAGCCGCTGGACGAGCGCGTGCTCCGCGCCGCGAGTCACCTTCTCGCCGACGACGGCGCCCATCGAGCCGCCCATGAACCCGAAGTCCATCACGCAGATCGCGATCGGCCTGCCGTCGATCGCGCCCGTGCCCCAGACCGCGGCGTCCTTCATCCCCGTCGCGAGCTGGGCGGCTGCGATCCGGTCGGGGTACGCCTTCTGATCGACGAACCCCAGGGGATCGACCGACTGGAGGCCGGCGTCCCGCTCGACGAACGAGCCGTGGTCGAGGAGGTGCGCCAGGCGGGCCTCGGCCGAAAGGCGGAAATGGTGGCCGCACGACGGGCACACCCGCTGGACCTTGTCGAGCTGCTTGTTGAAGAGCATCTCCTCGCACGAGGGGCACTTCGTCCACAGATCGGGCGGATAGGCATCGCGGCGGGCGCGGAAGGACGGTAGCTTGATCGGCATCAGTCGAATCCTCGGGCCGATGGCGTCCCAGCCCGGTGCGCCTCCCGGACGGCCCGCGCCGCACGGACCATGGGGCTGCCGCCACGGCTCGGCCGCGTCCACCGCCACGCGACGTAGGCGGCCGCGCCGGCGAGCGAGATCGCGGCCGACGTCAGCCCGCCGATGAGCAGCGGGACCGGAAGGTCGCGCCGCTCCTCATCGCCCGTGTCGTCGTCGGCGAGCGGATCGAACGAGTCGTCGCGGCGGCGCGCGGTCCGTCCGGGCAACGCGACGACGGTGCCTTCCGCGCCGGCGGCAGCGGGCAGCCTGGCTGCCGCGGCGGCTTGGGCGAGGCGGACGGCGAGCCGCTCCTCGAAGCGGAACGAGGGGTGGACACGGGTGAGGTCCCGGCGGAGCCGGTCGGACGCCCGGCGGAGGGCCGGATCGAGATTCGCGTCGCCAGGACCGAGGTCCGTGTCGGCCCGGGCGAGGACGCGCTCGAGGTAGAGGTCGGTCAGCAGGGCCTCGACTTCCGTGCCGTCGCGTTCGAATGCGGTCATGCGCGGCTCACCGGCCGGCCGCCGCGCGACCCGTCAGCGTCGGCCGCCGCGCTCGAGCTCGCGAGCAACCGACCGGAGCGCACGGTGGATGAGGACGCGAACGGCACCCTCGGACTTGCCGAGGACCCCTGCGATCTCCGCCGTCGACATCTCCTCGACGAAGCGCAGCACGATCGCCCGCCGGCGGTCGGCGGGGAGGCGGCCGACGGCGCGCCAGGCATCGCGGGCCTCATCGCGGGTCGTGGCGCCGGCCTCGACGTCGAGCGGGTCGCTGACATTCGCCGCTGCCTCGATCGGGGCGGTCGGGCGGCGGCGGCGCGTCCTCCGGTGGTTGGCGACGACATTGCGGGCGATCCGGAAGATCCAGACGCGGAACGTCGAGGCACCATCGCCGTCGGCCGGACGGGCCCGTTCCTCGAACCGGTCGAGGTTCGCGAGGGCCGCCAGGAACGTACGCTCAGTCGCGTCTTCGGCGTCGTGATGGTCTCCCAGCTCGTAGTAGGCGTAGCTGTAGATCTGCGCCAGGTAGCGGCGGTACAGGGCGTCGAACTGCGCCGGGTCCTCGCGGGCGGCGTCGACGAGCCCCCGATCCCGGTCGAGGTGGCTGACGCGGGAACCGCCCTCGTCTGACGGCCTCGCCCTTCCAAACACCGGACGTGCCATCTCGTTACACCTGCGATGCGAGGCGGACGTGGACGACCTCGCCCGAATGCACACGCCGCTCGCCTGTCGGTGAGGTCGCGTCCGCCACGACCAGCGCGCCGCTGTCGGCATCGGACCGGATCGCCAGGACGGTCGCCGGTTCACGCTCCCGCTCGACAAGTCGGATCGCCCGACCCGTCGTGAGCTGCCGATCGAGCCAGCTCGCGGCGGGGAACGCACCGTTCCGGAGCTCCTCGACGCGGCGCTCGAGCGACGCCAGGAAGGCATCGAGGAGCGCGTCGTTGTCGATTGGACGGCCTCCCGCCTCCCGGAGGGACGTCATCGCGTCGCTCAGGTCGGCCGGGAACTCGGCACGCGACCAGTCGGCGTTGATGCCGATCCCGACGACCGCCGTGGGATCGCGGCTGCCCAGCCCGTGGGTCTCGCCGAGGAGACCGGCGAGCTTGAGCGTGGTGCCCTTGGCTGCGTCCTCGATGACGAGGTCGTTGGGCCATTTCAGCCGGATCGTCCCGTGGGCGAGTCCCGCCGTGACCTCGCCGGCCTCTGCCATCGCGAGACTCGCGACGGCGGCCAGACGCCACGTGTGCTCGGGAGCGAGCCACGCCGGCCGGAATCCGAGCGACAGCAGCAGCGCCCGGCCGGGCGACGCGGTCCATGTCCGGCCGTCGCGACCGCGGCCTGCCGTCTGCTCGTCGGCGACCGCGAGGCAGACCTCCGGCTCGCCGACGGCCAGCCAGCCGCGGACGACATCGTTCGTCGAGGCAACGACCGGAAAATGCTCCCGACGGGCGAGGAACGGCGCGTCAACCGTCACGGTCACCCGGCGGCGGCCGCTTCGATCGCCTCCGGGCGCTCCAGCTCGAACGCGGCATGGAGGGCGCGGACGGCGGTCTCGAGGGCGTCCTCGGCGATGATCGTCGTGATCCGGATCTCGGACGTCGAGATCATCTCGATGTTCACGCTGGCCGCGGCGAGCGCCTGGAACATCCGGGCGGCGTAACCCGGCGCGTTCTGGATCCCGGCGCCGACGATCGAGATCTTGGCGACCGACGAATCCGTCGTCAGCTCGCGGAAGCCGAGCTCGCGGGCCACCGGCTCGAGGATCCGCTTCGCCTTCGCCAGCTCGACCTGGGGGATCGTGAACGACAGGTCCGTCGATCCGCCATGGCCGATGTTCTGGACGATCATGTCGACGTTGATCCCGGCGTCGGCGAGCGGCGCGAAGACGCGGGCCGCAACGCCCGGCTGATCCGGGACCTCGACGAGCGTGAGCTTCGCGACGTTACGGTCGTGGGCGAGCCCCCGAACCTTGTTCCGCTGCTCCACGAGCGGGTCCTCCTTGATGAGCGTGCCGGGGGCGTCCTCGAACGAGCTGAGGACCTCGATGGCGACGTCGTTGACCCAGCCGAGCTCGACGGCCCGCGTCTGCATCACCTGAGCGCCCTGGTGCGCCAGCTCGAGCATCTCCTCGTAGCCGATCACGTCGAGCTGGCGGGCCTGCGGCGCGAGTCGGGGATCCGCCGTATAGATCCCGCGGACGTCCGTGAAGATCTGGCAGCGGTCGGCGCCGAGGCGGGCGGCCAGGGCGACCGCGGTCGTGTCACTGCCGCCGCGGCCGAGCGTCGTGATGTCGGCGCCGGCGACGTCCCCACCGGCGGCGGTCTCGGCGCGGCCCTGGAAGCCGGCGACGATCACGACCTTGCCCTCGTCGAGCTCGCGCCGGACGCGGGCGGGCTCGATGCTCGCGATCCGGGCCTTTCCGTAGCGGCCGTCGGTCGTGATGCCGGCCTGCGGCCCGCTGAGGCTGATCGCCTTCACGCCGAGGGCGTGGAGCGCCATCGAGACGAGCGTCGCGCTCTGATGCTCGCCCGTCGCCAGCAGCATGTCGAGCTCACGGTCGTCGGGTTGGTCCGTGATCGCGGCGGCGAGGCTGAGCAGCTCGTCGGTCGCGTCGCCCATCGCCGAGACGACGACGACGAGATCTGCGCCGGCCGTACGCTCCCGGGCGATCCGCCTCGCGACGCGCCGGATCCGGTCCGCGTCGGCGAGGCTCGAGCCACCGAACTTCTGCACGACGAGCGGGGCAGGCATCGCGCCATTCTAACCCGGGGTCTTCGCTGCTCCGAGCCGGGGTCAGAGGCGCCCAAACGGAATCGGTCCATCGCGGGATCATGCGACCCAACGCTGCCTGGCAGCTGCCACGAGGTCCGCCGATGTGCTTCGACCACGATTCCCGGCCGCCCATTCCGCCGATGGCGGGCGCCGCGATGGACTCGCGCGAGCTGACGCTCACGGCGGCAGACGGCAATCAGCTCACGGCGTTCGAGGCACGGGCGGCCGAGCCCGCCGCGGCGGCGATCGTGATCCTGCCGGACGTCCGTGGCCTCCACGACTACTACGCGGAGCTCGCGATGCGGTTCGCCGAGGCCGGCGTCGACGCCGTCGCGATCGACTGGTTCGGGCGGACGGCCGGCCTCGGCCGACGCCGGGAAGGGTTCGAGTACATGCCCCATGTCCAGCAGCTGACGTGGGACGGCATGGCGGCCGACATAGCGGCGGGCGCTGAGCACGCGCGCCTGCTCGGCGAGGGGCGGCTCTTCACGATCGGCTTCTGCATGGGTGGCCGGGCGGCCTTCCTGACACCGGCGCTCGGACTGCGCCTGAGCGGAGGGATCGGCTTGTACGGCTCGCCAGTCGGCCAGGGTCGCGGCAACTCGCCCATGCCTGTCGACCTCGCCGACCGGATGGAAGGCCGCGTTCTCGGTCTGTTCGGCGGCGCCGACGCCAGCATCCCGCCGGAAGCCATCCTGGCGTTCGACGAGGCGCTGACGCGCGCCGGCGTCGAGCATCGCCTCAAGACGTACGACGGCGCGCCGCACAGCTTCTTCGACCGCAAAGCCGACGAGTTCGCGGAGGCATCCGCCGAGGCCTGGCGGGATATCCTCGAGTTCGTCGGGGCGAAGGCAGGCTGAGGCCGGCGGCGCCGGCCGCGTCAGCGTTTAGAGAGAACCCAGGCGCCACCGAGCAGGCCGAAGAACGCGACGACCGCGAGCAGGCCGCCGGGAAGTGCGGCGTTCAGCGACTCCGTGATCCCGCGCAGCACGGCGCCGATCGTCTGGAGTGAGCCCGTCACGAGCCCTGCGACGCCGCTGCCGATCGCCTGGATGAAGTCGCCCATCGCCGCCTCAGTGTCGGCGGCCGGTCAAGACGTCCGGACCGCACCCGACCGCTCGCGAACCCTCGCGACCGACCTAAACCACGCGCGCTCCCTGGTTGCGCGGCGCGACGACCTCGATCCGGCCCGGCAGGTCGGTGTCGGCGGAGGCGGCGCGGAAGGCCGACTCGAGCCGCGTCACGCCCGCCACGGTGTCGGTGAACGCGATGATCGTCGAGCCGGCGCCACTGAGGCACGCCCCGAGGGCGCCGACGGCGCGCGCGTCGGCGACGAACCGCGGCAGCTGCGGAAACACCTTCGCCCGATACGGCTCGTGCAACCGATCGACGGTCAGCAGCCGGAGCAGGTCGAGGCGCCCCGTCGCGATGCCGGCGACACCGACCGCGACCCGAGTGAGGTTCGAGACCGCGTCGGCCCGCGGCACGCGATCGGGCAGGACCTTCCGCATCTCGGCGGTCGAGAGCCGGAGCTCGGGGACGAACAGGACGGCCCGCAGGTCGCGAGGCGCGTCGAACCGCAACGCCTCGACGCCGTCGTCGGTCGATGCGGAGATCGTGAAGCCGCCGAGCAGCGCCGCGGCGGCGTTGTCGGGATGGCCCTCGATCTGGGTCGCGAGCCGGAGGAGATCGGCGCTCGTGAGCGGCTCGCCGAGCAGCGCGTTGCCGGCGACCAGACCCGCGACGGTCGCGGCGGCGGACGACCCGAGACCTCGGGCCAGGGGAATGTCGTTGCGCATCTCGATCCGCCAGCCAACGCCCTCCGGGATCTCGCCGCGGACCTCACGCAGTGCGGCCTCGACGCCCTGGACGCACCGATTCTCGCGATCGGCCGTGAGCTCGTTCGCGCCCTCGCCGTCGACGGTCAGCTCGATCTCGCCCCGGCTCCAGCCTCGGACCTCGACCTCGACGCGGTCGGTCAGCCCGAGCGCGAGCGCGAGCGTGTCATAGCCGGCACCCAGGTTGGCGCTCGTCGCCGGCACGTCGACGACGACCCGGCGACCGTCCATCTCGGCCAGCCAGTTCGTCACCATCCGAGCGCCACCGCGACGGCGCCTACGGTCGGCTCGGCCTCGATCACGGCGTTCGCCGCTGCGACGGATGTCGCCGTCGTCGGGTCCTTGAGTCCACTGCCGGTCAGGACGCAGACGACGAGTGCATCGCGCTGGACGCCGCCCCGAGCGGCCACGTTCGCGACGCCCGCGAGGCTCGTCGCCGAGGACGGCTCGCAGAAGATGCCCTCCTCCTCGGCGAGTTGCCGGTAGGCCGCGAGGATTTCGCCGTCGGTCACGGCCTCGATTGCCCCGCCGCTCTCGTCGCGGGCGGCGATCGCCAGGGCCCACGAGGCCGGGTTGCCGATACGGATGGCGGTGGCCACGGTTTGCGGCGCGTCGACCGGCCGGCCGTGCACGAGCGGCGCTGCGCCGGCGGCCTGGAAGCCGAACATGCGCGGCCGGCTGGCGACGACGCCGGCCGACGCATAGTCGCGGAATCCGGCCCAATGGGCGCTGATGTTGCCGGCGTTGCCGACCGGAATCGCCAGGATGTCCGGCGCCCGCCCCAGGTCGTCGCAGATCTCGAACGCCGCCGTCTTCTGGCCCTCGAGGCGGTGCGGGTTCACCGAGTTCACCAGCGTCACCGGGTGATCCTCCTGCTCGCTGAGGGCGCGAACGACGCGCAACGCCGCATCGAAATTGCCGTCGACCGCCACCACGCGCGCCCCGGCGACGGTTGCCTGGAGCAGCTTCCCGGCCGCGATCTGGCCCTTCGGCAGGACCACGACGACCTCGAGCCCGGCGTGGGCGCCATACGCGGCCGCGGACGCCGACGTGTTGCCGGTGGAGGCGCACATGACGGCGGTCGCGCCGCCCTCGAGCGCCTTCGATACGGCCACGACCATGCCCCGGTCCTTGAACGACCCCGTCGGGTTCTGGCCTTCGATCTTGGCATGAAGGTTGGTGAGCCCGAGCCGCCGGCCAAGCCGATCGAGCCGGACGAGCGGCGTGAAGCCCTCGCCGAGCGTGAGCCGGGGCGTCGCGTCCGTGATCGGCAGAAACTGGCGGTACCGGTCGACGAGCGCCGGCCGCGCGGCGTGCGCAGCGTGTGGCGGCGATTCCGACATCAGGAGCGCGCGCTCGCGGCCGTCGCGACCGAGGACGTGGCTTCGGGGAGGTTGCCCCAGGTGCTGCCGTCGCCCGCGGCGACGGCGAGGAGATCGCCGAGGACCGCGCTCGACGTCGCCGGACCCCCGGCACCCGGACCGCTGAATGCGACGGTCCCGACGGGAACCGCGTCGACCTCGATCCTGTTCAGGACCCCCGCGGTCCGGCCGAGCGCCGAGTCGGCAGCTACCCGTGTCGCGACGGCTTGGGCTCGAACGCTACCGTCGTCGCGACGGACCGCCTCGGCGAGGAGCTTGACGACCTCACCGGCACGCGCCGCCGCGGCGATGCCCTCCGTGGTGACACCGGTGATCCCCGGCAGGCCGCCGCCCGGCCCATCCGGATCCGCGACGGCGACATCGGCGGGATCCAGCCAGGTCCCGAACGCCAGCCGGGCGAGGACGACGAGCTTGTTGACCGCGTCGTGGCCCTCCACGTCGGCGGTCGGGTCCGTCTCGGCATAGCCGGCGCCCTGGGCGTCGGCAAGGACCCACGCATAGTCGCGGCCCTCGTCCGTCATCGCGCTCAGGATGTAGTTCGTCGTGCCGTTGACGATCCCGCGCACGGCCCGGACGCGGTTGGCCGCGAGGTCGCGGGCGAGCGGCGCGAGGACAGGAATCCCGCCGCCGACAGCTGCCTCGAACCGGAGCGGCGCGCCCGTCCTGCGGGCGATCGCCTCGAGCCGCGACCCGTGATGGGCGAGGACGTGCTTGTTCGCGGTGACGACCGGGACACCGGCCCCGAGCGCCGCCGCGACGAGCGTCAGGGCTGGCTCCTCGCCGCCCATCACCTCGACGATCACGTCCACATTGCCCGACGCCACAAGGTGCGCTGGCGCATCGGTCACGAGCTCGCGTGGCAAGCCGCGCCGGACCGCGGCATCGACGTCGCGGACGGCGATCCCCGCCAGTTCCAGCGCCGGCCGACCGTCGACAGCCAGCTCGTCCGAGCGTTCGAGCAGCGCCCGGATCACCGCTCCTCCAACGGTGCCGGCGCCGAGCACGGCGACTCGCAGCCGGCGCTCGCTCATCGAGCGCTGACCATTGCGCGGACAGGGAGGCTCGACATGGCGCCGTGATGGTAGCCGAGCGACCCCGCCGCCGGACCTCTGCGCAGGCATCGACCCAGCTCAAACGGATCGAGGGAGGCCGTCGGCCTCCCTCGAAGATCGCCTGCCCGCGCGTGTCAGGTTGCCGCTGGCGCCACGTCAGACGGTTCGGCTTCCTCAGCCGCTCCAATCGGGATCTGCCCGCCGACCTCGTCCCAGATCCGGGTGTGCCTCGACTCCCGGATGAACAACCCACCCACGATCACCGTCATCACGGCGATCGCGATCGGGTAGATCAGCCCGGCATACAGGTTCCCGGTCGCGCTCAGCAATGCGGCCGCGATCAGCGGCAGGAAGCCGCCGAACCAGCCATTGCCGATGTGGTACGGGATCGAGAGCGAGGTGTAGCGGATCCGCGCGGGGAAGAACTCGACGAGGAACGCCGCGATCGGGCCGTAGACCATCGCCACGTAGACGACCTGGATCCAGACGAGCGCGATCAGCGGCAGGATCTCCGGCTGGGCAACGGTCGGCGTAATACCGTCGGCGCCGACGAACTTGCCGGCACCGGCGCCGGCCGTCGCCAGCGTGCCCTGCGGATGGGCGAACTGGGTCATCAGGTTGTAGATCGGGTAATACGTCAGCGCCGCGATCGCGCAGCCGCCGAGGATGATCGGCTTGCGGCCGATCCGATCCGACAGCCGCCCGAACACAAGGAAGAACGGCGTCGCGAGGACGATGGCCGTGCCGACGATCAAGTAGGCGTCGAGGTACTTCACGCCGAGCACCGTGCCAAGGAAGAACAAGGCCTGGAACTGGCCCTGGTACCAGACGACCGCCTGGCCCGCCGTCGCGCCGAGCAGGGCCAGCAGGATGAGCCTGCGGTTCCTGGCGTCGCCGAAGCTCTCGCGCCACGGTGAAGTCGACGATCTGCCGGTCGCCTTGAGGCGCGCGAACAGCGGCGTCTCCTGGAGCCGGATGCGGATGTAGAGCGCGATGGCGACGAGGATGATCGAGAGGAGGAACGGGATCCGCCAGCCCCACGCCGTGAATTCCTCGGCGGTCATCGAGCTGCGCGTGATGCCGACGACGACGAGCGCGAGGAGCAGCCCGATCGTCGCCGTCGTCTGAATCCAGCTCGTGTTCTGGCCGCGGCCCTCGTCGGAGCTGTGCTCGGCGACGTAGATCGCAGCACCACCGTACTCGCCGCCGAGCGCGAGGCCCTGAGCGAGACGGAGCGTCACGAGGATGATCGGGGCGAGGATGCCGATCTGCGCATACGTCGGCAGCACGCCGACGAGCGCGGTGGAGATCCCCATGACCGTGATCGTCAGAAGGAACGTGAACTTGCGGCCGGTGATGTCGCCGATCCGGCCGAAGACCGCCGCCCCGAATGGCCTGACCGCGAAGCCCGCTCCGAACGTCGCAAGCGACGCGAGCAGGGCCGCGGTCTCGTTGCCCTTCGGGAAGAACTGGGTCGAGAAGAACGCGGCGAGGACGCCGTACAGGTAGAAGTCGTACCACTCGATGACGGTCCCGATCGCCGACGCACTGATGACGAACGGGAGCCGATACGCCGCTGCTGGCGGCGCGGTCGCTGTTTGCGACATGCTGGCCACGGGAACTCCTCTGGTTGGGCTAAGGAGATTCGATGGCGCGCGGCTGACGCTGCGTCGAACGGAGGCCTCACCTCCTTCCCGTCATCGTCCCGGGATGCGAGAGGCCGCGCGCCGTCGGGCACCGGCGCGCGGCTTCGCAGGTAGGACATCGAGCCGCTACTGCCGTCTCACCGACGCAACGTCGCGCCGCGACGACGATTACAGCCACGTTGCAAGTCGCGGGCGGGCCGGCGCGGCTTCCACCTCGTTCGGCGACGTCGCTCGGCTACACTCCCGGTCCCATGACGACCGACGCGACACCGTCTGCCGCTGCGCTTCACGCGCCGCCGACGACCCACCGCATCTTCAGCGGCATCCAGCCGTCGGGCATCGTCCACCTCGGTAACGACCTCGGGGCGATCCGCAATTACGTCGCGCTCCAGGACCAGTACGAGGCGATCTACTGCGTCGTCGATTACCACGCGCTGACGAGCCTCCACGACCCCGACCGGCTACGGGCGGGCACGCGCGAGATGGCGGCGTCACTGCTGGCGCTCGGGCTCGACCCCGAGAAGTGCACGCTGTTCGTCCAGAGCCACCGCCCGGAGCACACGGAGCTCGCCTGGCTGTTCGCGACCGTCACGCCGGTAAGCTGGGTCGAGCGGACGCCGTCCTACAAGGAGAAGAAGGTCCAGCAGCCCGACGACGTCAACCACGGCCTGCTCACGTACCCGATTCTCCAGGCCGCCGACATCGCGATCTACCTCTGCGACCGGGTGCCGGTTGGCAAGGACCAGGTGGCGCACCTCGAGCTGAGCCGCGAGATCGTCCGCGCGTTCAACAACCGCTACGGCGTGACGTTCCCCGAGTGCCAGGCGGTGTTCACGGAGGCGCCGATCGTCCTCGGCACCGACGGCGTGCGGAAGATGAGCAAGTCGGTCGGCAACACGATCGAGATCCTCGCGGAGCCGGAACTCATCCGGAAGCAGGTCATGTCGATGGTGACCGACACCCAGCGCATCAAGCGGACCGACCCCGGCCGGCCGGAGGTCTGCAACGTCTGCCAGCTCCACCGCTTCTTCGGGCCCGACTACGAGGAGATCTGGGACGGCGAGCGGACGGCCCGGACGGGCTGCGTCGACACGAAGAAGCTCCTCGCCGACCGGATCGTCGCCCACTACGCCCCGGCCCGGGAGCGCTATCTCCAGCTGATGGCCCATCCCGACGAGCTCGACGGCGTCCTCGAGGCCGGCGCCGACCGGCTTCGTCCAAAGGCGCAGTCGACGATGGACCTCGTCCGGGAGCGAATGGGCCTCCGCTAGGCTGCGACCGGGTCATCCCGCGGTCTACGATCAGCGCGACATGCTGCCTGTCCAACTCAACGACCGACAGGGGTCCCTCCTGACGGCCCTGCTCGTCCTCGGCGTGGTCGCCCTGACCTTCGTCGTGATCTCGTTCGTCGCGAACGTCTTCTACTCGTTCGGCGACACGATCCTGATCTTCTTCCTTGCCTGGCTGCTCGCATTCATCCTCAGCCCGATCGTGACCCGGCTCACGAACGCGATCCCGGTCCTGCCCCGCGTCGTCGCGACGATCCTCGTGTATGCCGCGCTGTTCGCCGCCATCGTGCTGGTCGTCGTCGCGCTCGCCGGCGCCCTCGCGACATCGATCGCTGAGTTCATCCAGAGCGTCCCGACGCTGCGCCAGCAGCTGCCGGCGCTGCTCGAGTCATGGCAGGAGTCGCTCCGCTCGCTCGGGCTGCAGGTCAACCTCGTCGCATCGGCCGACGACGTCCTCAATGGGGTCGCGACCTACGCCGCGCAGCTCGTCGGCCCCGTCCAGCAGCTTGCCGTGGCGAGCCTCGGCGCGATGGGCACGCTCGTGCTGGTGTTGATCCTGTCGCTCTACATGGTCGTCGATGGCGATCAGATCTCGACCTTCCTGTTCACGCTCGTCCCGAAGTCTCGCCAGCTCGAGGCGCGCCTGCTCGAGCGGAGCGTGTCGCGATCGTTCGGCGGCTTCCTCCGGGGCCAGGCGATCCTCGGCGTCGTCTACGCGGCGGTCGCGGTCGTCACCAGCGCCGTGCTCCACCTCGACTACGTCGGCGTGACCGCGGCGCTGTCGGGCTTGCTGATGGCGATCCCGTTCTTCGGGCCGTTCGTGGCCTGGGCGCCGCCCGTCGTCGTGGCGTTCCTGACGCAGCCGGGGGCCGCGCTGCCAACCTTCATCCTCATGGGCATCGGCTGGCTCATCGTGATGAACGTCCTCCAGCCGCGCCTGATGCAGGAGGCCGTCGGCATCCACCCGATCGTCGTCCTCGGCTCCGTGCTCATCGGGGCCAAGATTGCCGGGGTCGCCGGGGCGATCTTCGGCATCCCGATCGCGGCCGTGCTCTCGGCGTTCTTCTTCCACTACCTCGCGATGACCCGTGACGTTGCGCCGGTCGCGGAGCGAGCCGCGAAACGGGTCGAGAAGCGCGAGGGTCGGCCCGTCCGCGTGCCGCGCGAGCCCGCGCCCGGCGTCGACCCTGACGTCCTGTGAGTGACGAGGAGGACCGCACGCGGTCGCGCGGCGACGAGAAGAGGGACCGGACGCGCGACGACGTCCCGGACATGACCCGGGAGCGGGCACGGAGCGAGCGCCGCGACCTGGACAAGGAGCGCGGTGAGCCCGTCGCCGGGGCGGCTACCCGGGGCCGCGGCCGGCCGCGAGCGCTGCGCGCGATCGCCCGGCCCCTCAGCGACTGGACCAGCCGGCCCCGGATCCTCATCACGAACGACGACGGGGTCGAGTCGCGCGGCCTGCTCGCGCTCAAGCAGGCCCTCGACCCGATCGGCGACACGACCGTCGTCGCGCCCGACACGAACCAGAGCGCGGTCGGCCACCAGAAGACGCTGATGCGGCCGCTCCGCATCCGCGAGCGGACGCTCGACGACGGCTCACTCGCCTACTCCGTCGACGGCTCGCCGACCGACGCGGTGAGCGTCTCGTTCCTCGGATTCTTCGGTCATGGCTTCGATCTCGTCGCGTCGGGCATCAACTACGGCGCGAACCTTGGCGACGACATCACGTACTCGGGAACTGTGAGCGCGGCGATGGAGGCGGTCATCAACGGCTGCCCGGCGTTCGCGATCTCGCAGGAGTACTACGAACATCCCGACTTCGGCCTCGCGGCGAGCGCGGCCGCGACCGTCGCCCGGAACATCCTCGAGCATGGCCTGTCGCGGGGCGAGCTCGTCAACGTCAACGTCCCGGCAGTCGCGCCCGGCGAGTTCGGCGGCTTCGAGGTCACCCGGCTCGGCCGGCGTGTCTATCAGGACCAGCTCATCGAGCGACTCGATCCGCGGGGGATCCCCTACTTCTGGATCGGCGGCCCGCCGCCATCGGGCCTCGCGGTCGAGGGGACCGACTTCCACGCCGTCGTGAATCGCCGGATCGCGATTACGCCGATCCACCTCGATCTGACCGGCCGACGCCTGCTGCGGCGGCTGCGAACGTGGGAGTGGGAGCTCGCCGATGGCGCCTCAACAGGTGGCCTCGACGCGACGTCCCCACCCAGCGCCACCGCCGACCCGAGCGCGGCCAACACGGAGCAAGCGCTCGCCGAGGAGCCGTCGACCGAGCGCCGCTGACCGGGATCGCCATCCCGGCGATCGCGACGCGCGACGACCGACGCAGAGGCCTGCGTCAAACGTCGCATCGCTGTCGCCGACCTCGATCGGCTGACCACCGCCGCCGTCCGCTGCGACGATCCGGGGCATGGACGAGACGACCGCGCTCAGCCCCGCCGCCCGAATCGATCGGCTCCTGCGCAGCGAGCCGGTCGTCTGGATGAGCACCGTCCGCCCCGACGGCCAGCCACACCTGATCCCCATCTGGTTCAGCTGGGACGGCGAGGCCATCCTCATCGCGAGCAAGCCGGCCGCCCAGAAGGTCCGCAATGTCCGGGCCAACCCGGTGGTGATGCTGGCGCTCGGCAAGCCCCATGAGGACTTCGACGTCGGCCTCCTCGAGGGCCGGGCCGAGCTCCTCGACGTGCCGGCGTCGGCAGTCCTGCCGGCCTCGCACCTGGCGAAGTACCGAGCGGCGATGGCGTCGATCGGGCTGACGCGCGAGGAGTTCCTCGCGACGTACACCCAGGTCATCCGCGTCGTCCCGACGCGCTACCTGCCTTGGCACGGGCGGACGGAACCGTCGAGCGCCCGGCCCGAGACTTCGACGATCGACCAGCGGCTGGCGGCCGCGATCCGGCGTGTCGCCGAGACGGTCAACGGCGCGGCGTCCGCGTCGCCCGGCCAGGCGTTCGCAGCCGGGCCCGCGTCGGCCTGACGACGGCGCAGGGAGCCGCCGGTCGGCAACGCGCGTGACACTGCCACACCCCTGACCGCAACGCCCGGACGTCCGGCGGGCGCCTACGATCGAGCCGAGGAAGCTCGACCGGAAGCGGAGGACGGACGGCATGGACGATCTCGAACGGATGCTGAACCACGCAAGCGGTGCCCAGCCGCCAGCGACCACGGGCGCCGCGACGGCGACCGCGAGCCCGCACGCGGCGACGCTTACGGGCCTCGCGTCGGCGATAGGCGGCCAGGGCGGTCTCGATCCGATGCTCGACAAGCTGCGGAGTGCGGGGTACGGCCCGCAGGTCGATTCGTGGATCTCGACCGGCAGCAACGAGCAGATTCCGCCGAATCAACTCCACGATGCCCTGGGCGACGGCACGGTCCAGCAGCTCTCGTCGCGATCCGGCATCGACGTCGGGCAGCTCCTGCCGTTGCTCGCGACGTTCCTGCCCGTCATCGTCAACATGCTCACCCCCAAGGGGCAGGTCCCGCCGGGCGGCGTGAACGAGGCCGCCGCGAGCTCCGGACCGGACCTCGGCGGTCTCCTCGGGGGTCTCCTCGGCGGCTCGGCGGGCGGCACGGCGTCCGTGCCGGGCGGCCAGGCCCAGCCTGATCTCGGCGGAATCCTGGGCGGCCTGCTGAGCGGGCGCCAGCAGCGCTGACGACGCCCCCGCGACGCGCGCGGGCTATCGCCGCTTCAGGTCTGCCAGGATCTCGCGCGCCGAGTTCTGTCCCGGTTGACCCGTGACGCCGCCGCCGGGATGCGCGCCTGAGCCCGCCAGGTACAGGCCGTCGATCGGCAGGCGGTAGCGGGCGTGGCCGAGAAACGGCCGCCAGAGGAAGAACTGGTCGAGCGCCGGCTCGCCGTGGAGCGGATGCCCCCCAGTGAGGCCGTACTCGCGCTCGAGGTCGAGCGGCGTCAGCGCCTCCCGCTCACGGACGAGCGACGCCAGCCCGGGAGCCAACGCGTCGAGCTGACCGACGACCGCGTCCGCGACTGCGTCGCGCCGGCCGGCGTCGTCCCACGAGCCGTCGCGGCGCGCGTATGGCGTGTACAGGGCGATCACGCTCATCACGTGCGTCCCCGGCGCGGCGCCATCGACGAGCGTCGGGTCGACGAGCGAGGGCACGGTCGCCTCCATGACCAACTGCTCCGAGACCCGGCCGTACTTCGAGGCGTCGAACGACCGCTCCATCGCGTCGATGCCTGGCGCGACGACGATCCGGCCGCGGAGGAGGGTTTCGTCCTCGCCCGCCGCGGCCGTGAACCGCGGCAGCCCGGCGAGGACGAGGTTGACCTTCGAGACCACCCCGGGCGTGCGGTAGTTGCCGGCCCGCCACAGCATGGACGGCCCGACCGCCACCGGGTCGCACAAGTTCGTGAGCGTCCGCTTCGGGTCTAGGCCGGACACGACCGCGGCCGCCGCGATCTCCTCGCCCGACGCGAGGGTAACGCCTGTGACCCGCCCGTCCCGCGACGCGATCGAGGCGACCTCGGCGCCGCACCGGATCTCCGCGCCGGCGGCTCGAGCGGCCGCGCCGAGCGCCTCGGACACCGCCCCGGGCCCGCCCTCGGCAAAGACCGTCTGGCCTGACGCGCCGCCATCGCTGCCGGCCGCGTCGAACAGGAGGACAGCCGCCGATCCCGCCGACCACGGCCCCAGCGAGCAGTACTGGACGCCGCGCCACGCCACGGCAGCGCGGATCGCGTCCGTATCGAAGGCCTCGGCGACGAAGTCCGCGACGGCCATCGGCAGGACGCGCAGGATCGTGTGAGCATCGTGCCTGCCGAGGCCCCGGAACGTCCGCCCCAGCTTCAGCCCCGTCAGCGCGTCCCCGAGACCCGGCGAGTGGATATCAGGCGGTGTTTCGGACGCGATCTCGCCGAGGAACCCGCCGAGCGAGCGGACCAGCCGATCGAAATCCGGGTAGGCATCGGCGTCGTGGTCGGACCATGCGCGGAGGGCGTCCACGGTCCGGGCCTGATCGGTCCAGAGTGTCACCGCGCGACCGTCTGGCGACGGCGCGAAGACGCGGATGTCGGGCGCGACGAGGCGCAGGCCGAACGCGCGAAGATCGAGATCACGCACGACCGATGGCCGGATCCGGCCGACTGTGTGGGCGAGACGCGGCACGCGCGCACCGCCGAGCTCGGAGGTCTCCGCCGCCCCGCCGAGCCGCTGCCGTCGCTCGACGACGAGCGTCCGCCGGCCGGCCTTCGCGAGGTAAGCCGCCGCCACGAGGGCGTTGTGTCCGGCGCCCACGACGATCGCGTCGTAGCCGCCATTCGCGGCGGCGCCCCGGCCGAGACCCATCAAGCGGCCCTTCGGCCCCGGGCCCGGAGCAGCTCCATCGCCGCGATCCGGCCGTTCGCGCCCATGATCCCGCCGCCCGGGTGGGTTGACGAGCCGCACAGCCACAGGTCGCGGATCGGCGTCCGGAACCGCGCGTATCCGGGTACCGGCCGGCTGAAGAAGAGCTGCTCGAGCGACAGCTCGCCCTGGAAGATGTTGCCCTCCGTCAGCCCTGTCGTCCGCTCGATGTCGAGCGGCGTCTGGACGTTGCGGAACAGGATGATGTCGCGGATGTTCGGAGCGAACTCCGCGATCCGGTCGATGACGGCGTCGCCGAACGCCTCC
>JBJMMH010000043.1:0-4408 GCA_045804885.1 Chloroflexota bacterium | reverse complement strand
TGAACAGGAACTGGTCCGGCGAGACGATCGTGAGCTTCGAGGCGTTGTAGACGCCGGCCAGGCCGGCCGTCGTCGCGCCGAGCGCGAACGCCAGGAGCTTCGTCGTGACCGTGTTGATCCCGTTTGCCGCCGCGGCGAGCTCGTCCTCGCGGATCGCGTTCCAGGCTCGGCCGATGCGCGAATCCTGCAGCCGGTACATGAAGATCATCGCGAAGGTCACGATGAACATCATCAGGAAGAAATACGGTAACGGCGAGATCGCGCTGAAGGGGCCGAGCTGGAACGTGATGTTCGTGAACGGGATCGTGAACGGGATGGTCTCCGGCCGGAAGATCGCCTTGATCCCGTTCGTGCCGCCGGTGAACTCATCGAGGTTCAGGAACACGATCGGAACGATCTCGCCGAAGCCCAGGGTCATGATCGCGAGGTAGTCGCCGCGAAGCCGGAGCGTCGGCGCTCCCAACAGGATGCCGAACACCGCCGCCACGCCGGCGCCGACGAACAGCATCGGGATGAACGGGATGTCGTTGCCGGCGTACGGCGAGTTCGTGTACGCGTACGTGTACGCCCCGATCGCGAAGAACGCGGCGTAGCCGAGGTCGAGCAGGCCGGCCATGCCGATGACGACGTTCAGGCCCATCGCCAGCAGGACGTAGACACCGGCGTTGGCGAACGCGTCGTACCACGGTCCGATGTTCTGGATCAGCGAAAGCGGTGGGAACCGTGGCAGGACAAGCAGCAACACCGCCACGATCAGCATCCCGATCATGATCGAGATCGAGCGGTGCTGGCTGGCGAAGGAGTTGAGCTGGTTGCGCATGCCGCGCGGCGGCGTCGTCGTTCGCGTCTGGGGGG
The DNA here is from genome assembly GCA_045804885.1 of Chloroflexota bacterium. Lineage (GTDB taxonomy): Bacteria > Chloroflexota > Limnocylindria > Limnocylindrales > CSP1-4 > CF-46. The sequence goes on along the minus strand of JBJMMH010000043.1, from coordinate 3,553 downwards.
TCGCCGCGGCCGTCATGCCCGGTCTCCGGTCTGCTGGCCGAGGATTCCCGACGGCCGGAAGATGAGGACGAACGTCAGAACCATGAACACGGCGAACTCCGACCAGCGCGAGAGGTTGTTCGCCGAGGCGAAGTTCTCGACGAAGCCGATCACGAAACCGCCGAGCACGGCCCCCGTGATGTTGCCGATGCCGCCGAGCACCGCGGCGGTGAACGCCTTGAGGCCGGCGTTGAATCCCAGGTCCTGGCGGACATAGCCGAAGCGGAGATCCCACACGACTCCGGCCGCCGCTGCGAGGGCGCCGCCGAGGAGGAACGTAAGTGAGATCGTCTGGTTCATGTCGACGCCCATCAGCGAGGACGCCTCGCGATCCTGCGCCGTTGCCCGCATCGCGCGGCCCAGCCGGGTCCGCCCGACGAACCCCTGGAGCAGGAACATCAGCGTCAGCGCGAGGACGAAGATGAAGATCGACAGCACCGAGATCGAGGCGCCCAGGATCGAGATCTGCCAGCTCAGCGGGAAGATCTGCGGTGCGCGCCGGTCACCGGAGCCAGCCAGGACCAGGGCGACGTTCTGGAGGATGAACGAGACGCCGATCGCGGTGATCAGCGGCGCCAGCCGGGGGGCGTTCCGCAGGGGCCGGTAGACGATCCGCTCGATCGAGACGTTCAGGAGCCCGATCAGCGGCATCGTGAAGAGCAGGGCACCCGCGATCAGGAAGATCAGCAGCGGGATGTTCTGTACGGCGCCGGTCTGGCCCATGATCCCGCCGATGAACACGACGGCGCCGAACGCCCCCAGCATGAAGATGTCGCCGTGGGCGAAGTTGATGAGCTCGATGATCCCGTAGACCATCGTGTAGCCGAGCGCGATGAGGGCGTAGATCGATCCGATCGACAGCGCGTTGAACGTCTGCTGAACCGCGACCGACAGGGCGCCGGGAACCGGCAGATTCTGCAGGACCACGAAGTCCACCCAGAGGACGAGGGTGTAGACGACGATTCCGCCGACCGCGAAACCGATCCAGCCCATCGCGCGGCGGTTTAACCGTATGGATCGGGCCTGCATCGGGATGGCGGTCAAGCGACGGTCCCCTGCATGACGTTCCTGCTGGCGATGCTCGGGGTGTTGCGAGGCCGGGGATCAGATGATCCCCGGCCTCGATCTCCTCAGCGTTGACTACTGGCCGGCGTAGTCGACCTGCGTTTCGAACTTCCAGTCGCCCTTGCCGTTCGCGCCGGCAGGATCGACCGAGTAGATCGAGACGATCTTCTGGCTGGTGTCACCGTTCTCGTCGAACGTGATGTCGCCGACGATCGTGCTGTACTTCGCCGCGGTGTCGGTGCCGGCCTTGCGGACGGCCTCGCGCAGCGCGGTCATGTCGGCCGGGCTCGTGTCACCGGCTCGCTTGATGGCATCGATCACGACCTGGGCGCAGGCGTAGCCCGTGCCCGCGTAGCCCGTGGCGTCGATCCCGTACTCCGTCTTGTAATCGAGGTCGAACTGGGCCTTGCCGGGGAAGTCGCCGATACCGGCGAGCGTGCTGTAGGCGTTCTTGGCCGAGGCGCCCGCGAGGTTGAGGAACGAGTCCTTGGTCTCGCCGGAGCCGTCGTTGATGCCGTCCGGGCCGACATACGGGATGTCGCCGAGGCCGGCCTGCTCGGCCGCCAGCAGGATCCGCGCGCCGCCCGTCGCCGTGACGCCGCCGAAGTAGATCGACTCCGGATTCAGCGCCTTCGCGGCGGTCATGATCGACACGTAGTCCTGGGTGGTCTTCGGCGCCGCGTCGTGCTTGACGACGGTTCCGCCGCGCTTCTTGAACTCGCCGTCGAAGGCGTCGGCGACGCCCTTGCCGAACGTCTCGGTGTCATCGATCACGTAGACCGACTTCTTGCCGAGGACGTCGTAGATGTACTGCGCGGCCGCCGGACCCTGGACGTCGTCTGTCGTGACGACGCGGATGTAGTTGTTGGGCTTCGTCCGGAGGTCCTTCGCCGGCTGACCCTTCGTCAGATCCGGGTTGGTGTTGGCAGGCGAGCACTGCAGCAGGCCGGCCTCGTTCGAGATCGGGATCTCGGCCGCGGCAACGCTCGAGTTGAGCGGGCCGATGACCGCGATCGTCGCCTCGTCGGAGACGACCTTGCTCATGTTGTTCGCGCCCGTCTGCGGATCGTGTGCGCCGTTCAGGGCGTCGTCGTAGATCGCAGACTGCGGGATGTCGAGCTTGTAGCCGCCGGCAGCGCCGCCGGCGAGCTTCACGGCAAGCTTGATGCCGTTGATGATCGGGTCGGACGCCGCCTTCTCGCTGCCCTGCTGAGGCAACTCGATCGCGATCGTCGCTGTGCCCTTCGAGCTGTCCCCGGCCGGCTGCGGCGTGCTCGGCGTGAGCGCACCGCCACTGGCACCGCCACTGGCACCGGCGCTCGCGCCGGCGCCGGCACTCGCACCAGGGCTGGCCGCGCCTCCGGTCGACGGAGCCGGCGACGTGCCGGTATTGGTGCACGCAGCGAACGCCAGAACGGCTACGCTCGCGAGCGCACTAACCTTGCGGAAGTTCATCCACTGTCCTCCTCATCACGGATCGGCGGGATCCTCCCCCGCCAATCTCGGTCGGAGCGTCCACGGCCCCGTCCGGTCCGGTTCACGGCTGAACGCCCGATGCCCGTTGCCCTTGCTCTGGAGTCGGTCGGTCCCGATTCGTGAAGGGGTTCGACGGACTCCTGCTCGAGCGGCGGTGCTGTGTCGGACGACGGCGCAGGATACCGGCTCGGGCGGCGCGCAGGATGCCGCCGAAGCGATGCCGTATCATATGCATCGGCGGACCGATTGCAACACCGACCGGCGCGACCCGGGCGTGGCTTCCAGAGCGTTCCGCTCGCCACCCCGCGAGGCCGCCGCGATCCGATGGAATCCATCGGATGCCGACGCTGCAATCGAGCTCCGTGGCCCTACGAGGTGGCCTCAGCCCGCGTGGAATATCTGATCCGAACGGCCCGCATCACGGATATCGAGCGGCTCGTCGCCCTGAGCGACGACGTCGTGCGTGTGTCTCGCGACGCCGGCCCGCTCGGTCCGACGGACCTGCTCCGACAGCTGGTCTACCTTCCAACGGCGAGCGTCTTCGTGGCCGAGGCACGGCGCGACGTTGTCGGTGGGGCGGTCCTCGCCCTCCGGCCGTCGGTCGTCGCCGGCGGCTTCGCCGGTACCGTCGACCTCCTCGTGGTGGATCCCGATCACGACATCGACCGCGTGACCGACGCGCTGCTCGATGAAGTGGTCCGATCGGCACAGAACAAGGGCTGCAGCGTCGTCGAGGCGGTGCTGCCGACCGATCCAGCGGCGCGGACCCGCTGGGAGCGGCATGGATTCGTCGAGAGCGGTCCGCGAACGGAGCTCCACGTGGCGGCGGTCGGGGCCGGCGCGTCGAGGGGCCGATGAGCACGCGCGCGCCGAGCTGCGGGATCGCGCCGGCGCGCGGCATCTGACTGAGGAGTCATTGTGGGAAAGAACGTCGCCGTCTTCGTCGACGTGGCGAACATCTTCTACGCGGCCA
>JBJMMH010000042.1:0-2980 GCA_045804885.1 Chloroflexota bacterium | reverse complement strand
CCGGCGGTCGGCCGGATCGGGCCCACTCGGCGAGGCCTTCGAAATAGTCCTCCCGCGGAGCGCCGGGCGCGAAGTGGATGAGCATCGTCGCGGGCTCGCTCGAGTCATTGCGGAAGCCGTGGATGCCGCCGATCGGCACGTGGACGAAGTCGCCCGGTTTGGCGTCGATCCACTCTCGCCCATCGTAGATCTTGACCGTCCCGAGCAGCACGTAGAAGGACTCGGCGAGAGTCCGGTGGAAATGCGGCGCGGGTCCTCCGGCCTGCCCGACCATCTCCCAGCGGTAGAGTCCGAAGAGCCCGCCGGTCCCGGCGCCGGTGGCGAGATACCGGCACTTGGTCCCGTTCTCGTACTCGACCTCCGCCGGCGCTTGGTTCGAGCGGAACGTCGCGGTGACCTCGCCCGATGAGCCCCGATAGCGCGGCTCTGGATAGCTCATTGCGAGTTCCTCCATTCCTGCATTCGAGGCCGCGCCGTTAGCCGACGGCGTGCATAGCGGCGGCGACGATCCGGACACCTTCGACGATCTGGGCTTCGCCCACCGATCCGTACCCGAAGTCGAGCGCGCCCGGCCCGCCGGCCCTTGTCGAGCCGTAGCTCGCGAGGCCGGATATGCCCACGCCCTCGTCACGCGCCCGACGAACGATCGCGGCCTCGTCGGCCCCGGGCGGCAGCCACGCCAGGACATGCAGCCCTGCCGAGGCGCCGACTGGCTGCACCTCCGGCAACTCCCGCCGCAGCGCCTCAAGGAGCACGTCCCGGCGGCGCCGGTACATCGGCCGCATCCGACGGAGGTGCTGGTCGAACTCGCCCCGTTCGAGGAAGTCTGCGAAGGCGAGCTGCTCGAGGCTCGGCGAGCCGCGGTCGATGTGCTCCTTCGTGCGCGCGATCGGCTCGACGAGGCGCGGCGGCACGAGCATCCAGCCGAGTCGGAGGCCGGGCGCCAGTGTCTTGCTCGCGGATCCCGTGTAGATCACGCGCTCCGGCGCCAGCCCGTGGATGGCGCCGATGGGTTCGCGGTCGTATCGGTACTCGGCGTCGTAGTCGTCCTCGAGGATGAGCGCGTTGCGCTCCTTCGCCCAGGCGACGAGCGCGGCCCGCCGTTCGGCCGACAGGACGGCCCCCGTCGGAAACTGATGGGCCGGGGTCACGAGAACCGCGTCCGCATCGACGCGGGCGAGGGCGGCGACGTCGAGGCCGTCGCCGTCGACGGGGATCGGCTCGAGCTCGAGGCCGTGGTCACCGGCAGCGGCGGCCGCCTCGGCGAAGCCGGGATCCTCGGCCGCAATCCGGCGGCCGCCGGACTCGCGGACGACCTGCGCGACGAGCCGCAGCGCCTGGGCGAAGCCGTTGCAGATCACGATCGCGTCGGGATCGGCGGACGTTCCACGGACGCGGTTCAGATAGCTCGCGAGTGCCTGCCGGACCTCGGGCGTCCCGCGAAGGTCGAGGTACGTGAGCCGCTCGCTCGGTGCCTCGTTCAGGACCCGCCGGAGCGATTTCAGCCATGCCTGCCGCGGGAACTGGGTCACATCAGGACGGCCCGGAGCGAAGTTGATCGCTGCATCCGCGGCCGGCAGGAGATTCGGCAACGTCCCGTCTGCCGGCTCGGCCGACTTCGGTGTGGCGGTGACGCTTGCGGCGACGCGAGTCGCTCCGCCCGGCGTGCTGGACAGGTATCCCTCCGCCACGAGCTGCTCGTAGGCCTCGACGATCACGCCGCGCGACAGGCCAAGCTGCTGCGCGAGCGCTCGGGACGACGGCAACGCCGTGTCGTGTTCGATCCGCCCCGATCGGATCGCCGTCCGGAGCTCCTGCTCCAGCTGGCGGTGGAGCGGCGCAGAGTCGTCGCGATGCAGCTCGACCAGGAGCTCTCCGCCAGAACTGGTCCTCGAACGTGGCATTGAACTGGACCTTATCAGAAAGCCAGTTCGTCGTCACGATGATTGCAGCAGCATGAAAGGGAATGAAATGGAACTCCTGGTCGCCCTGACGATCTTCATCGGCCTCGTGGCTCTGGGGAGCCTCGCCGCGTTCGTCGGCGCCGACTCGCGCGACTCGATCGGCGACGATTGGGCTCGGCCGACGCAGGCCTGACCGCAGTACCCCGGGGCGATCTCACCGGGCCCCTGCCGTCCGGAACCTGGCGCGTGCGATGATCGTCGCACGGCCATGAAGCGAATCCTCGCGGGGATCGTCTCGATCCTCGTCCTTGCCAGTTGCGCGAGCGGTGCCGGCGGCGCATCGTCGCCCACCGCCGCGCCGCGTCCCGTCACCTCCGTCGAAGACGCCGCCGCCCGCGTCGCGGAGGTCTACCCGGCCCTGGCGCCCATCGGCCCCGCCGACCCGAACATGATCGGCGGCTGCTGCTCGTGGACCGGCTCCGAGACGGCCGACGGCTACACCGTCAGATTCGAAGTCGGATGGGGCGATTGCCCTTCCGGCTGCATCAACCGCCACGCGTGGACGTTCTCCGTTGGTCACGACGGAGCCGTGGCCCTGACGGTCGAGCAGGGCCCGCCGGTGCCGTCCGGTGTTCCGGGCGCGGGCTCGGGCAGCGGAGGTGGCGGCGGGGTGGTCCCCGGTGGAACGGGGATCCAGGGCCACGTCCTCGCCGGTCCAACCTGTCCCGTCGTCCGACCGAACGACCCGGCCTGCAACGACCGTCCGGTAGCCGGGGCGACGATCGTCGTCGTGACCGCGGACGGCCGTGAGGCCGGCCGGACGACGAGCGCCGCTGACGGCGCCTATGGGTTGTCGCTCCCGCCCGGCCCCTACACCGTCGAACCCCAACCCGTCGAGGGAATGATGGGCGGCGCGGCGCCTGTCGCGGTCACCGTCGGCGACGGCATCACGACCGTCGACGTCTCCTACGACACCGGGATCCGCTGACCGCCTCGAGTGCAAAGAAGAGCCGCGCCCCCGAGAGGGCGCGGCTCAATGAGTTCGGCTGAGTCAGACGGACGGTATCGGCGCCTCG
>JBJMMH010000041.1:0-12991 GCA_045804885.1 Chloroflexota bacterium | reverse complement strand
CACGATCACCGTGAGCAACGTGGGTCTCGGCCAGGCCTCGAACGTCCATGTCACCGACCCGCTTCCGGCCGGCGTGACCTGGTCGATCACGCCTCCGGTCACTGGCTGCGCGATCGTGGCCAACACCCTCGACTGCACGTTCCCAACCCTGGCGGCAGGCGCCAACGTCACGATCACGATCGTCGGCGCCGTCGACGGCGGTGACTGCGGCCCACTTCCGAACCTGGTCACGGTCTCTGCTTCGAACGAGCCGGCCGGGGCCACGGGCAACAACAGCGACGATGCGACCATCGTCGTCGAGTGCGCCGACGTCTCCGTCGAGAAGACGGCCGACGTCACGCCGATCAGCGCGGGCGAGACCGCCGCGTTCTCGATCACGGTCACGAACAACGGCCCTGACACGGCGGTCAACGTCGTCCTCGACGACACGCTGCCGGCAGGCGTCGCGTGGGCCGTCTCCAACGTCACCCTCAACGGCAGCACCATCAGCAACCCTTGTGATGCGATTGCCGGTGGCACGCTCCACTGCGATCTCGGCGACCTCGCCGTCGATGACGTCGTCGTCATCCACATTGGTGGCGATACGGACTTCGAGGACTGCGGCACGCTCCTGAACAGCGTCATCATCGGCGCGGACAACGAGCCCGCCGGCGCTGACGCCAACAACGCTGACGACGCCAGCATCGTGGTCGACTGCCCCGAGCTCGGCATCGCCAAGACTGCCGATCACGAGGCCCCGGTGGTTGCCGGCACCCCGATCGGCTTCACCATCACGGTCGTCAACAACGGCGACGGTACCGCCTTTGACGTCAACGTCAACGACACGCTCGACTCCGGCTTCAGCTGGACGATCCAGTCGCAGGCCCAGACGCCGCCGGCACCCGCGATCAACGACTTCACGCTCGTCGGCAACGCCCTGAGCTTCAGCGGCAACCTGCCGGCTCACTCCCAGATCTCGGTCCACGTCGTCGCCAACACCGACTTCGAGGACTGCGGCCTGGTCCCGAACACCGCCTTCCTCTCGCAGGGCGAGACCCCGGTCGACGACAACTCGGCCGCCGAGGAAGTCCGCTGCCCGGAGATCGGCATCGACAAGACCTCGAACGACGAGGACGGAGCCGTCGACGCCGGCCAGACCGTAACGTTCACGATCCTGGCCCAGGTCGCCGAAGGCCCCGTGACTGACGCCGTCATCACGGACACGCTGCCGGTCGGCCAGACGTACGTCGTCGGCTCGCAGTCCTCGACTCCTGCCGAGGATTCGTTCACCGTCTCGGCCGACGGCCGGACGCTCACCTGGACGTACGCGTCCCTCGACGACGGCGATCCGGCGGTCACGATCACGTACGACGTGACCATCGACGCGGCCGCCGATAGCGCTCTCACCAACGTCGTGGAGCTCTGCGTCGCTGAAGTGCCGACGTGCGAGTCGGCCGAGGAGACCGTGAGCCCGAACCCTGAGCTCGGGATCGCGAAGAGCAACGACGCGCCGCTTGTCTCGACGGATATCGGCAACGGCCAGACGGTCGATCTGCCGACGGCCGAGGAAGGCGACACCGTCACCTACACCCTCGACTACACGGTCAAGGGCGAGGTCAACAACGCGGTCATCACCGACGTCCTGCCTGAAGGCGTGACGTACGTCAACGGCACGGCCAGCAGCGATGCCCAGTTCACGTTCAGCAGCTACAACCCGGCAACGAGGACGCTCACCTGGACGGCCGACGTCGTCAGCGAGAACGGCTCGCTCACGTACGATGCGACCATCGACGAAGGTGCAGCCGAGCTCGCCCAGCCGCTCGTCAACGTCGCGACGATCGACTCCGATGAGACCGAGCCCGACTCGGATGACTCGCCGGTCTTCGTCGCGCCGGTCCCGCTCGCGCTGACGCCTCCGCCGACGGATGCGCTTGCGCCATCCGCCGCGCCGGCCAACCCGGGCTTCACCCTCATGCTCATCCTGCTCGCCGTCGCGGGCTTCGCCCTGGCAATCGGGTTCATCACCCCGGTGCCGGAGCACGTCCGGCGGCGCGACCGCCTCGGCTGATCCGGGGCGGGCCAGCCCGCCGGACCCCAACCTGGGGTCCCCGAGACCCGGACGGGGCGTTCCTTTCGAGGGACGTCCCGTCTGTTCGTGTTCGGGCTTGGTTCTCCTGTCGCGGAACTCGGGCGCTAGGCGCCGACGGCGGTCTCGTACCCCGGCTCGACGACGCTGACGGGGCCGTCGAACTTGGCGCTGACCGCGGCCGCGGCCTCGGCCGGGTCGTATCCCATCTGGATGTGCGTCAGCAGGATCCGGCCGGGCCGGGTCGCCATCGCGAGTGCGACGATCGCCGGCGCGTCGAGATGGGCGGCACCTGGTGGTACCGGCCCCACGCCGAACGACGCCTCGACGAGCAGGTCGTCGCCTGCGTGGACGAGCGGCGCGAGGTCCATCGCGGACCCGCAGTCGCCGGAGTAGACGAGACCCGGCCCATCATCGTCGCCGTTGATCGAGACGCGGAACGCGAAGCTGTCGGTCGTGTGTCGGACGCGGCGCGCCTCGAGGCGCAGGCTGCAGACCTCCGTCGCGCCCGGCTGCAGCTCGGAAACGTCGAGCGCCGCGGCCGTGAAGCCAGGCTCGGCATGAAGCGCGTCGAGGCGAGGGGCGAGGCCCGGCGGTCCGGTGACGGCGACCCTGCGCGCCGGCTGGAACTCCCACCGCAGGTAGTGGCGCAGCGCGACGAGATCGACGAAATGGTCCGGGTGAAGGTGGCTGATTGCCACGAGGTCCAGCGTGCTCGGCTCCAGCTGGCCCGCGAGCCGCGGGAACGACCCCTGCCCGAGATCGAGCAGCAGCGCCGTTTCGCTGTGCCGGACGAGGTATGCCGCACCAGTCGCGCCGGTCCGGTCGGTGTAGGCCGGTCCGGCGCCGAGCACCACGAGTTCCATGCCCGCTCCCCCGGCGGTGCCTGCGGCCCTCAGGGCGTCAATCGTCCGACTGGCCGGGCGGGATCTTCGGAGGGCGCGGCGGGGTCGACGCCTTCGGTGGTGCCTTCGGCGTGGGCTTCGGGGTAGGTTCGGCGGTCGGAGCGACCGGCGGTTGCGCGACCGGCGGTTGCGCGGCCGGCGGCCGCTGCGTTGCCGCAGGCCGGTGCGTTGCCTCGGCCGGCCGCGGAGGTCCCTCGGGCTGCACCGGGGCGCCGCCGTTGTTCGGGCTCAGGCCGGGTGGCGTCGCTTCGATCCGGTCGATCGTAGCGTCGGCGTGCTCGATCGCGCGCTCGATGTTGCGGTTGATCGCCTCGGCTGCCTGTGGCGGCACCTGGTCGGCGACACGCTCGAGCACGGCGAGGTGACGGCCAAGCGCGGCGAGGACCTTCTCGACGGCACTGGCGTCAGCGCCGGCAGCCGCGATTGCCTCGTCGGCGATGTCCTGGTATGCAGTCAGTGCCGCGGCGACAGCGGCCCGGTCGCCAGATCGCACGGCCGCTTCGAGCTCGGCGAGCCGGGCGTCCAGTCGGACGATCTCGGCGTTCGCCCGGGCGTCGGCGCCGGACGGCAACGCGACCCTTTCGAGCCACACGCGGGTGCCGTACAGCGGCCCGCCAGCGGTCGTGGCAGCAAGGGTGCCGCCGACGGCGACGAGCGACAGTGTCGCCGCGAGTGCGAGCCCCGCGCCGCGCCGGATCAGCCGTCGTCGAGTCGACGCCCGAACACGCTCGAGCTCGACCGCCGCCGCGGCTGCCGCAGCGTGGCCGGCGAACGCGAGACGCGCCTCGCGCATGACGCGCGCCCTCGCCCGCGCCTTGGCCGCCGCGGAGGGCGTCAGGCGGGCGCGCGCGAAGTCGTCGAGTCGCCGTTCGACCTCGAGGGCCGCCCCAATCGAAGCCTGCATGTGATCATCCATCGTTCGCGACCCCGGCCTGCGGGGACAGGCGGATCTCCCTGCCCGCGGCGATCGGCTCGATGGTCACACCGAGCTCCCGGCGTAGCGCCGCGATCGCCCTGAACTGGAGTCCTCGAACGGTTCCTTCCTGCTTGCCCATCGCCTCGGCCGCTTCGCGGGCGGAGAGCCCGGCGAAGAACCTGAGCGCGACAGCTTCGCGCTGCTCGTCCGTCAGGACCGCGAGCGCCGCCCCCACCGCGTCGAGTTCCTGGCGCACGATCGCGAGCTCGTCGGGACCGAAGTCCGCGTGAGCCCGTTCCGACACCGCTTCCAGCTCGGCGTGGTCGTGGCGTGTCCTGACGTGATCGATCACCGCGTTCCTGGCCAGCCGGAAGAGCCAGCCCCCAAAGGGGACACCCCGCGACTCGTAGCGCGGCAGTGCCTCCAGGACCTTGACGAAGACCAGCTGCGTCAGGTCCTCCGCGTCCGACGGGCGATGGACGCGGCTGGCGATGTAACGGAAGACCGGTTCGTGGAAATGATCGAAGATCATCCCGAAGGCCCACTCGTCCCCGGTCTGAGCCTCGGCCACTAGCCGCTCGATCGCGACGTCGTCGATCGTCATAACGATCGGATAGCCGCCTCGTTAGGTCGAGCCGGTTGACGGAACCGGTCCGGCAGGTCCACGGCGACCCGCTCGCCACCTCGACGGAACGACAGCTCACGGACCCCGGCGGTGGCTGCCACACGATACCCCGCCTCGAGGCCCGATGTGAATGCCCCTTCCGTATGGGCGTCGGATCCGACCGAAACGGCGGTGCCTCGGAGCACCCTGAACCGCTCGACGATAGCGGGACTCGGATACGTCTCGCGCGGAGTCTGGCGGAGGCCGCTCGTGTTGATCTCGAGCGCGGTCCCGTTGTCGACGAGCGCCCGGAGGAGCGGCTCGTACAGCTCCGGCGCGGCGGCGAAGTCGGCCGGCGTCACGTGCGGCATGAGGTAGCGCTTCACGAAGTCGAGGTGGCCGAGCGTGTCGAACAGCCCGGACCGGATCGCCGCCAGGACCTCGTCGAAATAGGGCGCCACGATCTCGGCGAGCGGTCGGCCCTGCGTCCACGCGGCCACCCGCGAGGCGTGGAACGGGGAGTCGTCGTAGACGTGGACGCTGCCGATCACGAAGTCGTAGGGATGGCGTCGGAGGTGGTCCCGGATCCCCGCCTCGTGGCGCGAGTCGTACGTGATCTCGACGCCGAAGCGGATGGCCACGCCGTCCGGCCCCCAGCGCTCGGCGGCCTCGCGAACGATCCGCTCGCGGACCTCGAACGGCGCGTATGCGTAGGCGGGCGCACCCGGCTCGAAATCGACGTGGTCGGTGATGCAGATCTCGGCGATGCCGCGCTCGACTGCCTGCGCGGCGTACGCATCGATCGGGACGGCGCTGTCCGGCGAGAGGTCGGTGTGGAGATGCCCGTCGAGCGGGAGGTCGCGGGCCTGGACGGTGAGATCGGGGGCTGCCTGGAGCTCGTCGCTCAAGCGGCGATCAGCCCCAGCTCTCGACCGACCTTCCCGAACGCCCCCAGGGCTCGGTCGAGGTGATCGTCGCTGTGCGCCGCGGTCACGATCGTCCGGATCCGGGCCTTGTCCATCGCGACCGTCGGATAGACGACCGGCTGGGCGAAGATCGCCTCCTCGAAGAGCCGCTGGCTGAACCTGCCGGCCGTGTCGGGGTCGCCCATCATCACCGGCGTGATCGGCGTCTCCGAGACGCCGATGTCGAACCCGAGCCGGGCGAGCTCGGCCTTGAACCGCCGGGTGTTCGACCAGAGGCGCTCGATCAGGCCCGGCTCGTCCCGCATGACCCGGAGCGCCTCGCGGCAGGCAGCGGCGACGGCCGGCGGATGCGACGTCGAGAACAGGAACGGCCGCGAGCGCTGGATCAGCATGTCGCGGAGGTCCTGCGAGCCGGCGACATAGCCGCCGAGCACGCCGACGGCTTTCGACAGCGTCCCGACCTGGATCGCGACGCGGCCGTGGAGCCCGAAGTGGTCAACCGAACCGCGCCCGTCCCGTCCCAGCACGCCGGACGCATGAGCGTCGTCGACGAACACGGCCGCTCCCGCCTCTTCCGCCGCCTCGACGACGCCGGGCAGCGGCGCGATGTCGCCGTCCATGCTGAAGACGCCGTCGGTGACGACGAGGATGAGTCGATGCGGCTCGCCTGTGCCGTCCCGGCCGTGATCACGGGCCGCCCGGAGCACTTCGCGGAGTGCGGCGACATCGGCGTGCGGATAGACCTTGCGGGGCGCCTTCGAGAGGCGCATCCCGTCGATGATCGAGGCGTGGTTCAGGGCGTCGGAGACGATCAGGTCCTGCTCCCCGGTGATTGTCGGGATCACGCCCGTGTTCGCGGTGAAGCCGCTCTGGAACGTAAGGACGGCCTCGGTGCCCTTGAAGGCGGCAAGGTCCCGCTCGAGGTCCTCATGGAGGTCCATCGTCCCGGCGATCGTCCGGACGGCGCCACTCCCCGCGCCGAACTCCTGGACGGCATCGAGCGCCGCCTGACGGAGGCGTGGGTGGTGGGTCAGGCCGAGATAGTCGTTCGACGACAGGCTGACGAGCTCCTTGCCGTCGACGACGACGACCGGGCCCTGAGCCGACGACATGACCCGCAACGGCCGATAGAGATGCTTGTCGCGAAGGTCCGCGAGGTCCTCGCCGAGGAACGCGAGGGGATCACTGCGTGTTTGAGTCATCAGGAAGCCTCCCCGCCCCAGTCCAAGATCACCTTGCCGGCGTCGCCGGAGCGGGCTGCGGCGAATGCTGCCTCATGCTCGCGGAACGAGAACCGATGGGTGATCGCCGGGCGGATGTCGAGCCCGGACTGGAGCATCACCGACATCTTGTACCACGTCTCGAACATCTCCCTGCCGTAGATGCCGCGCACCGTCAGCATCTTGAAGATGACGTGGTTGAAGTCGATCGGGACGTCGGCTGTCGGAATGCCGAGGACGGCCATGCCGGCGCCGTGCGCCATGTTCGCCATCGCGTCGCGGAGCGCCGCGGCGTTGCCCGACATCTCGAGGACGACATCGAAGCCCTCGACCATGCCGAGCTCCGCCTGGGCGTCCGCAAGGCTCCGCTCGCGGGGATCCACGACGAGCGTCGCGCCCATCTTCGTCGCGAGCTTACGTCGGAACGGGTTCGGCTCGCTCACGACGACGAAGCGGGCCCCCGCGTGGCGGACGACAGCGGTCGCCATGAGCCCGATCGGGCCCGCGCCGACGACGAGGACGTCCTCGCCGAGAACCGAGAACGCGAGGGCGGTGTGGACGGCATTGCCGAATGGGTCGAAGAGCGCCTGCGACTCGCGGTCGATGCGCGGCCAGTGGTGCCAGACGTTGGTGACGGGCAGGACGACCTGCTCGGCGAACGCGCCGTCACGGCCGACACCCAGCCCGATCGAGTTCGCGCAGAGGTGGTAACGGCCGGCCCGGCAGTGGCGGCAGCGGCCGCACACGACGTGGCCCTCGCCGCTCACGATGTCGCCGATCGTGACGTCGTCGACGTTGCCGCCGATCTCGATCACCTCGCCGACGAACTCGTGTCCGACGATCAAGGGCGGCTCGATGGTCTTTTGAGCCCAGGCGTCCCAGTCGGCGATGTGGAGGTCGGTGCCGCAGATGCCGGTCTTGAGGACGCGGATGCGGACGTCGTCGATGCCCATCGCCGGCTCGGGCACGTCGCAGAGCTCGAGGCCGGCGCCGGGCTTCGTCTTGACCAGGGCGAGCACGAGCCTAGTGTGCCGCGATCAGCGATCGCGCGGATCGTCCGTCCAGTCGACGATCGGGTTCTCGACCGACCCGATGCCCTCGACCTCGCAGCGAACGCGATCGCCCGGCTCGAGGAAGATCGGTGGTTCGCGGAAGACGCCGACACCGGCCGGTGTGCCGGTCGCGATCACGTCGCCTGGCTCCAGCGTGATGTGGCGGCTGATGAACGCGATCAGCGCCGGGACGCCAAAGATCATGTCGGCCGTCGTGCCGTCCTGCATGAGCTGCGGTTCGCCGGCGTCCGCCGGGATCCGCCAGGAGCGGAGGCGAACACCCGCTGCCGGGTCGAGCTCGTCCTTCGTGACGAAGACGGGACCCATCGGCAGGAACGTGTCGGAGCCCTTGGCCCGGAGCCACTGACCGTCGCCCTTCTCGCCCTCGCGGAGCGCCGGCGGGCTGCCCTGCCAGTCGCGGGCCGAGACGTCGTTGACGACGACGTACCCCGCGACGTGGTCCATCGCCTGGGCCTCGGTGACTCGCCGGGCACGCCCGCCGATCACGACACCGAGCTCAACCTCGAGGTCGAGGGCGTGGCAGCCCTCGGGTCGGACGATTGGCTCGCCGTCGCCGACGATGGCGTTGGCGAACTTCGAGAACAGCAACGGCCGATCCGGCACCTCGCGGCCGGCCCCTTCCGTGACGTGGGAGCGGTAGTTCAGCCCGACGCAGACAATCTTGCCGGGACGCTCGAGAGCGGGCTTTGCCACCGACGATCAGCTCGGCGCGGCCGACGGGCTCGGACTCGCGGCGGGGGAGGCTGGCGCGACCGAGCCGCTCGGCGCGACCGATCCGCTCGGCGCCACCGAGGACCCCGGAGCCGGGCTCTGCGAGGGTAGCGTGCACTGCGGCTCCGGCGGCGCGACGAATGCGCCGTCGGCGTCGAGCCGCTCTGACTCCGTCTCATAGAACTGCGTGACGAGGTTCGGATCCCATTCCGGCAGCGGCAGCACGCGGTTCCAGACGAGGGCGGCGTACGGCCACTTCATCTGATCGAATCGGGCGATCACCGGCGAGAGGCGGCCGGCCGGCAGCTTGCAGATCGGACTGTCCGGGAACGAATCGAAGAACTGCTTGAATCGCTGCTGGCCGGCATCGGTTGCACCCTCGCTGTCGCCGCGATAAAGGATGACGACCGCGCCGTGCTCGAGGTTGTGGACCCAGTTCGACGGTCCGATGCTGTCGTTGGGCCCATAGACCCGTGGCACGATCGGCCCGAGACCCGAGACGTTGTAGTGGTTGCCGCTGGCCGGCGGGCAGAACGTGTACCGCTGTGGCCGCTGAACGTCATGGGACGCGCCCATGTTGTCCTCGGCGAACCCTGGCCGGGCGCTCGCCCCGGCCGCCGGTGACGGCGTCGGCGAGGGATCGAACTCGATCGAGCACGTGAAGGCAGCCTGGGTCGACTGGGCGAACACGAGGCCGACACCCACGGCTGCGACCGCGATGACGGCGACCGCGATGATCAAGGTCCGGTAGCGCTGGACGAACGGCTCGCGGTGCTCGATGTGTCGGACCCGCTCGCGGCGGCCCGCGCGGGCGCTGCCGGACGGGCCGCTGCTGGTTCGGCCGCTAGCCGTTCGGGCGTTCCGGGCCGCCCGGCGGGACTCCTTGCTCACGGTTCGGTCGTGCCTCGTCTGTGACGGTCGTCAACTGGGTCGGCGGCTGTCCGGCGACTCGGCCGGGGCGCCGTGGCGGGTCCGCGCGGCGGATCGCTCCGCAGAGGGTACCGTCACCGGCGCGGCCGTGCCGCGCCACAGGTCTCGTCGCTCAGTCCCGGATCACGGCTCGCTGAGGTACGCCCGTACCCGCTGGCTGAGGAGGCCGCGGAACAGGAAGAATGCCAGCGCCGCGACGAACGCCGCCTGGATCGGCAGGCCCGTGAAGAGGAGGTACGGCGCCAACGGGAGTGTGAGGCTCGCGAGGCCGAGCGCGAGGCTGCGACTCGCCTCCTTGCGCTGGAGGACGAGCGTGGTCGTGAAGATGGTGTACGCGAGGAGGACCATGACGACGACTCCGGTCGGGCTCACCGGCGCGCCAATCGCGAGGTCGACCACGAACCGGAGCGAGATGCCGATGCCTCCGAGGATGACGAACGCGTAGATCAGGAACAGGACGATCGCGGGGGGCATCTCGCGGACCCGCATGCGCATCACGCTCGGGATCGTCGCATACTCTGCCGCCGTGGCCGACCTGCCGCTCTCCCTAGCCGCGCCCTATGCGGATGCCCTGCGCGCCGCGCTCGACGCCGAGGGCAAGATCGACCGAGCTCTCGACGCGTTGGGCCCGATC
Source organism: Chloroflexota bacterium (assembly GCA_045804885.1). Taxonomy (GTDB): domain Bacteria; phylum Chloroflexota; class Limnocylindria; order Limnocylindrales; family CSP1-4; genus CF-46. Next base: position 3,007 of record JBJMMH010000041.1, on the reverse strand, counting down.
GCCGGTCGCGAGGTGGTCGTGGTCGAGGGGGGCGCCGCGGAGATCGACCGGCTCGAGGCGGCGGCGGCGCGGGTGACGCCAGTGGCCGCCGCCGACGGACCCGGATCGCTGGAGCTCCCCGTCCCGGCCGGTTCAGCCGACGCCATCGTGGCCCGCTGGTCGGCGTTCCGCGGCGTCGACGAGCGCGACCTCACGGAAGCAGACCGCGTCCTGCGACCCGATGGTCGCGTGCTCGTCGTCCACGACTACGGCCGTGACGACGTCTCGCGACTGCGCGGCGACCTTCCCGAGTACAGGACGTGGAGCCGTCGCGACGGTCCCTTCCTGTCTGCAGGGTTCCGGATCCGGGTCGTCCACTGCTTCTGGGCCTTCACGGACGTCGAGGCGGCGCGATCCTTCCTGACGGGCGCGTTCGGCGAGGCCGGGAGCGCCCTCGCGGCGGCCCTCACGCGGCCGCGGCTCTCGTACAACGTCGCCGTCTACCACCGGACGCGCGGGGGTCGTGGCTGAGATAGCTGATCCTTGGCGCCGCCGGATCCGAGGTGTCCGGGATCAGGCCTGGCGGGCGCCGGCTCCGGCCCTCTCGACGACCGACGCGTAGGCCGCCTCGTAGTCATCGACCATCCGGCCGACGCCGAAGCGCTCCTCGGCCCGGCGGCGGCACGCCCGCCGGTCGATGTCGCGCGCGTGCTCGATCGCCCGGACGAGACCGTCGACGTCGTCGACGACGAAGCCGCTGACCCCGGGCTCGACCACCTCCGGCACGCTTGCCCGCCGGAAGCCAAGCACCGGCGTCCCCGACGCCATCGCCTCGATCATCACGAGCCCGAACGGCTCGTCCCACTCGATCGGAAACAGGAGCGCTCGGGCATCCGCGAGAAGTCGCCGCTTCTCGGTCGCGTCGGCCTCGCCTACATAGCGAATCCGGTCGCCGTCGAGTTGCGGCTCGATGACCTCGGCGAAGTGCTTCGCATCGACAGCGTCGACCTTGCCGGCGAGAAGGAGCCGTCTGCCTGCCCGTCGGGCGGCCTCGATCGCGCGAACCGCGCCCTTCTCCGGTGAGAAGCGGCCCAGGAAGAGGAGGTCGCCCTGCGGTCGGTCGCCGAACGTGAACGACTCCACGTCGATGCCGTGGTGGATCGGCGGGATCGCGCCTTTTGCCGGGTACGTCGCCGCGCTCGCCGCGGAGAGCGAGTTGTGAGCCCAGGGATACGCATCCCAGATCGTGGCGATCCGCGGCACGAACGGGTTGTGGTTCGTCGTGAGTACCGGCGTCCGGGACTCGGCCGCGAGGACGACCCCCTCGACGCCGGCGTGGTTGTGGATGATGTCGAACTCGCCGCGGTCGCCGTCGAGGAAGCAGGTCTGGGCGTTGACCAGCTGGAAGTATTCGGCGTGGCGGATGCCGTCGACGACGTCGCCGTAGCGGACGGCCGTCGGTGTCACGCTCCGGAGCCGGGCACTCGTCTGCGAGTCGCCGCTGGCGTAGAGCGTGACGTCGTGGCCGCGGCGGACCAGCTCGTCGGTGATGAGCGCGACCACGAGCTCCGTCCCGCCGTACGCAGCGGGCGGAACGCGCTCGTATGTGGGCGCAAGCTGGGCGATACGCACGTGGTGATTCCCCTGAAGGTCCACGGATTTTAGCCGCCCTGCTACGCTCCGCCGCGATGACCGACCGACGGCGATCCAACGGCGTCCGATACGGTGCGCAGGCTCGTCGCGCCACTCCGGCTCCCGAGACGGGCGCCCACGTCGGTCCGATCCGCATCACGCCGACCGGTGTCCTGCTGCTGGTCGCGCTGGTCCTCTCCGTCGCGTACCTGCTGTACGCCCTGACCGTCCGGGAGGCCAGCCAGATCCCGCTGCTGGTTGCCGGTCTCGTCGTGCTAGGGATCGTCTTCGCGGCGATCGCCGCCGTCGGCCTCCGGGCGACGTGGCGGTCGAGCGTCGGCGGCCGCGACGGCCGGGCGCTTGGGCATGCGCTCGTGGGCGGCTTTGCCTGCCTGGCGACCGCGAGCTGCTTCGCGGGGGCGATCATCCTCGTGATGCTGAGCCGGGGCGGCTGATCGGATGCGACCGCGGTCGGTCGGCGCGGATGCGGCTCCTGCATCAAATCTGCGCGCAGTGAGCGTCCTTCGATCCCGATTCGGGCGTTCAGCCACGTAGCCACGCACGCTGCCGTCCGACCTGATGCAGGGGATGCATCGGGCCCGTGGGGCGCCGACGAGCCGGAGCCCACCGGGCGATCGTCGACGGCGACCAAGACCCAATAGGTTGCGGTTTAGGTCGAGCTCCTGGATCGGAAGCTTCGATCAGGCGAGCGCTCCGCCAAGTGAGGCCAGAGCGTTCGAATCCTCCGCCGTTCACCGTCAAAGGTCTTGGCAGGCTCGGGTTTCGCGCGGCGTTGGTGTTTGAGTTCGCCGCATCATTACGTCGGCAGACTTGCTTGCGGCGCATGACCGCTCCGCCGGAGACTATCGGCGTGATCCCCGAGACCCATTACGTAAAGACGGTGGACGGCGTCCACATCGCCTACCAGATATTGGGTTCCGGTCCTTTGGACCTGGTGTTCGTGCCGGGATTCGTGACGAATCTCGAGGCAGTCTGGCAGTGGCCCGTCACCGCCGCTTATCTCCGACGGCTCGCCACTTTTTCGCGCGTCCTTATCTTCGATCGTCGCGGCACCGGACTCTCAGACCATCTCGTGCAGGGCGAGTACCAATTGACGGTAGAGGCTCGGGTAGACGATCTCCGCGCCGTGATGGACGACGCCGACTCTCGAAGCGGTGTTCTCTTTGGCGCGCAGGACGGCACGGCCGTTTGCGCGATGTTCGGTGCGACCTACCCCGACCGCATGACCGGGCTCGTTGCCTACGCGTCGTCCGCTCGCGGGCTTTGGGCAGCCGACTATCCGTGGGCCTGGTCCGAGGAAGAGTGGGCCGAATACCTGGAGCGGGTAGACCGAGGATGGGGGACCTACGCGTTCGCGGAGGAAGAGGCTCGGATC
>JBJMMH010000040.1:0-13660 GCA_045804885.1 Chloroflexota bacterium | reverse complement strand
AGCGACGCACTCGTCCGGTCGACCGCCAGCGTGTACTGGACGAGATCGTTCGTGCCGATACTGAAGAAGTCGACGACGTCGGCCAGCGCATCAGCCATCAGCGCGGCCGATGGGATCTCGATCATCACGCCGAGGCGGACGTCGGTCGCGACGTCCGCACCGGCCCGTCGTGAGCTATCGACCGCTCCAGCCAGCGCGCGCCGAGCCGCCGCAACATCGTCGACCGTCGCGACCATCGGCAGCATGACCCAGAGCGGCTCGTCCGGCGTTGCCTCGAGCAGAGCCCGAAGCTGGGTCTCGAAGAGGTCCGGTCGAGCCAGGCTCATGCGGACGCCGCGCACGCCGAGCGCGGGGTTCATCTCCGGCTCGGCGGCGAGATAGGGAGCCGGCTTGTCGCCGCCGATGTCGAGTGTCCGGAAGACGACTCGTCGTCCGGCCATCGCCCGCGCGATTCGGCGATAGAGGGAGCGCTGCTCGTCGAGGCCCGGCGGCACCGACCGCCCCAGGAACAGCAGCTCGGTCCGGACGAGCCCGATCCCGTCCGCTCCGGCCGCGGCGGCCGCCTCCGCTTCGCGAATCGATCCGACGTTGGCGCCGATCTCCGCGATCGTCACGGTTCCGGCCGCGTCTGCCGCCCGGGACGGCGGACCGGCGCGAGCGGCACCCGCCGGTTCGATGTCGGCCCGATCGGGCTCAACGAGAAGCTGCCCGATCGAGCCGTCCACCGCGACCGCGGTCCCATCGAGGTCGTCACGAAGCCCCGATCCCAGGCCGACCACCAAGGGGATCCCGAGCGCTCGCGCAACGATCGCCGCGTGCCCGCTCGGCGCGCCGCCCGCGAGCGCGATGCCGGTCACGAGCTCGGGCCGGATCGAGACGACGAGCGACGGATCGAGATCGACCGCGCCGAGGATCGCCGGCGACCCATCGGGCCGGTGGAGCGCGGGTCGCGAGCGGCCCGTGAGAACGTCCACGACGCGGCTCCCGACGTCGCGGACATCGGCAGCGCGTTCACGGAAGTACTCGTCGTCAACGGATGCGAGCGCGTCCGCCTTGGCCGCAGTCACGCGATCGATCGCCTCTTCCGCGGATGCGCCGTCGTCGATCGCCGCCAGCGCCGGGTCGACGATGCCCGGATCGGCGGCGAACAGCGCCTGGGCGCCGAAGATCGCCCCAACCTCATCACCGGCGCGCAACGCCGCCTCGGCGGCCAGCGCGGTGAGCTGCTCCGCGGCGGCGTCGAGAGCCGCCTGGAGGCGAAGACGCTCGACGGCAGGGTCCGCCTGATATCGGCCGACCGATGCGCTGGGACCGTTGCCGTTGGTTGAGTGATGGGCCGGCGCGACCCACAGCAGCCGCCCGACCCCGACACCGGGTGATCCCGGGCGCCCGACGAGCGTCGCCCGCGCCATGGCCGGTCAGGCGGGCGCGCCGGCCGCGCCGGACGGCTCGGCCGCGCCGGCAGCGGTCTCGGCGAGGACCGCGAGCAGCACGGCCGCCGACGTCGCCCCCGGATCCTTGTGGCCGACGCTCCGGTCGCCGAGGTACGACGCCCGGCCCTTCGTGGCGAGCATCGGGACCGTCGCGGCGGCGCCGTCCGCAGCGGCGTCGCGGGCCGCGGCCGTGACCGCGACGAGGTCGCCTCCGCCGTCCAGCGCCGCGCGAGCTGCTCGGGCGGCCGGGAACAGCGCGTCGAGCATGGTCTTCTCGCCCTCCGCCGATTTGCCGAGGGCGGAGATCCCACTGGCCGCCGCCTCGAGCGCCGTGGCGAAGGCGGCCGCGTCCGAGGCGGACTCGTTCGCTGCCATCGCTCCGGCGCCTCGCAGGAACGCCGTGCCGTACAGCGGCCCGGACGCTCCTCCGACCGTGCTGATGAGGCGCTTGCCCGCCTGTCGCAGGACGTCGGCGGTCGCTCCGCCGTCCGTTGCCTCGGCCTCGGCTGGCGGCAGCTCGTCGAGCATCGCGACGATCGCCTTGAAGCCGCGGTCGAGGTTGATGCCGTGGTCGCCGTCGCCGATCGCCTGGTCGAGCGCGGTCAGCGACGGCGCTTCGGCGTGGACGCGCGTCGCCGCCGAGCGGAGCCAGGCGACGACACCGTCACGCATCGATCAGATCCCCCAGCGCAGCGCCGGCGTGTGGACCGGCGCGTCCCAGAGCTTCGTGAGCTCGTCGTCGAGCCGTAGCAGCGTGACCGAGAACCCGGCCATCTCGAGGCTCGTGATGTAGTTGCCGACGAGACTCCGGCCAACAGTGATGCTCTGCCCGCCGAGGATCTTTGCCACGCTGTTGAACGCCGTGTACAGCTCGATGAGCGGAGTGCCGCCCATGCCATTCACGAACGCCAGCACGGTGTCGCCTGCCTTCAGGCCGAGGTCCTGGACGATCGGTGAGACCAGCCATTCGGCCATCTCGTCGACGGGCGCCAGCTTCTCCCGCCGCCGGCCGGGCTCGCCATGGATCCCGATCCCGACTTCGACCTCGTCGTCGCCAATCTCGAACGTCGGCGTGCCGGCAGCGGGAACGATGCACGACGTGAGCGCGAGGCCCATCGACCGACCCTGGCCGTTGACCTTCGTCGCCGTCGCGGCGACGGCGGCAAGCGAGCCACCGGCCTCGGCCTGGGCGCCCGCGATCTTCTCGAGGAGGACGGTGACGCCGACGCCGCGTCGGCCGGCCGTGTACAGCGAGTCCTGGACCGCTACGTCGTCGTTGGTGACGACCGACTGGACCTCGATTTCGCCGGCGACGAGCTCTGCGGCCATCTCAAAGTTCAGGACGTCGCCGGTGTAGTTCTTGACGATGTGCAGGACGCCGGCACCGCCGTCGACGGCCCGCGTCGCGGCCTCCATCTGATCGGGCACCGGCGAGGTGAAGACGTTGCCGGCGCATGCCGCGTCAAGCATGCCGAGTCCGACGTAGCCGCCGTGCATCGGCTCGTGGCCCGACCCGCCGCCGGAGATGAGCCCGACCTTGCCCGGCCGGGGAGCGTCCTCGCGGATCACGACGTTGTTCGCGGCGTCGATCCGGACGAGGTCCGGGTGTGCCGCCTGGAGGCCGGCGAGGCTCTCCGGAACGAGGTCATCGAGGTTGTTGATGAGCTTCTTCATTGCGCGGCTGGGCGCGTTTGCCGCCATGGCTGCCTCCTTTGATCCGCTGCGACTGATTGTCCGCTCAGGCGTCGGCGGCGGCAACGTCACCGACCGTCGTGCTCCGCACCGACGCCGGCCGCTGGGCGCCGACGAACTGGTACAGGCCGGCGCCGATGAGACCGCCAGCGATCGGGCCGACGATGTAGACCCACAGCTGGTCGAGGTGCGTCGTCGCGCCGATCGCGGCGCCGAGCAGCTCGGGACCGATCTGCCGGGCGGGATTCAGGGCCGCGCCGGTGATCGGGCCGACCAGGATGATGATCCCGTAGACGATGAACCCGATGACGATTCCGGCGAAGCCGCCGGGGGCTCGACCGTCGACGGCGGCGCCGAAGACGGTGAACACGAGGATCGCTGTCCCGATGATCTCCGCGCCGAGTCCGACGAGGTTGCCGGCGTTGGCGTTGACCGACACTGCGCCAAGGCCCAGGGCGGCCGGGTTGTTGCCCGACAGGATGACGAGTGTCAGGCCGGCTCCGAGAAACGCCCCGACGAGCTGGGCGACGACGTAGGCGCCGGCGGTCGCGGCATCGATCCTGCGGGTCGCGAGGAGCGAGATCGTCACCGCCGGATTGATATGGGCGCCGCTGATGTGCCCGACCGAATACACCGCCGCGAAGATCGCGAACGCGAACGCGAACGAGATCGTCGAGAGCTCGGCGCTGCCGAAGGGGTTGTCGCCGGTCAGGAACACCGTCAGCGGGACGGAACCTGCGCCGATGAACACGAGGATCGCGGTGCCGATCGCCTCGGCGGTCAGCTTCTGCGACAGGGACGGTGACGACATCGATCGGTCCTCCTACGCGGTCGTGCCCGAGCCGGACGCCGGCTCGGCGCTGGATTCCGAGCCGGTCGCCGGCTCGACGGTGGCGCCGAGCTCCGCACGGAGCGCGGCAAGGGCGTCGCCGGCGTCGGGGCCGTCGGCGACGATGGAGATGTCCGACCCGGGCCGGATCGTCAGCCCGAGCAGCCCGATGAGGCTCTTTGCGTCGGCATTCCGATCGCCCGTCTGGATGGAGATCCGGGCGGCGAACCGGGCTGAGGTACGGACGACCTGCGCCGCCGGCCGGCCGTGGAGACCGGACGGATCGAGGACGCGCAGCCGCAGCTCGGCCATCTCAGCTGCCCGCCAGCTTCGGCATCGACGCTCCGCCCGCGGCGGACTCGGTGACCTCATCGAGCGACGCTCCAATGCTCGCCTGGACCGCTGCGAGGACCGCGCCTTCGACGAGCGGCGCCTCGCTGACGCGGACCATGTCGCGTTGCTCCGCCGAGAGCTCCTCGAGCGCAAGCTCGAGACTGAGAGCGGCGCTGCCGAGGTCGAGCAACACGAGGATGGCTTCTGCTCCCGCGTCGAAGGCCGAGGCGATCGCGGCCGAGATCCTCGGAGCGCTCGTCCCCAGCCGGCCGTCGTCGGTGCCCCCGGCCGTCCGAATCGCCACATCCGGTCCCGCGACCTGCTCGACCATGTCGCGCAAGCCCTCGGCAACCTTTTCGCTGTGCGATACGAGCACGAGACCGACCACACGGCCCTCCAGCCATCGGCGAACGAGTGACGGCCCGATCCTCCGGCACGGCTCGTCAAGAACAAAGCAATGACTCGTCTGGATCCACGATGGATGCCGGCGAGGCGCATCCTGATCCTGCGGCCGTCATTGCTTGGCCGGATCGACCGTGACTACACTCGGTGGGTCGGAATCCCCTTCGGGGACCCTCGTGACCGTCCCGTCACCCGCCGAACCCGCCGCCGCATCCGTCGCCGCCATCGACGCGGCGTGGATCCGTCGGGCGCTGCGCGACGCGCGGCTCGCCGTCGATCGCCACGCGTCCGCGCTGACCCGGCTTGACGCGGTCCTCGGCGACGGCGACCACGGCGACAACCTCGCCACGGGGTTCCGGTCGATCGAGGCGCTGCTCGACGAGCTGCCGCCCGACCTGCCGCCCGGCGAGCTGCTGAAGGCTGTCGGGTACCGGCTCGTCGCGACCGTCGGTGGCGCATCCGGGCCGCTCTACGGAACCGCCCTGATCGAGGCCGGCTTCCGGGCCGGCGCGCGGGAGACCCTCGACCCGGCGGTGATCGCCGAGATGCTCGACGTTGGCGCCGCGGGCCTCGCCCGGCGGGGGCGCTGCGCGGTCGGCGACAAGACGATCCTCGACACGCTCCGTCCGGCGGCCGACGCCTACGCCGCCGCGGTCGCGCCCGGGGGAAGCGCCTCGGAGGCGGTCCTCGCCGCCGTCCGGGCGGCACGCCGCGGCGCTCGCTCGACCCGGCCCCTCGTAGCGCGCCGCGGCCTCGCACTGCGGCTGGGTGCCCGCTCGGCCGGGCATCTGGACCCCGGCGCGGTGTCGTGCCTGGTGCTGCTCGTCGCAGCCGGTCGAACGAGATGACAGGCGAGCAGGATTCAATCAGGACGTCGGCGCTGGAGCGCAGGCTCGGCGCGCTCGAGGCCGACCATCGTCACGCCTTCGAGCAGGCGCAGCGCGAAGCAGACGCCCTGTTCGCGCAATACCAGCTGAGCCAGCTGATCGCGTCGGGCGGGTCGCCGGCCGAGCTGGCGGGCGCCGTGCTCGTCGAGCTGACCCGCCTGTCGGGGGCTTCCGGCGGCGCGGTCTGGCTCGGCGAGGCGGGCCACGACGCGCTCGCCCTCGTCGCCGCGAATGGCGACCTGCCCGGCGACGTGCCGGGCCGGCTCGACGGCGTCGAGGCCGGCCGTCGGCTCGCCTCGACCCGGTCCGACCTCGAGGTTCTCGTGCTCGGCGACGAACCACCGGCAGCGGTCGTCGCGCTGCGGGTCCCGGAGGGGACCGGGCTCGACGGCGATGGCCTCCGCGTCGCGCAGCTCGCACGGCATGAGCTTGCGGTCGCGTTCGCCGGCGCCCGGTTGCGGGAGACGCTCGAACGCCGGCGCCAGGAGTTGAGCGCGATCGTCGATGGGGCGACGGACCTGATCCTTCAGGTCGACGCCGACTTGCGCGTCGTCCGGATCAACCCGGCCGGCGAACGCATGCTCGGCGTCGACGGCGCGTCGGCCGTGGGACGGACGTGCGCCGAGGTGCTCGGCTGCGAGGCGGCCGGAGACCATCAGCGGGCGGGCTGCCCTCTGGCCGAAGTCCTCGCGAGTGGCACGCCCATCGCGGACCGCCAGGGTGCCGTCCGCGCCGCGGCGGGCACGCCGCTCCCGATCGCGGCCAGCTACTCGCGATCGCCGGCGGACCTCGGCGGACCGCTGCGGGCGACCGCGATGATCCGGGACGTCTCGGCCAGCCGGGCGTTGGAGCAACTCCGGGAGAGCTTCGTGGCGACGGTCAGCCACGAGCTTCGGACCCCGGTCGCGCTCGTCCGGGGCTACGCCGAGACGATCCTCTATCTCGACCTCGACGCCGTTCAGCAGCGGGACTACGTCGAGCGGATTCAGCAGGTCGCCGAGAGGATCGCGTCGCTCGTCGACCAGATCCTCGACGTGACCCACCTAGACGCTGATCCCCTCGTTCTCGAACGGCGACCGGTCGCCGTCGCCGACCTCGTCGCACGGCTACGAGGCGACCAGGCGTTGACGGGTCAAGTGGACAGGCTCGTGGCCGATCTGGAGCCCGACCTGCCGCTCGTCGACATCGATGCGGCACGGATCGGGCAGGTGCTGGAAAACCTCGTCGCGAACGCCCTCAAGTACGCCGGAGGGACGTCGCCGGTGTTGATCGGGGCACGCGGCGTCGGCGATCGGCCGGGGTGGGTCGAGGTCACCGTCGACGACGAGGGGGTGGGCATTCCGGAGGACGAACGGACGATGGTCCTCGAGCTGTTTCACCGCGCGCGGAACGTCCGCGAGTCGCGGATCCCGGGGACCGGTCTGGGGTTGTACATCTGCCGCCGACTCGTCGAGGCCCACGGCGGTCGGCTGGCGCTCCTCGGCCGACCAGATGGCCGGTCCGGCACTCGAGCCGCGTTCACGCTGCCGGTTGTCAATTCCGAGGCCGCGCCCGCGACCAACGCCACGGTCGCCACGCGTGCCTGAGCGGATCCTCGTCGTCGAGGACGAGCCGGAGTTTGCGGCGCTGGTGACGCTGTGGTTTACCGAAGCCGGCTACGAGGCGATCACGGCGTCAAGCGGCAATGACGCGCTTCGGCAGTTCTACGACCATCATCCGGACCTGGTCGTGCTCGACCTCGCGCTGCCGGGCCTGGACGGCTGGCAGGTCGTCGAGCGGATCCGCGAGTTCAGCCGTGTCCCGATCCTGATCGTCACCGCGCGCGGTGCCGAGGCCGACAAGGTCCGCGGGCTCAAGCTCGGCGCCGATGACTACATCACGAAGCCACTCAGCTTCCCGGAGCTGCTGGCGAGGGTCGAGGCCGCGCTCCGCCGCGCGGCGACGCCGTCGCCCGATCGACCACGGCGCGTGAGGCATGGCGAGCTCGTCGTCGATCTCGACGAGCACCGGGCCCGGCTCGGCCCGGCCGATCTCGGGCTGACCCCGACGGAATTCCGCCTGCTCGCGTACCTCGTCGAGCACGCCGGCCAGCTCGCCACCCATCGGGCGGTGCTTGCCGCCGTCTGGGGCAGTGGCTACGCGGCCGACGTCCATCTGCTGCGGATGACGATCCGGAACCTCCGGATGAAGCTCGACGCCGCGGCGCCGGGCAGCTCGCTGATAACGACGGAGTACGGTCTCGGCTACCGCCTCGCATGACCTCCCGTACGCTGTGCCGATGAACGGCAACCCGTGGCCGACGCCCGCCGGCACGCCGATCGAGATCGAGCGACCGGGGCCCGGCCGGCACGTCGAGACGATCGAGGACGGCGGCCGCACCGTGGAAACCCTGGCGGACCTGCCGCCCCTCCGCGATCGGCTGCTGTTCGTCGGGCTGAACCCGTCGCCGGTCAGCGTCGACGCCGGCCACTACCACCAGGGCCGGCTGGGCCGGGCGTTTTGGGGCCGGCTCATGCAGGCGACGATCCTGCCGGCTGACACCGACATCGCGACTGCCGACGACGCGCTGGTCGCCGCCGGCCACGGCATCACGGACCTGCACAAGCTGCCGAGCGCCCGCGACGACGCCGCCGACGCGACGCTTCGCGCCGGGGTCGGGCCGTTGTGGATGAAGGTCGCGCTGTGGCGTCCCGCGGCGGTGGTGTTCGTCTACAAGCGGGCGGCAGAGATCGTCGCGGGCCGTCGGCTCGCCGAGAAGTGGGGCCAGCTCCACGGCGTCGCGCTGTCGGGCCGGCCGTGCTTCCTGATGCCGGGGCCGTACGCGCCCGCCGAGGAGGTCAGCGAGGGCCTGAACCTGCTGCGGAACCTGGGGGCGTCGCTCCCCTACTGATCGATGGGTTCGCCGTGGCCCGGGTAGAGCCGGGCGGGACCCAGCCGGCGCAGCCGATCACGTGACATCGTCCAGGCCGCTTCGTCGGCCGGACCGAGGATCGCGCGGTCGGCACGGCCGCCGACGACGTCGCCGGCGAGGATGGCGAGCCCGTTTTCACCGCCCGTCGATCGGACCGCGAACGCCGTGTGATCCGGTCGCGGGCCGGGGGTCGCGATGACCTCCAGCAGGGCGTCGCGGGCGGCTATCCGTTCACCGTCTGCGAGCTCGCGAACGACGTATGGGAGATCGCGGCCGGCGCCGGGGCCGGCGAGGATCGGGACGTGGAGGCGGAGTGCCAGGGCCTCGGCGCCCGCTGCATGGTCAGGATCGGTCTGGGTCAGGGCGATCGCGACGAAGCGACTGCCATCGGCGGCGACCGAGGCGAGGATCGCGTCGGAGGCCTCGTCGGACGGATCGCCCGGGTCGACGATGACGGTCTCGCCCCGGCCGACGAGATAGCCGTTCACCGTCTGCCCGGGGACGGCGCCCGCGGAGCCGAACGTGATCCGCGCGAGTCCCGGCCGCTCCCCAATGACGCGCGGCGCGGGCACGTCGCCCGGCACGATTCGGTCCCGGATCTCGTCGATGCCCGTTGCGTGCGCCAGCTGCTGGAGCGTGGCCGCGGTCGGCACCCACATGCTGAGCTCGCCAGCGGCCATCGCGTCGAGGGCCGCGCGCGCCGTGAGCCAGCGATGCTCGGCGACCTCCTCGGTGATGAACGTGGGCTCGACACCACGCGGCAGCTCGGCGACGAAGAACCACGTGTCGAACCGGCGCGGCATGATCGGTGGCGTCGTCCAGCGTGCGATGGGTGTGAGCAGGTCCGACCGGAGGTTGAGCTCGAGGGCGGCGACCACAGCGGGCAAGGTCGTCTCCCCGAATACGAGCGCCCGCCGCGCGCCGGCAAGTTCCGCGGGGTCGATGCTCGCGCCGGACGTTCGCTCCGCGAGCAGGACGCCCGCCTCCTCGAAGACCTCGCGGATCGCGGCCACCGCGAATGGCGATCCGCCGAGTCCCGGATCCGTGTCCCCGTCGTCAACGCGCCCACCCGGAAACACGAAGACATCTCCCGCGAACGACATCGTCGATGGGCGTTTCGTGAGGAGAATTTCCGGCCGACCGGGCCCGGGCCGGAGTAGCACGACCGTCGCGGCCGACCGCGGTTCGACCGGCGCCGCGGCGGGGGTGTCGGGCATGGCGGCCATGGTAGGTCGCGCCGCCGCCGGAAATCGCTCCGGTCGCGCGGCGATGCCGTTCGTGGCATCACACGGCCGGTTGGGCGCGCCTACCGCCAGGATCTCGTTACGGCCGACCGCTTCGCCCGCGCGGCGATGCCGTTCGTGGCATCAGATCGAGGAGACGGAACGCGAGCCTCGTCCCGGCGGTTATGCCAAGAACGGCATCGAGACGGAGTGCTCGAATTCCGCCACGAGCGCGTCGGGCGTCGTGACCGGCAGCCGGCACGCGAAGCCGCGGCAGAGATACGCGGTTGGGCGCCCGTCGACCATTGTTCGGCCAGCCAGCAGCGGGACGTCCGAAGCGTCGGGGTCGTCCGACACGGCGACGACGAGATTCCGTCCGGCCTTCCGGGCGGCCCCGACGCCGGCGACGATCAGCTCCCGCGTGGCCACGTCGCCCGGGTCGCCGACGACCGCCAGCTCGTCGATGCCCTCGACGGCGAGGTGAGCGGCCGACAGCCAGTTGGCGAATCCGGTCGGGTAGCGGGCGAGGTACGGCGTCACCGACGCGATGGCCCGCTCCGCTGCCTCGCGGTATCGGGACTCGCCGGTCAGGGCCGCCAGTCGCAGCAGCACCGACGCTGCCATCGACCCGCCCGCCGGCGTCGCGTTGTCCTGGACGTCCTTCGGGCGCGTCACGAGCGACTCGTGGTCGTCGGCAGTGTCGAAGAAGCCGCCCGCGGGATCGACGAAGTGCTCCAGGATCTGTTCGGCGAGGCCGCGAGCGGCGACGAACCAACGCTCCTCGTACGTCGACTGATACAGCGAGAGGAGGCCGTCGGCCAGGTCGGCGTAGTCCTCCAGCACGCCTTCGCCGGTTGCCCGGCCGTCCTTCCACGACCGACCGAGGCGGCCGTTGGCACGGCGCAGCCCCTCGAGGATCTGCTCCGCGGCCGCGATCGCCGCCCCGACGAACGGCGGCTCGGCGGCGTCCGCGAGGGCTCCGATCGCCAGCCCGTTCCAAGCCCCGAGCGCCTTGTCGTCTCGGGCGGGCTGGGGACGCACCTGGCGTCGGGCGAGCAGCTTCGCGCGCGCGCTCGCAAGGTGCGACTCGAGGCCGGCATCGCCGCGCGGCGTGACCCGCCGGAGGATCGTCCGGCCTTCCCAATTGCCGTCGTCCGTCACGTCATATGCAGCCGAGAACGGCGGAGCCTCGTCGCCGAGTACCTCGCGGACCTCCGCGGCAGTCCAGACGAACGTCGCACCCTCCTCGCCTTCGGTGTCGGCGTCCTGGCTCGCGGCGAACGTACCGTCGTCGCGTCGAAGCTCGTGGAGCAGGTACTCAAGGGTGCCCGCCCCGACCGACCGGTAATGCTCGTCGCCGGTGAGCTGCCACGCATGGATGTAGACGCGGGCGAGCTGAGCGTTGTCGTACAGCATCTGCTCGAAGTGGGGCACGAGCCAGACCGCATCGGTGGCGTAGCGATGGAACCCGCCGCCCAGCTGATCGTGGATCCCGCCGTCGGCCATCGCGTCGAGGCTCCGCCGCGCGACGGCGAGCGGGCGCGGATCGCCGGTCGTCGCCGCGCGCCGCAGGAGATAGTCGATCGTCATCGGCTGGGGGAACTTCGGAGCAGATCCCCAGCCCCCGTTGCCGGCGTCGAACTGCCGCTCGATCTCGGCGGTTGCAGCATCGAGCAGCTCGCGCGTCGCGGCCGGGCCGGCTCCAGATGATTCGGACTGCGACACGAGTGCCTGGACCATCCGTGCGGCGGACGCGACGACGTCGAGCCGATCCTCGCGCCACGCTCGGGCGACGCCGGCGAGCACCTGGCGGAAGGCGGGCAGCCCATGCGTCGGCTGGGGCGGGAAGTTGGTCCCGCCGTAGAACGGCTGGCCTTCGGGCGTCAGGAAGACCGACATCGGCCAGCCGCCGCCACCGGTCATGGCCTGGACCGCCGCCATGTATACCTGGTCGAGGTCCGGCCGCTCCTCACGATCTACCTTCACCGCGACGAAGTCCCGGTTCAGGTCCTCTGCCGTGGCCGCGTCCTCGAAGCTCTCCCGCTCCATGACGTGGCACCAGTGGCAGGCCGCGTAGCCGATCGAGAGGAAGATCGGCTTGTCCTCGCGCTTCGCCCGCTCGAGCGCCTCGGGCGCCCACGGATACCAGTCGACCGGGTTGTGGGCGTGCTGAAGCAGGTATGGGCTGGTCTCGTTCGCGAGGCGGTTGGCCATGCGGGGATGGTACGTGCGGGGAGACGAGAAGCCCCGCCCGGCGGCTGCCGGGCGGGGCTTGGAGCGCGAGGAGGCGGACGGTGATCTAGAGGCTCCCGAACCGGCGCTGCCGGACCTCGGCCGCCGGGATGATGTTCTGGTTGAGCCGGAAGAGGTTCGTCGGGTCGTAGGCCCGCTTGACCTCGGCCAGCCGCTCGTACGTGCGGGTGGGATACGCCTCCCGGAGCCGGGCCTCGCCCTCGGCGCCCAGGAAGTTGGAGTAGACGCCCGTGCTCTTCGCCGCGATCTCCTCGAAGTACTCCTGCGTCCAGGCCTCGTGGATCGGCGCCTCGGCCGGGTCCTCGAACCCTGTCAACAGCGCGATCAGGATCCTGGCGTCGCGATGGGCGAACGCCGTCGCGTCCGTTGGGACGCGGGCCATGGCGCCGCCGAGGACGCGGATCTCCGTGATGGCCGCGGGCGAGCTCGGCGCGACGACCCGGGCGAGGATCGTGTCGATCGTCTCATCGTCGAGCTCCTCGAGCATCAGCGAGCGGACGACGCCCGGACCCGGCTTGCCGGCCTCGGCGGTGAAGTCGTAGATGGCCGGGTACGGCATGGGGAAGACGCCTTCGGCGAACGGCGTCGCGAGCGCCCGGAACGGCTCGAGCGCCGCCTGCCCGGCCGCGATGTCGTCCGACGCGTGGACGAACATCAGGATCACCGACGGCTTGAAGTGATGCTCCTCGGGCACGAATGGCAGGGGCGGCGTCGGCATGATGAACGCGATCGTCGTGAGCTCCTCCGGCGCCGCCTCGGCGAGCGGGACGAGACCGGCGATCACCTCGCGCGTCACGGGCAGGAACAGCGCCCCGCCGAGGACCGTGGCGACCGGGTGCAGCCGGAACACGAACCGCGTGACCACGCCGAAGTTGCCGCCGCCGCCCCGAACAGCCCAGAACAGGTCGGGGTTGCGGGTCTCGCTCGCGGTGACGAGCCGGCCGTCCGCAGTGACGAGCTCGACGGAGACGAGGCTGTCGATCGTCAGGCCGTGCTTGCGAACCAGCCAGCCGATGCCGCCGCCGAGCGTGAGCCCGGCGATCCCGACACTGCCGGTGTCGCCAAACGGCGTCGTGAGCCCGTGCGCCGCGGCTGCGGCGGTGTACTCGCCGGCGGTCAGCCCGGGCTGGGCCCACGCGAGCCGCCGCTCGGGATCGATGTGGAGGCCCTTCATCGCGGAGAGGTCGATGACGAGGCCGCCGTCGGTCGTGCCGTATCCGGCGCCGCCATGGCCGCCCGCCCGAACAGCGAGTTCGAGGCCCTGGTCGTTCGCGAAGGTCACGCTCCGTGCGACGTCGGCGGCATCGGCCGCGCGGACGATCAGCGCCGGCCGGCGATCGTAGAGCGTGTTGTGGACGTGGCGGGCCTCGTCGTACGCCTCGTCGCCGGGGCGGATGACTACGCCGGAAATGCTCGCGACGAACGACTCGATCTCGCTGGGGATGGGTGGGGAAGAAGCGGGCGGATCGTGGGGCTGAGGCGCGGGAAGAAGTGCAGCCACGAGTGCTCCTTCGGCTTATCGGTCGAGGCTTGGATGTGGTGCGATCAGCGTGCCCGTCGTGGCCCGGCGAGGATGCTGACGGCGGGCAGCGAGGCCCCTCGGTCGTTCGACCGGGCCGGGATGGACGGATGTCAGCGGCGGGTGTCGTGCACGCTGCCCCGAGCCGCCGGTACGATCCGCCGATGCGCTACGGAAT
>JBJMMH010000039.1:0-21195 GCA_045804885.1 Chloroflexota bacterium | reverse complement strand
TCTTCGGCGTGGCGCTGCTGATCGGCGCCGGCGTTGGCCTCGTGGCGAGGCGGTCCTTGGCGATCGCACTCGGGACGATCGTCGCGTTCGCCGCGATCGGCTTCCTCGCGTCGTTGAGCGACCCATCGGTCTCCCCGGCATCCGAGATCGTCGTCGCGGGCGTCGGCGCAATCGCCGGGGTCCAGTCGCTGACGTGGCTGATGAGCCCGCCGCGCGGCAGTCGCGCCGCCACGATCGGGCCCGACGGCAGGGCCGCCGAAATGCCCGACTGGTCGCGTCGGAGCTTCCTCATCAGGTCCGGGTCCGTAGCGGCGGCATCGATCGTCGCGGGCGTCGTCGGGCGGCGGTTGCTCGACTCCGCGGGTGGCACGCCGACGACGGGGGCCACGACCGTTCCGCCGCCCTCGGAGACGACGGCGCTGCCCGGCGGCGCGTCCCTCGACGTCGACGGCGTCACGCCGATCGTCATGCCGAACGACAAGTTCTACCGGATCGATACGGCCCTCCTCACGCCCGCGGTCGACGTCGCCACCTGGCAGCTGACGGTGAAGGGCCTCGTCGAGCGCGAGACGACGCTCAGCTATGCCGAGCTCGCCGAGCTGCCGCTGTTCGAGCAGTACGTGACGATCGCCTGTGTCAGCAACGAAGTCGGCGGGAACCTGGTCGGCAACGCGAAGTGGACCGGCGTCCGCCTCCGAGACGTCCTCGAGATCGCGGGCGTCCAGGCGACGGCCACGCAGCTCGTCGGGCGGTCGGTCGACGGCTGGACCGCCGGGATGCCGACGGCGTGGGTGATGGACGCAGCGCGGGAGCCGATGATCGCCCTGAAGATGAACGACGAGCTGCTGCCGCGCGTCCACGGCTTCCCAGCCCGGCTGATCGTTCCCGGGCTCTATGGCTACGTCTCGGCGACGAAGTGGCTGAGCGAGCTCGAGCTGACGACGTGGGAGGCCTTCGACGGCTACTGGGTCCCGCTCGGCTGGTCGAAGGAGGGTCCGATCCTGACCCAGTCCCGGATCGACGTCCCCCATTCCGGAGCGAGCGTGCCCGCGGGCCGGGTCGCGATCGCCGGCGTCGCGTGGGCGCCCGACCGGGGCATCTCGAAGGTCGAGGTGGCGATCGACGGCGGCTCGTGGCAAGCGGCTCAACTATCGACGCCGATCTCGAGGGCGACATGGGTCCAGTGGCTCTACGCGTGGGACGCGGCGTCGGCCGGATCAGGGACGCACGAGATCGAGGTCCGGGCGACCGACGGCGGCGGCGAGGTCCAGACGGACCAGATCACGCCACCCGCCCCCGACGGCGCCCGCGGCCACGACCGGATAACGGTCAATGTCGCGGGGTGAGGCGTTCGTCGGGACGAGACCGGCGCGCTGACGGCCCCGCGATCCGTTCCACGCTAGAGTCATCCCATGCCCCGCAGGATGTTCTACTTCGATCCCCCTGACCGATTCGTGGCGGGAACCGTCGGCGAGCCGGGCCACCGGACGTTCTTCCTCCAGGCCCGCAAAGCGAGCCAGGTGGTGAGCGTCGTCCTCGAGAAGGTTCAGGTCCAGGTGCTCGCCGAGCGCCTCGACCAGCTGCTCGACGAGCTCCAGGATCGCGGCGCCGCCGAGACCGTGTCGTCCAACCCGGCGCTCGACACCGGCCCACTCGACGAGCCGCTCGTCGAGGCCTTCCGCGCGACGACGCTGACGCTCGGGTGGGATCCGGAGGCCGAGCAGGTGCTGGTCGAGGCGCGTGCCGATCCCATCGAGCTCGAGCTCGAGCTCGAGGCCGGTGAAGACGATGAGGCCGCCGACGCCCTCGCCTCCGTGGACGAGGAGACAGCCACGGTCGAGGCCGGTGGCGCCGCCGCGATGGCCGACCTCGACGCGTCGCTCGCTGCCTCGATCCAGGCCGCGTTCGAGGGCGCCGAGGACGCGGACGAGGACGAGGACGACCTCGAGGGGCCCGACGTGCTCCGGGTGCGGGTCTCCGCCGCGGTCGCCCGCTCGTTCGTCGAGCGCGCCGCCCGCGTCGTCGCCTCGGGGCGCCTGCCCTGCCCTCTATGCGGCCAGCCGCTCGACCCGGAGGGACACATCTGTCCGCGACGGAACGGGCAGTACCTCAACTAGCCGGCGAACGAGGCGCGCGACCGTGTTCGACGCCGCGACGACGATGGAGATCCTCCGCGACGGCGAGATCCAGCTCGTCGGCCGGCTGGTGGGCTCTACCAACCACGCGATGCTCGCCCGCGTCACCCGGGTCTGCCCGCCACCCGAACCGCCGCAGGTGATCGAGGCCGTCTACAAGCCGACCGCCGGCGAGCGGCCCCTCGATGATTTCCCGGACGGGACGCTGAGCCGTCGAGAGGTCGCGGCATTCATTGTGTCGGAGGCGACGGGCTGGGGCATCGTCCCCCCGACAGTCCTGCGCGAGGGCCCGTTCGGTGAGGGCGCGCTGCAGCTCTGGATCGAGGCCGACCAGACGGTCGACGTCGTCGGCATGGTCCTCGGCGACGACCCGCGGCTGCGAAGGATGGCGACGTTCGACGCGGCCGTGAACAACACCGACCGCAAGGGCGGCCACGTGCTGCCCGTCGATGGCGGCGCCCGGATCCATGGCGTGGATCACGGGGTCTGCTTCTCGACGTACCCGAAGCTCCGGACGGTGCTGTGGGGCTGGCGGGGCGATCCGTTCTCCCCCGACGAGCTGGCCGGCCTCCGACGGATCGCAGAGGGGCTCCGCGGCGACGTCGCGCGACAGCTCGCGCCGCTCCTGTCCCGGGCGGAGGTCGCGGCCACCCGGCGGCGGGTCGACGAGCTGCTTGACCGCGGACGCTTCCCGTATCCCCGAGGCGACTGGCCGGCGATCCCCTGGCCGCCGTTCTGAGGGCGGGCTAGCTCTTCCGGCTCGTCTCGTCCGGCGGGCTGATCCGGCGCCTCGTCGAGACGTCGACCCGCCCGTCGGAGCCCTCCTGCGCGGGATGCTCGACGAGCGCCACGATGCGGTTGGACATGAACCGGCCGGTCCGCACCGGCGTGCCGCCGCGCGTCACCTCCGTCACCTCGACGACGCCGCGCGCGGTCGTCACCTCGAGCCGCCGGCCATTGCGGGTCGCGACCAGCTCGAACGTCTGGACGCCCTGGCCGGTGTCCACCACGACCTCGACGCGGTCGCCTCTCATTCCCGGACCATACAGCAGCCGGTCCTTGCTGCACGATAGTAGGAACGGGAGGTGGGCTTGCGGCGCTGGAACGGCTGGGCGGTGGATGGTACCGCCGCGGAGCTCTCGCCCGATGCGCTGCGGCTGCTCGAGCTCGAGGTCGGCCGCGCGCTGGAGGACCTGCCGCCGGATGCGGCCCTCGAGGCGGTCGTCGCCGCCGTTCCCGCTTCGCGCCTGACCGCCGATCCGCGCCTGATCGTTGACGGCGAAGACCGCATCCGCCACGCCCGCGGCCAGAGCCTTCCCGACTGGATCGCACTCCGCTCCGGAAGGCTGCGGGCAGTGCCTGACGCCGTCGCCCACCCGACGACCGACGATGACGTTCGGGAACTCCTGGCGCTCGCCGGGGCTGCGTCGGCGCGGGTGATCCCGTATGGCGGCGGCACGAGCGTCGTGGGCGGTGTCACTCCGCCCGAGACGGACGACGGCCGGCCGACGCTGACGCTCGCGCTCGACCGCTTCGCCGGTATGACGAAACTCGACGAGCGGAGCGGCCTCGCGACGTTCGGGGCGGGAACGACCGGTCCTGAGATCGAGGCGGCCCTTGCGCCACACGGCCTGACGCTCGGCCATTTCCCGCAATCGTTCGAGCGCTCGACGATCGGCGGCTGGGTCGCGACGAGGTCGGCCGGGCAGCAGTCGCTCGGGTTCGGCCGGATCGAGGCGCTGTTCGCGGGCGGCCTGGTCGTCGCCCCGGCCGGTACGCTCGAGCTCCCCGCGCATCCGGCGTCCGCGGCCGGCCCCGACCTCCGCCAGCTGGTCCTCGGGTCCGAGGGCCGGCTCGGGGTGATCACGAGGACGACCGTCCGGGCGGTGCCGAAGCCGCCCCGCCAGGCCTTCCCGGCGTGGTTCCTGCCGGACTGGCCGAGGGCGGTCGAGGCCGGCCGGGCCCTGGCGAGGAGCGGCCTGCCGCTGTCGATGATCCGGGTCTCGACGCCTCACGAGACGCAGTCCCTCCTCGCCATGGCGGGTCGCTCGCGGGGCGGCGAGCTGCTCGGGCGCTACCTCCGGCTGCGCGGTCTCGGGCCGGAGCGATCGCTGCTGCTGATCGGCGCGACCGGCCTCGAGCGGTTCGTCGAGGGCGCGGTTCGCGAGGCCGGGTCGATCCTCCGACGCCACGGCGGCGTCGCGGTCGGCGGCTCGATCGGCCG
Source organism: Chloroflexota bacterium (assembly GCA_045804885.1). Classification (GTDB taxonomy): domain Bacteria; phylum Chloroflexota; class Limnocylindria; order Limnocylindrales; family CSP1-4; genus CF-46. The sequence goes on along the minus strand of JBJMMH010000039.1, from coordinate 16,836 downwards.
GCGGTGGATCGCCGGCCGCTTCCGCTCGGCCGAGCTCCGGGACTCCCTCTGGGACGCCGGCTACGCCCTCGACACGCTCGAGACCGCCGCCGACTGGTCGACGCTGCCGGACCTCGCCGCTGCGCTGGGGCGGACACTCCGGCATGGACTGGACGGCCGCGGCGAGCGCGTCCACGCGTTCACTCATCTCTCGCATCTCTACGGCGACGGATCGAGCGTCTACGTCACGTACGTCTTCCGCCGAGCAGCGGACGCCGACGAGACCCTGGACCGATGGCGGGCGCTCAAGTCTGCGGCGAGCGCGGCGATCGTCGCCGACGGCGGGACGATCAGCCATCAGCACGGCGTCGGGCGGGATCACCTCCCCTACCTCGCCGCCGAGAAGGGCGACCTGGGAATGGCGATCCTGCACGATGTCGCCCGGCGGATGGACCCCGCCGGGACCATGAACCCGGGGGTCCTCCTCGAGGACGCCGGATGAGCGGCGACCACGTCCTGGCGATCGACGTCGGCACCCAGAGCTGCCGGGCGATCGTCTTCGATCCCCGCGGCAATCCTGTCGGGTTCGCGCGGGTCGCGATCGAGCCGCCCGCGGCACCTGTGCCGGGCTGGGCGGAGCACGATCCCGAGATGTACTGGCGGAAGCTCGGCGAGGCGTGCCGGCTGTTGTGGGCCAATGAGGTCGTCCGGCGTGATTCGATCGGTGCCGTGACGCTGACGACCCAGCGCAACACCGTCATCCCGACCGACGCGGACGGGACGGCGCTCCGGCCCGCGATCGTCTGGCTCGACCAGCGCCGGACCGAGGACCTCCCCCCGATCGGCGGGATCAACGGCATCGCGTTCCGGGCGCTCGGCGTCCGCGAGACGGTCGCCCAGTTCCAGGCCGATTGCGAGGCGAGCTGGATCCGGGCCAACGAACCCGAGGTCTGGGGCGCGATCCGGCACTACCTGTTCCTCTCGGGCTACCTGGTCCACCGGCTCACCGGGCGCTTCGTCGATTCCTACGCGAGCCAGGTCGGCTACGTCCCGTTCGACTACAAGCGCTTCCGCTGGGCGAAGCCCGGCGACTGGAAGTGGCAGGCGGCGCCAATCGATCCGGCCTGGCTGCCGGACCTCGTCGCGCCGACCGAGCCTCTCGGCGAGCTGACCGCCGCCGCCGCCGGGGTCGTCGGGCTGCCGCCGGGTACGCCGGTCATCGCCGCCGCCGCAGACACCGCGTGCGAGGTCCTCGGCTCCGGCGCCCTTGATCCGTGGGTCGGCTCGATCGCGTACGGCACCTCGTCGGCGATCAACACCACCCAGCGCCGCTACGTCGAGGCGATCCCGCTCGTCCCGCCCTACCCGGCGGCCCTGCCCGGCGCGTGGTCGCTCGAGTCGCAGGTCTATCGCGGCTTCTGGATGGTCGAGTGGTTCAAGCGCGAGTTCGGCCACGCCGAGGTCCGCCGCGCCGAAGCCCTCGGCGTCGCTCCCGAGGCGCTGTTCGACGAGCTCATCCGGGACACCCCGCCGGGCTCGATGGGCCTCGTCCTGCAGCCGTTCTGGTCGCCCGGCGTCCGCATCCCGGGCCCCGAGGCCAAGGGCGCGATCATCGGCTTCGGCGGCGTCCACACCCGGGCCCACCTGTACCGCGCGATCATCGAGGGCCTCGCGTTCGCACTCCGTGAAGGCGGCGAACGGGCCGCCAAACGGGCGAAGCAGCCGCTTCGCGAGCTCCGGGTATCGGGCGGCGGGGCCCAGTCGGCCGCGGCCGTCCAGCTGACCGCCGACGTCTTCGGGCTGCCGACGTCGCGGCCGCACACGCACGAGGCGACGGCGCTCGGCGCGGCGATCGACGCTGCCGTCGGGATCGGCGTCCACCCCGACGTCGACGCCGCCGCCCGCGAGATGACCCGCGTCGCCGAGACCCGCGACCCAGATCCCGCTCGGCACGCCGTGTACGACGCGCTCTACGAGCGGGTCTATCGCCGGATGTATGACCGGCTCAAGCCTCTCTACCGCGAGATCCGCGACATCACCGGCTACCCGCCGCGCTGAGCGGCGGCGTCCGCTACGCCGTGGGTCGCTCGTAGACGGCGACCTGCCAGAAGACCGTTCTCCGATGGAACCTCGGCTGGAGGCCCGACGCCCGGACGAGCCGGTCGACGTCCGCCGTCCGGTGGGCGTGGAACGTGACTCGGGATCGGAACAGGTGCGTCACCGCGTTGGCGACCCGGGCACCGGTCCGGATCCACCACGAGTCGCGCGGGTAGACGAGGCCGTACCGGCGCCTCGCCCGGTCCGCCGAGAGCGACACGAGCGCGGCCATGTCGGCGTAGCAGCAGACGACCCTGTCGAGTGCCACGACGTCGGCCGGGTCGAGGCCCGAAGCCAGCGCGACGAAATCGCCGACCGTGTGCGTCACCCGGTCGGCGTGGCCGCGCCGCGCGGCCTCGTCGCGTGCCGCGGCGACGTACGCGGGCGAGATGTCGACGTCGATCGCAGCGGCCGCTCCGGCGTCGAGCAGCTCGAGGTGGACTGCCCCGACGCCGGCGCCGATGTCGATGACCGACCAGCCGTCGACGCCGCCGACGCGCAGCGCGTCGATCAGCCAGCGGGTCGTCCGGGAGGGCCCGTCCTTGCGAAGGGACCGGAGGTCGCTGCGGGCGTCGCGTTCGCCGAACTCGTTGGCCGCGCAGCGAGACGCGGGATCGCAGCCGGGCCGGTCGCCGGTCGTCAGGCCCGGACCTCCTGGCGCATGAACCGGACGTAGGCGATCGCGAAGCACGCCACGGTCAGCGCCACGAGGACGACGATGTGGGGCCAGACGAGCAGGAAGCTCTGGTCGAGCGACAGCAGCGACGGCGCCTGCTGCAGGACCTGGACGTTCTCGCCGACCGTCGGCGGCGTCGATGCGTACGTGGCCGTCGGGTTCAACAGGACCCTCGACACCTCGTTGTAGAGCGTGGTCGGAAGCAGCCGCAGGATGAACGTATTGAGGTTGATCGCGGCGATGTTCGATTCCGAGAGCTCGTTCGTCGTCGGCACGAGGAACGCCAGCAGGAACGTCACGAGGAAGCGGCCGAACGGCACGACCAGGAACCACACGCCAAACCCGACGAGCGCGGACGTCGCGGCGCGCCGCGTCACGACCGAGAGCAGCACCCCGAATGCGAGCCAGAACCCCACGTACACGATCGTCACGAGCAGCCAGATGACGATCCGGAGCAGCTCCTGCGGCGCCGGCACGATGCCGACACGGAAGATCCCCAACGCCGCCGTGACCGCGACGACGATCGCGAGGACGAGCGAGATCATCGCCAATCCGGCGGCGAACTTGCCGTTGATCACGTCATCGCGGTAGATCGGCTGGGAGAGCAGCCGCGGCAGCGTCCCCTGGGCGCGCTCGCCGTTGACCGCGTCGAACGCGAACGCCAGCCCGAGCAGTGGCGCCGCGAGCGCGATGAACGACTGGATCGTGACGTCGATCTGGAAGATGGGCACGTTGATCCCGAGCTGGAACAGGGCCAGGAACAGCGCCGGCTGGCCGCTCGCCTGGGACGCCAGTGATCGGAGCTGCTCGCTGGCCAGGAAGAACGGGATCCCGACCGCCAGCCCGAGGATGATCAGCAGGACGACGAACCGGACCGACAGGAGGTGATCGGCGAACTCCTTGTTCGCGACGACAGCCCAGCCGGCGCGCGGCACGGATCGAGCGCGCGCCCGTTGCGTCGGCGATGCGTCGGCTGGAAGCGGCTCGGCGGCGTCCGCGGGCGTGTTCGCGGCCGTCATGCCACGGCTCCGTGGGCCGGCGCCGTGCGGGCGACCGCGCGCCTGTAGATGTCCTCGAGCGACGGCTGGACCGAGCGGATGGAGATGAGTGGCAGCTCCTGCTCGAGGCTGGAACGGATGATCGCGTTCCGGACCTCCATGTCGCGCGTCCGTTCGTCGACCGCCACGAGCCACGTCGCGTCCGGCTGCGGGGCAACCCGTCGGACGTCGGTGACGCCGTCGATGGCCCGGACGATCCTCTCCCCGTCGGCTGCCGCAGCGGCGTCCTTGAAGTCGAACCCCACCTCGATACTCGCGGCCGCGTCCCCGAACCGGGTCGCGAGCTCGGGCAGCGAACCCTGCCCGATCAGACGGCCGCCGGCGAAGATCCCGATCCGGTCGCAGACCTCCTGGACCTGGTTGAGGAGGTGGCTCGAGAGCAGGATCGCGGTCCCTCGCTCGTCGACGACGCGGCGGAGCAGCTCCAGGATCTCGACGACGCCCAGCGGGTCGATCGCGGTCGTCGGCTCGTCGAGGATCAGCACGTCGGGGTCCTTCACGAGAGCGTCGGCGATGCCGAGGCGCTGGATCATGCCCCGCGAGTACGTGTCGGTCCGGTCGTCCGCCCTCGCGAGCAACCCGACCTGGTCCAGGACCGCCTCGATCGTCGCGTTCGCCTCCTTGTCGGGAATCCGGTTCAGGCGGGCCGTGTAGCGGAGGTTCTCGCGGCCGGTGAGGTCGTCGTAGAAGCCGACGCTGTCGGGGAGGTAGCCGACGCGGCGCTTGACCTGGAGGGGGCTCCGCGTGGGGTCGAGGCCGACGACGCGGGCCTCGCCGTCGGTCACCTCGGTCAGGCCGAGCAGCATCAGGATCGTGGTCGTCTTCCCGGCGCCGTTCTGGCCGAGCAGCCCGAAGACCTCGCCGCGGCGGACCTCGAGGTCGAGCTTGTCGACGGCGACGAGATCGCCGTACGCCTTCGTCAGGCGGCGCGTCCTGATCACGACGGAGTCGTCGACGGCACCGGCATCGCGTGAGGCGGCTCGATGGGCGGCCTCCTCCGGTGTCGCGGTCCGTCGAGGCTGGATCATCCGCTTCCGTGAGCGGCCGCTCTCCGGCTCGGGCCGGCGCTCCTCCTCGGGTCGGGACTCCAGGTCGGTCATCGCCTGCCGTACGTCCGGAAGACCCACGCGAGCCCGCCGATGATCGCGACGATCACCAGCAGCGAGACGATCGCCCAGATCGGCGACGTCTCGACCGTGAAGCGGTACGTCGCGTCCTGGTTGGCCTGATCGTTCGCGGCGCGGATCGTGATGTTGTAGTCGCCGGTCACCGCGTTGCCGCTCGGCGTGATCGCGGCCGTGACCGTCGCGGATTCGCCCGGGGCGACCGTAGGAACCGTTTCCTGGTCAAACTTCACGGTCCAGTCGCTCGGCGTCGTGGCCGTCATCTTCACGGCCTCGAGCGGCGCCGTGCCGGTGTTCGTGACGACGAACTGCTGGCTCTTCGCGCTGCCCGCGCCGCCCGAGCCCGAGAGGACCTGGTCCGGCGTGCTCAGCGTGAGCGAGTAGGAGCCCGTGATCGTGATCTTGAAGTCGCCGGGGATCGTCTGCTCGCCAGCCTTGACCTCGACATGGACGGCGTAATCGCCGGCCGGGGCGTTCTCAGGCGGCGTGACGGTGACGTTGACACTCGCCGTGCCGGCTGCAGTCACGACCGTCGATGCCGCCTGCGACTCGCCGGCGATCTCCGTCTTGACCTGCCAGTCGGGGTGGTCCGTCACGGCGGCGGTCGCCGACACAGTGACGTCTTGGGCGGTGTCGTTGTGGACGGTGAGGGCGAACGGGAACGAGCCGTTCGACGAGCCCGTGAGGGCCGGGGTGTTCGTGTCGACCTTGATGTCACCGGCCGCGCCGGCGTTGACACGGACGGAGATCGGGAGCTCATCCGTCCGGCCGCTCTCGGAAGCCTTCACGGTGATCGTCTGGGACGCTTCAGCGGCGGTGCCCGGGACCTGGACGTCGAGCCGGACGGTCGCATCGACGCCAGGGCCGGCGAGGACCCCGTCGACGACGTTACCCCCGCCGTGGAGCGACGCCGTCCAGCCCTCCGGCACGCCACTCATGCTCAAGGCCACGTTGCCTTGACGCGTCGACGTGACTTTGAGGTCGAAGCTGGCCTTCGCTCCGGGCGCGACCGCGATGGCCGGGTAGGCGGTTGTGACCTCGAGGCCGTTGTCGGCCGCGACAGCAGGAACCAACCCCCCCAGGAGAAGAGCGGCAGTGGCGGCGGCGAGAGCCGTGCGCTGAGCGACGGCGCGCGCACGCGCATGCCGCTCGATGTGGGACGAGTGCAACGGGAGCCCTCCAAGCCTCGCGCGTCTGAGGAACCGCGCCGAGTCTGCCAATTCTGCCCGATGCTGCGCAACCCAGAGACGATTCGCGGTAGGTTGCGATTCCTCAACGATGCGGCACTCAGCTCGGAGGCCGGCGGTCAGGCGGGAGGAACGGCCTCGACCTGGATGCGGTCCGGCGCGCCCTCGGCCCGCTGCTCGGCGTCAGGCGTCGTTGCCGTCTTGCCCGAGGCGAACGAGTCGATGAGGTCGGCGTCCTCCGTCGACAGGATCACGATCTCGGCGCCCTGCCGAGCGGCGTAGTCGACGAGCGCGTCCGCGTCGGCGTTCGGCGGCAGCCAGCCGCTCGCGTCGACTCCGGCGTCCTCCAGCGACCGCACCCGCTCCGCGAGGCGCGGCTGACCGGCGGCCTCGAGATCGTTCGCGTCGAGGCGACTGCCGAACTGCTGCTCCTCGCCGTCGCCGCTCCACTCGGTCGGCAGCGGACTCTCGAACGGGCCCAGATCCGCGTCGAGATCGAACAGGATGACCCGGGCGTCGCGCTCTCGAGCGAGCGCGGCAGCACGGCCCAGAACCGGGACGTGGCGAGGATCGTCGCTCGTGACGGCGACGATCGTTGCGCGTGACGTGAACATCGTGGGACCTCCCGATCGAGAGGCTGCGGCGGGCGGCATGTCAGCGACATGTCGATTCCCCGCCGGCGGCGCAACGGCGCCGCGACAGGCGCGATCAGCCGCCGGTCGGTGCGGCGGCTCCCTCGTAGACGACCTGGACCGGGACGTTGACGTTGTGACGGAGCTTGCTGGGGATGTCCTGGCCCAGCCACCGGGAGATTCCCGGCGGCAGCGTCGACAGTACGATCTCGTCCACCTTCCGGCCGCGCAGCGCGTCCCGAACTGCGGCGACGGGATCGCGATCGCCGACCTCGCCATCTGCGTCGGCGCCGCGCTCGCGGAGGTGCTCGATGAAGGTGTTCAGGCGTCCGCGGGCTTCCTGGCGCGTCGCCTCCTCGTCCCACGTCAGCCCGTGCCCGATGGGCGTGGCGGGAACAACGACGTAGTAGGTCGTGACGCCCCTCCGGATCCGGTCGGCGATCGCATCGGCGAGCGCCTGGCTCGGCAGCGTCTGGTTGGCAACGATGATGGCCGTGCTCATCGGCTCACCTCCGTGACAGCGGCAACCGCCCGAATCGTATCGCCCGCGTCCATGGATACGACATCGTGCGGCAGTATTCGCGGCATCGTTTGACGGAAAGCGCCTCGGTGGGCGATGATTCTCCCAGTCCGTAGACGCGCACCACACGGTCGAGCCCAACCCGCTCCCCGGTCGCCCGGACGAGAAATCTAGGAAAACAGCGCTCCGGTCCCGCGTGCGTGCAGGAACCGTGGAGCGCGGAAGGAACGAACAGGAATGACTCCGCGAACCACCACCGTCACGTCGGTGGCCGGCCGATCCGTCGCGATGCGCCGCCAGCGGCGCCGCACGGCCACCGCCCATCGACCCATGTGCAACACGAACGGCTGCCCGACCTACCTCAGCGTCGACCCGGCGACCGGCACGGCCCACTGCGAGATCTGCGGCTACACCCGCCGCATGCACTGAGCCCGTCCGTCGCGCGACCCGGGATCGCGTGACACGAGGCATCCGGCGGACGCAAGATCGCATCGATGGCTCAGGCACCGGCCGGCTCTGCTGTCGATCGCGATCGTCTCCCGCGGCTGCTCGAGGACGAGCGGACGCGGTTCCGCACCGATCACCCTCGCTCGCTCGCGCTGTACGAGCGCGCCCGGAATTCGCTGCTCGACGGCGTCCCGATGAACTGGATGGTCGAGTGGGCGTCGCCGTTCCCGCTGTTCGTCGAGGAGGCTTCAGGCGCGCGGTTCCGCTGCGTCGACGGCCACGAGTACACCGATTTCTGCCTCGGCGATACGGGCGCGATGGCCGGCCACGGCCCTTCGCCCACGGTCGCCGCCGTGGAGCGTCAGATGCGGCGCGGCATCACCCACATGCTGCCGACGGAGGACGCGATCTGGGCCGGCGAGGAGCTTGGACGACGGTTCGGGTTGCCGTTCTGGCAGTTCACGATCACGGCGACGGACGCGAACCGGTTCTCGATCCGGCTGGCGCGCCAGGTGACGGGCCGGTCGAAGATCGTCGTCCACGACCACTGCTACCACGGCTCGGTCGACGAGACGTTCGCGACGCTCGACAAGGGCGGCGGAGTCATCCCCAGCTGGGGCTCCGTCGGGCCGCCCGTGCCGCCGTCGGAAACCACCCGGGTCGTGCCGTTCAACGACGTCGCGGCACTCGAGCGGGCGCTCGCCGACGGTGACGTTGCGGCGGTGCTCGTGGAGCCCGCGTTGACGAACGTCGGGATCGTGCTGCCGGAACCCGGATACCATGACGCGCTGCGGGAGATTACGCGGCGGATCGGGACGATCCTGATCATCGACGAGACCCACACCATCTGCGCCGGTCCGGGCGGGATGACCGGTCGCGACGGGCTCGAGCCGGACATGCTCGTGATCGGCAAGACCATCGGCGGAGGCATTCCGGCGGGAACGTACGGGATGACCGACGCGGTCGCCGACCTGATCCGGGCGGCGATGCCCGAGCGGACCGACGTCGGTGGCGTCGGCGGGACACTCGCCGGTTATGCGCTGTCGCTGGCAGCGATCCGGGCCACGCTCGGCGAGGTCCTCACGGCCGAGGCGTTCGAGCGGATGATCCCGCTCGCCGAGCGCTGGGAGGCCGGCGTGAACTCGGTCATCGAGTCCAGGCGCTTGCCGTGGCACGTCACGCGGCTGGGCGCTCGGGCCGAGTACCACTTCGTGGCGACGCCGCCGCGCGATGGCGCGGAACAGGCTGCCCACGCCGACCCGCTCCTCGAGAAGTACCTCCACCTCGCGGCGATGAACCGGCGGGTGCTGATGACCCCGTTCCACAACATGGCCCTGATGTCGCCGGTCACGACGGCGGCCGACGTCGACCGCCACACGGACGCCTTCGCCGAATCAGTCGACGCGCTCGTCGGGTAGCGCGGTACCGCGTAAAACGTCCGAATGTCGCGCCACGGGCGAGTGCGACAATCCGGTCGCTCGTTCGCTCGAATCGCGCCGCGTTTGCACGCTCGGCGTGCCGAACCTGGTGCTGCAGGCCCCTGGGTCGTCGGAGCAGGGTCGGCCGCGTCCCATTCGCGCGCCCGGCGAGAATCCCGCCTCAGGAGGCGGGGCGGTGGCCACGCGCGAGGGCCGCGAGCTCCGCGTCGAGATCGAGCAACCTGCGGTGCTGACGCGCGGTCGGGGCCTCGTGGTTCAGCCGGAAGATCGCCTCGTTCGCCGCCGCGACCACGTCACGCAGCTCCTTCTCGTCGCGCTGCCGGCCGATCGGGGATGAGCGCGGTGCTCGCTCGAGGATCGTGTCGCGCCGCGCGAGCAGCGTCCGGACCTCTTTGTCGGTCTCGATCCAGGGCGGGGCAAACCGCGCGTCCCTCAGCATCCGGTAGGCGAGCGCCCAATCCCCCGCCGCCGAGTCGTCGACGAGCGGCAGTCGCTCGCCCTGGTGCGGCAGGTCGTCAAACTTGCCTTCGTCCATCGCCTCGCGGATCTGTCGATCGATGAGTGTCTCGCGGGCGGGCGCGAACGGATTCTGGGGCGGACGCCTGGGCTTAGGCATGCTCGTGCCACCCTACCTGACACCGCCGCTCAGTATGGTTGGACCGTGCAGCTGATCGACGGCCGCCCCGTCTACGCCGCAACGGATCTCGTCGCCTACCTCGCTTGCGAGCATCTCACGCAGCTGGAGCGAGCAGCCTTGGCCGGGCTGGTCGACCGGCCGATGCGGGCGGATCCCGAGCTGGACATCATCCGGAAGCGCGGGTTCGAGCATGAGAAGCGCTACCTCGCCGACTTGATGGCCGGCGGTCGCCGAGCGGTCACGATCGCACTCGACGGGTCGATCGAGGACCGAGGCGACCAGTTGCGAGCGGCCGCGGCAGAGACGGTGGCCGCGATGCGCGATGGCGCGGATCTCATCTACCAGGCGACGTTCTTCAACGGGACGTGGCGCGGCCACGCGGACTTCCTCTTGCGCGTCGACGACCCCGGCAAGCCGTCGGCATTCGGCGGCTGGCACTACGAGGTCGCCGACACGAAGCTCGCCCGGCACGTCAAGGCAAGTGCCGTGCTCCAGATCTGCACGTACATCGATCTCCTCGAACTGATCCAGCAGGTTCGCCCGGAGTGGATGTACGTCGCACTGGGCGGCAGCGCTCGCACAGTCGAGCGGCTCCGCGTCGACGACTACATGGCCTACTACCGGTCGGCGCGGGACCGCTTCCTCGCGACGATGGCGTCGGACGAGCCACGCGTCTTCCCGCCGCCAACCACGTATCCGGACCCGGTGGAGCACTGCGACGTCTGCCGCTGGGCGCCGGAGTGCGAGCTCCGCCGGCGGACCGACGATCATCTCAGCCTCGTCGCCGGCATCTCCTCGCGGCAGCGGCGCGCACTCATCGACCGCGGGACGTCGACGCTCGAGGGACTCGGCCGTCTCGTCATCCCCGTCGATCCCCCGCTCGAGGGAACGAGCGCCGCGGCGCTCGCCCGCGTCCGCGAGCAGGCACGTATCCAGCTCGAAGGCCGGCTGGAGAATCGCCCCAGGTACGAGCTCCTCCTGCCAGGGCCCGGCGCGCCGATCGATCCGGAGCGAGGCCTCGCTATCCTGCCGGAGCCGTCGCCCAACGACCTGTTCTTCGATATCGAGGGTGACCCATACGCGTTCGACGACGGCCTGGACTACCTGTTCGGCGTTCTCGAGGCGAACGGGACCTTCCACGCCTTCTGGTCCCGCGAGGATGACGGCGAGTTCACGCTTGCCGCTGAGCGGAGGGCGTTCGAGCGGCTCATGGACTTCTTCGGCGAGCGACTCGCCGCGGATCCGGCGCTCCATATCTACCACTACGCGCCGTACGAGCCGACTGCGCTGAAGCGCCTGATGGGTCGGTACGCGACCCGCGAGGAGGAGGTCGACAACCTGCTCCGGCGGGCCGTCATGGTCGACCTCCTGCGGGCCGTCCGACAGTCCCTCCGCGCATCCGTCGAGAGCTACTCGATCAAGCGCATGGAGCAGTTCTACGGGTTCAAACGGGAGATCGACCTGCGGGACGCGGGGTCGAGCATCGTGGCGTTCGAGGAGTGGCTCGAGTTGGGCGAGGGCGAACGGCCGCAGTCCGCGAACCTCGAGCGGATCGAGCGCTACAACCGCGACGATGTGGTCAGCAACCAGCGCCTCCGCGACTGGCTCGAGGGACTGCGCCACGAGCTCCATTCGCTCACGGGCCAGCCGGTTCCACGCCCGGAGCCACGGGCCGAGATCTCCCCGGAGCTGTCGGCACCACAGGCGCGGATCCAGGCACTCGCGGACCGGCTCGTCGACTCAGGGTATGTCCCGGGCCAAGAACCGGATGCGGAGCGAGACGCGACCTGGCTCCTGGCCCAGCTGCTCGGCTGGCATCGCCGCGAGGACAAGTCGATGTGGTGGGAGTTCCACCGGCTGATGGACCTGGACGCCGAGCAGCTGGTCGACGAGGACGATCCGATCGGACTGCTCGAACCGGTTGGGCCCGTCGACGAGGTGAAGAACGGCAAGCAGACGTGGCAATACACCTTCCCCGACCAGGATGTGGACCTGGGTCGCGGCGAGGTCTGCGATCCCGCGAGGAAGCAGCTTCACCCCAACGACAGCCCGTTCGACTGGCGTGTCGGCGAGGGCGCCGAAGTCGACATGGCGACCCTGACCGTGACGTTTCGACGCTCTGTGGATGAGCCGCACCCTCGCGCGATTGTTCCGCTGAACTACGTCCGGACGGCCGACCATCAGGAATCCCTGTTCGAGCTGGGCGAGTGGGTCGCCGACAACGGCATCGACGCCGACGGACCGCTTCGTGCCGCCCGAGATCTGCTCCTGCGACGCCACCCGCGCGTCGGGCAGATCGGTGGCCGCCTACGGGAGCCCGGCGAGACGGCGCTCGACGCCGCCCGACGGCTTGCGGCCAGGCTCGACCGCACGACGTTGCCGATCCAAGGTCCGCCCGGAGCGGGCAAGACCCACGACGGCGCTCGCATGATCCTGACGCTGCTCCGAGAGGGGAAGCGAGTCGGCATCACCGCCACGAGCCACAAGGTCATCGGCAACCTGTTGAAGGCGGTCCTCAAGGCGAACGACGAGGAGCCGGACGTCAACGTTCGACCGATCCAGCGCGGCGACAAAGACCAGGTGCTCGTCGATGACCGCGTCGTGCGTGCGAAGGACACCGACGAGGTGCGACTGCATCTCGACGACTCGATGGCCAACCTCGCGGCTGGGACGACGTGGCTCTGGGCGTCGCCCAAGATGCGGGATGCGGTTGACGTTCTCTTCGTCGACGAGGCGGGCCAGATCTCACTCGCAAACGTCGTCGCGATCGCGCGCGCTACGAACAGCCTCGTCCTGCTCGGCGACCCGCAGCAGCTCGACCAGCCCATCCACGGAACCCACCCGCCCGGAGCGGATCGATCCGCACTCGCTCACGTGCTTGGCGATGAAGCAACGATGCCGCCCGATCGGGGCCTCTTCCTCGAGACGACCTGGCGGCTGCACCCAGACTTGTGTGCATTCACTTCGCACGCGTTCTACGAGGCGCGCCTCGAATCGGAGCCACAGCTCGTGGTCCAGACGCTCGACGCGACTCGCCCGGCCCTGGCGCGAGGCGTTGGACCACGGATGCTCGAGATCCCCACCGTCGGCGCCGACAACGAGTCTCCGAAAGAGGCCGCCGAGGTGGCCGGGATCGCCCGGGCCATCGTCGAGGGACGCTCGACATGGATCAACGAGAAGCGCGAACGCCTGCCGGTAACCTGGGAGGAGGTCTTGATCGTCGCGCCATACAACGCCCAGGTCGGCGCCATCAAGCGGCTCCTTCCGGCCGAGGCTCGCGTGGGAACCGTCGACAAGTTTCAGGGCCAGGAAGCGCCGGTCAGCATCTACTCGCTGACGACATCGAGTCCAGAGCTGGCGCCGCGCGGCATGGACTTCCTCTACTCGCGCAACAGGCTCAACGTGGCAACGTCGCGCGCCCGTTGCGTCGCAATCGTGGCGGCATCCCCTGACCTGTTGCGGGTTCGGGCGCGGACGCCGGGTCAGATGCGACTGGCGAACGCCCTCTGCCTGTTCGCCGAGATGGCGACTCACGAGCTACCGGAGAGGACCGTGTCAGGCAACACCGGACCCGGCGCTCCCTCACAGGAGGCGATGACGCTCGGACTCTGACGGAGGCAGCGCCGGCCTTGCTATCCTCCGTTGCCATCGCAACCAGGGATCCGGTGTCCGAGCCAACCGTCACGCCGGCGCGCGTCGCGGCCGACAGCCCCGACACGCCCGCCCCGGAAGCCGACGCCGCGGGCGCGGAGCCCGGCGGATTCGCCAGGTACGCCCGGCCGGCCGAGGGCGAGCGGGTCCGGCTCAGAAGCCGTTCGCTGAGGGTCCTCGTCGCCGGCGTCGCGCTCGGTTCGACCGGGCACATCGCGGCAGTGACCGTGGCGCCGATCGTCGCGAGCCAGCTCGCCGGGACATCGGCCCTGAGTGGCGTGCCGGGCGCGGCCGTCGTCCTCGGCGCGGCAGTCGGCGCGAGCGCCCTGTCGGCGCTGATGGCCCGCCGCGGTCGCCGGCCCGGGATCTCGCTCGGCTACACGATCGGGGTTCTCGGGGCATTCGTGGCGATCGCCGCGACGGTCGCCGGCGTCGTGCCCGTGCTGATGGCCGGCATGTTCCTGATCGGGTTCGGCAACAGCTCCAACCAGCTGTCGCGCTACGTCGCCGCCGACATGTACCCGTTCCACCGCCGCGCGGCGACGATCGGGACCGTTGTCTGGGCGGCCACCGTCGGCGCGGTCCTGGGTCCAAACCTGGTCGGCCCGTCCGGGGCCGTCGCCAGCGCCCTCGGGCTGCCGCCGCTTACGGGCGCGTACCTCGTCCCCATCGCCTTCGTCGGCGCGGCGGCGGTCCTCAGCTTCGTGCTGCTCCGGCCGGATCCGTTCGCGCTCGCCGACACGGTCCACGACCCGATGACAGCGGCGGCGACGTCGATCCGTGACCTCGTCCGCCGGCCGACTGTGGCCGCGGCGCTCATCGGCCTCGTCGCCAGCCAGGTCGTGATGGTCCTGATCATGACGATGACGCCGGTCCACATGACCGCCCACGGCCACCACGTCGAGACCGTCGGCCTCGTGATCAGCGGCCACACGTTCGGGATGTACGCGCTCTCGCCCCTGTCGGGCCGCCTGACCGACCGCTTCGGCAGCCCGACGGTGATCGCGGCCGGCCTGATCGTGACCGCCTCGGCGTCGGTCCTGGCCGCGGTCGCGCCGCCGGACGGCGGCGTCCTCCTGTTCCTGGCGCTCTTCCTGTTGGGCTACGGCTGGAACCTGGGGTTCGTCGCCGGCTCGACGATGCTCACCCGTGGCGTCGACGTCGCCGACCGGACCCGCCTCCAGGGCGCCGCCGACTCGCTGATCTGGAGCAGCAGCGCGCTCGCCAGCCTGAGCTCGGGCGTCGTCCTCGCCTTCGCGAGCTATGCCGCGCTTGGGCTCCTCGGCGCGGCCCTCGTCGTGATCCCGCTCTGGATCATCGTGTCCCGGCGGCCGGCGCTGTCCGCGGCTACCTAGCCGGCGACGACGGCGCGAGCTCGCTGACCAGCCACGCCGCGAGCACGCGTGCGCAGTCGGCGACCTCGTCGAGCCGCACGAACTCGTTGGCGCTGTGAGCGACCTTCACATCGCCCGGCCCGAATATCACCGTCGGCGTCCGGCCCTCGTTGACGAGCAGCCGCATGTCGGCGCCATACGGCTCCCCGAGCAGCGCCGGCCGCCGCTCGAGCGTCGCCTCGGCGACCGCGGCGAGCGAGGCCGGCAGCGGATGGTCGGCCGGGACCCGCGCCGACGAGAACTTGCCGCCCGTCAGCTCCAGTCCCACCGGGTGGTCGCGCAGGAACGGATCCGCCTCGGAGACGGACGCGATGCAGGCCCGGAGATCCGCCTCGGCCTCGCGCCACGTCTGGCCGAGCTTCACCCCGTAGCGGCCCTCCACCACGACGCGGTCGAGAACCGTCGAGGCCCACTCCCCGCCCTCGACCTTGCCGATGATCGTCGGGTAAGGCAGGCCAAGGGCCGTCATGAGCGGGTCGGTCTCGGCGGCGTTCCGGGCAGCCTCGTCGGCCTCGAGCGCGCGGAGCAACGTGTAGAGGTTGTCGAGCGCCGATACGCCCTCGCGGCGGACGCTCGCATGGGCGGCCCGACCCGGGACGGTAAGCCGGAACGTCAGCGCGCCGGCGTGCGCGATGACGACGTCGAGCGATGTCGGCTCCGTGATGATCGCGGCATCGCCGACGATCCCGGCCCGGATCGCGGCGAGCATCCCCTGGCCGCCGTCCTCCTCGGACGGGACTGAGACGGCGAGCACCTCCCCGTCGAACCGACCCGCGGCGCCGGACGCCGCCACCGCTCGGAGCGCCGCGAGGATCGCCACGACTCCGCCCTTCATGTCGCAGGCGCCGCGGCCGAAGAGCCGGCCGTCGCGGGTGTCGCCGCTGAACGGGTCGCCGCTCCACGTCCCGGGGTCGCCCGGCGGGACCACGTCGACGTGGCCGACGAGCAGCACGCGTCGCCTACCCGGCCGACCGAGCCGCCCGACCACGACCGGCAACGTCGACCGCGGCATCTCGGCTCCGGGAAAGTCGGGGTCCGACGCCATGGCCGCGGGCTCGGTCTCGATCCGCTCGGTCGCGAGTCCGGTCTCGCGGAACAGCCGCTCCATCTCGTCCTGGATCGCCTCCTCCGATCCGGTGATCGAGGGCATCCGGACCAGCCGCCGCAGGTCGGACTCGATCCGGGCAGTGTCGACGTCCAGCGCTCGGGCGACGGATCCGGCGCTCACGAGCGGAGGATCGGCCGGGTGAGGCAGGTCGGCCCGCCCGAGCCGTTCTCGCCGAGCTCTCCGAGGGGGATCGCGTGGACCTCGACGCCGGCCGCCTCGAGGCCGCGGCGCGTCACCGGGTTGCCATCGGCGACGATCGCAACGCCCGGCCGGACCGCCAGCACGTTGCAGCCAAGGGTCGGATATTCGTCGTCCGGGACCTCGACGAACCGAATGCCGAGCGAGCGCATCAACTCCCACAGCCCGACCGGCAGCAGCGGCAGGTAGACCACCGCCACATCGTCGGCGACCGGCGAGACCACCGACAGCAGGTGCACAAGCTCCGCCGGGCCCTTCCAGTAGGGCACGTCGAAGACGCGAACGTCGCCACCGACGATCGCCGCCAGCTGGCGGGCGCCGTCGTCGTTGGTCCGGAGCGTCCGCCCGATGCACAGCAGGTCCGGCCGAAGCCAGAACGTGTCACCGCCCTCCAGCGTGCCGGGCGCCTCGATTCTCCCGGCGGTCGGGATCCCCGCAGTCCCGGTCCAGGCCTCGAGGACGTCGGGTTCGCCCGCCCGATTCGGCTTGCCCGGTCGGAGCGGGATGGCACCCCGCTCGGAGACCAGCAGCGGGTCGAAGACATAGACGAGATCGGGGTCGTCGTTGCCGGCGGGCTCGTCGAGGACGTGGACCGCGACGCCGAGGCGCATCAGCGCGTCGACGAGTCCGTCGTGCTCGCGCCGGGCGCGGTTGCCGTCGACGGGCCGCAGGAACCCGCACCAGGGCAT
>JBJMMH010000038.1:0-8439 GCA_045804885.1 Chloroflexota bacterium | reverse complement strand
CCTTGAGAAGGCCCGGGGCCGGGCCCACATCCTCGAGGGCCTCAAGATCGCCCTCGACAACCTCGACGCCGTGATCAAGACGATCCGCGAATCGCCCGACGTCGAGCGCGCGAAGGCGAACCTGATGAACGGGTTCGACCTGTCCGACGCCCAGGCCCAGGCCATCCTCGACATGCGCTTGGCCCGGCTCGCGGCCCTCGAGCGCAAGAAGATCGAGGACGAGTACCTCGCGGTGATCCAGCAGATCGCCGAGCTCGAGGACATCCTCGCGAATCCGGCCCGCGTCCTCCAGATCATCAAGGACGAGCTGGTCGAGCTGAAGCGGAAGTACGCCGGCGACCGCAAGACCCGCGTCGCCGACGACTCGAGCCGGGAGATGACCGACGAGGACCTGATCGCCGACGAGGACGTCGTGATCACGATCTCGGGCCGGGGCTACATCAAGCGCCAGCCGGTCGCGACATACCGGCGGCAGCACCGCGGCGGCAAGGGGATCATCGGCCACGTCACCCGCGAGGAAGACGCGGTCGAGCACCTGATCGTCGCCAACACCCACGACTGGGCGCTGTTCTTCACGAACCGCGGCCGGGTGTTCAGCGCGAAGGTCCACTCGATCGTCGACGCCAGCCGCCAGGCCAAGGGGACTCCGATCATCAACCTGCCGGGCGTCCAGGTCGAGGCCGGTGAGGTCCCGATGGCGACGATCGTCCTGAAGAACTTCGAGCCCGGCCACTACCTCGTCATGGCGACGCGGCGGGGGATCATCAAGAAGACCCCGCTCGAGCAGTTCGAGCGCGTCCGATCGACCGGCATCCGGGCCATCACGATCAACGACAACGACGAGCTCGCCTGGGTGGACGTCTCGACCGGCGACGACGACATCATCATCGCGACCGCGGAGGGCATGATCGCCCGCTTCGCCGAGGACGAGGTCCGGCCGATGGGCCGCGACGCGGCCGGAGTGATCGGCATCCGGCTCCTGAAGAAGGCCGGCGACAGCGTCGTCGCGATGTCGGTCGTCGAGCCCGAGGCGGATCTCCTCGTCCTGACCGAGACCGGCTACGGCAAGCGCGTTCCGCTGACCGAGTTCCGGAAGAAGCACCGCGGCGGACAGGGCGTCCGGCTGATCTCGCTCGAAGGCAAGAAGACGGGTGTCGTCGCGGCGGTACAGCAGGTCACCGACGAGGACGAGGAGCTGCTCCTGATCTCGTCCGGCGGGCAGGTCATCCGGACCGAAACGAACACGATCAACCGCTACTCGTCGCAGGCGCGCGGCGTGATCGTCATGCGGCTGGCCGAGGGCGACCGCGTCGTCGCGATCGCGGCCTTCCGGGCAGGGCTGGCGGACCAGGCTGGCATCGAGGACAATGACGCCCCCGAACCGGGCGGGGCTGGCCCGGACGCGGGTGGCGGCGCGTGACGGCGTCGTGACCAACCTCGGTCGGGAGGGTGGCATGTACGCGGACCAGTTCGAGATCTACCACGGGAACTCGAACCCGGACCTGAGCCGCAAGATCTGCCGGTATCTCGGCGTGGACCCCGGCAAGGCCGAGGTCTTCCAGTTCGCGAACGAGAACATCTTCGTCCGGATCCTCGACAACGTCCGCGAGAAGGACGTCTTCCTCGTCCAGCCGACGTGCCACCCGGTCAACCAGTCGATCATGGAGCTGCTGATCATGATCGACGCGTTCAAGCGCGCGTCCGCGGGCCGGATCACGGCAGTGATCCCGTTCTACGCCTACGGCCGATCCGACAAGAAGGACCAGCCGCGCGTCCCGATCACGGCCCGGCTGATCGCGGACATGATCACCGTCGCCGGCGCCGACCGGGTCCTGACGATGGACCTCCACCAGGGTCAGATCCAGGGCTTCTTCAACATCCCGGTCGACGAGCTGACCGCCGTCCACATGCTCTCGAACTACTTCGTCCACAAGCATCTCGAGAACCCGGTCGTCGTGACGGACCTCGGCTTCGCGAAGCGGGCGCGGGCCTTCGCCGAGGCACTGAACGCGCCGCTTGCGGTCATCGAGAAGCGGCGCATCGGGAACCTCGATCGGGCCGAGCTCATGAACGTCATCGGCGACGTCCGCGGCCGGCGGGCGATCATCGTGGACGACGAGATCGACACGGCCGGGACGCTCATCGAGATCGTCCGCGCCCTCGAGCGCGAGGGCGTCACCGAGATCTACGCCTGCGCGACGCACGGCGTCCTGAGCGATCCCGCCGTCGATCGGCTCAGCCAGTCGCCGGTCCGGGAGGTCGTCCTGACCGACACCGTGCCGCTGCCACCGGCCAAGCGGATCTCGCAGATCACGACGATCTCGGTCGCGCCGCTCGTCGGTGAGGCCATCAAGCGGATCCACCGCGGCGAATCCGTCGGTGCGCTGTTCAGCAGCGAGGTGTCGTTCACCCAGGAGATGCTGCTCTGGGAGGACGGCGTCGCCAAGACGCTCGACGCGCGCAGCGCGCTCGACGACGCGAACGACGCCGAGGCGACCGACGACGGGGATGCCGCGCCGGGCGCCGCCGCGAGCTCACCGGAGCTGGCCTCCGCGTTCCGGGACGTCGATCGATGAGCCTCCAGCTCCACCGGCCCGACGGCAAAGGCGCCGTGGAGCCGCGGCCGGTCGTCGACCCGAACTGGCGGCGCCAGCTCCAGTCGCCGCGTTGGGGTGCCGCGCGCAAGGACGGCCAGCTCCCGGAGATGCCGAACCCCGAGATGAACCCGACGTCGACGGCCCTCTCGGTGCTGTTCTGGCTGGGCCTCGGCCTGCTCACGTTCCTGCTGATCGTGGTCGGCTACTCGACCGGCTTCTGGAGCGGGCCACCGCCGGGCTAACCTCTGTCGGCGACGGCCACAGTCGGGCAGGCGGGCGTTCGAACCTCGCACCCTATACTTCTGCGGCCATGCGTTTCCTCTCCCGATTTGTCGATTCCAACGATCGCGAACTGCGCCGTCTCGAGCCGATCGTTGACGAAGCCAACGAGCTCGAAGACGAGATCGGCGGGCTCACCGACGACGAGATCCGCGAGCGCTTCAACGAGATCCGCGAGGAGATCCGGGAGGTCGCGGCGCCCGATGAGCCGTCAGACGATGAGCTCCATCATCCCGACCTCGAGCGGCGTCGCGAGCTGAGCAAGGCGCGCCGCAAGAAGGAGAACGAACGGATCCAGGCGGCCCTCGACGACGTCGCCGCCGAGGTCTTCGCGATGGGCCGCGAGGCGATGAAGCGGACCCTCGGGATGCGCCAGTACGACGTCCAGATCATGGGCGGCGTCGTGCTCCACCAGGGAAAGATCGCCGAGATGAAGACCGGCGAGGGCAAGACGTTCATTCCGACGTTTGCCGCCGTCCTCAACTCGCTGAGCGGACGCGGCGTCCACATCGTGACCGTCAACGACTATCTCGCCCGGCGCGACCCCCAGTGGATGGGGCCCGTCTACCACTTCCTCGGCGTCAGCGTCGGGATGATCACCCACGACGAATCGTTCGTCTTCGAGCCCGCCTATCCCACGTCCGACGAGCGGCTGATCAACCTCCGGCCGGTCAGTCGCAAGGAGGCCTACGCGGCCGACATCACGTACGGCACGAACAACGAGTTCGGGTTCGACTACCTCCGCGACAACATGGTCGTGGAGCTCGACCAGCGGGTCCAGCGCGAGCGCAGCTTCGCGATCGTCGACGAGGTCGACAACATCCTCATCGACGAGGCCCGGACGCCGCTGATCATCAGCGGCCAGGCGGAGGAATCCGCCGATCTCTACTACACGTTCGCCCGGCTCGTGCCGCGACTCACCGGCCGGCCCGAAGGCGACGAGGAGGGTGGCGACTACTTCGTCGACCTCAAGGACAAGGCCGTGTCGCCGACCGAGGAAGGCGTCGAGAAGATGGAGAAGCTTCTCGGCATCGAGAACCTCTACGACGCCGACCCGCGGCTCGCCCGCCACTTCGAGCAGGCGCTCCGGGCCCACGCCCTCTACAAGCGCGACCGCGACTACATCGTCAAGGACGGCGAGATCATCATCGTCGACGAGTTCACCGGCCGCCAGATGCCGGGCCGGCGCTGGTCGGAGGGTCTCCACCAGGCGATCGAGGCCAAAGAGGGCCTGCGCGTCCAGCGCGAGTCGGTGACCCTCGCCACGATCACATTCCAGAACTACTTCCGGCTCTACGACAAGCTCGCCGGCATGACCGGCACCGCGATGACCGAGGCCGAGGAGTTCCACAAGATCTACAACCTCGAGGTCGTGGCGATCCCGACTCACCGGCCGATGATCCGCGACGACGGGACCGATCTCGTGTTCCGCAACGAGGGCTCGAAGTTCAACGCCGTGATCGACGAGATCGTCGAGATGCAGGAGGCCGGCCGCCCAGTCCTCGTCGGCACGATCAGCGTCGAGAAGTCGGAAGTCCTCTCGACGATGCTCAAGCGGCGCGGCATCAAGCACGAGACGCTGAACGCCAAGTTCCACGAGAAGGAGTCCGGGATCGTCGCCCAGGCCGGCCGGACCGGCGCCGTCACGATCGCGACGAACATGGCCGGCCGCGGCACCGACATCCTCCTCGGCGGCAACCCGGCGGGCCTCGCGTCGGACATCCTCCACCGGAAGGGCCTGAACCCGGCCGAGGTCGACAAGCCGACATACGACGCGGCGTTCGCCGAGGCGAAGACGATCACCGACGAGGACCACGAGCGAGTCGTCGCTGCGGGCGGCCTCCACATCGTCGGCACGGAGCGCCACGACAGCCGTCGGATCGACAACCAGCTCCGGGGCCGCGCCGGCCGTCAGGGCGATCCCGGCTCCTCGCGCTTCTACCTCTCGCTCGAGGACGACCTGATGAAGCGGTTCGCGTCGGACCGCGTCGCCGGGCTCATGGAGCGGCTAGGGCTCGAGGACGACGTCGCGATCGAATCGGGCATCGTCGGGAAGACGATCGAGAGCGCCCAGAGCCGTGTCGAGGGCTTCAACTTCGACATGCGCAAGCGAGTCGTCGAATACGACGACGTCATCAACCGCCAGCGCGAGACGATCTACGAGGAGCGCAACAAGGTCCTCCGCAACGAGGACCTGACCGACACCGTCCGGGCGTTCCTCGAGGACGAGGTCGAGGTCATGGTCGACTCCCATCTCGCCGGCGACGACGTCGACGACTGGAACGTCGAGGGTCTCGCGACCGCGCTGAAGGCGATGGGCCTCGGCGACCAGCCCGGAACGAGCGAGGACGACCTCTGGGATCTCGGCAGCCGGGACGCGATCCGCGACCACCTGCTCGAGGTCGCCGACGCGCAGCTCGAGGCGAAGGAGCGGGAGGTCGGCGAGGAGGACTGGGCGACGGTCGAGCGCCTCGTGCTGCTGCGGACGATCGATTCACTCTGGGTCGAGCACCTCACCGAGATCGACGACATGCGGCGAGGGATCGGCCTCCGCGGCTACGCCCAGCAGGACCCTCTGAACGAGTTCCGGCGTGAGGCGTACCGGCTCTACGAGGAGCTCCGCGGCCTCATCCGCCACCAGGTCGCGTCGTCGATCTTCCGGGTCACCGTCACCCGCCAGCCCCAGACCGCGGCACCGCTGCCATTCGACGCGAGTGCCCTCGCTGGGGCGGCCGGGCGAGTCGCCGCCCCGGCGGCGGTCGCCGCGGGCGGCGGGCCACTACCGGCGTCGTCGTCGCCCGTCGGTCGTGCAGGCGGCGGCGCGGTGGCGGCGGCCGGCGGTGCCCTCGCCGCGGATCCGATGGCGCGGGCCATGCGCGAGTCGACGAACGGCGCGCCGACGTCGCCGGGCGGCACCAAGCCCGGTTTCACCCCGAGCGGCGAGCGGATCGGCCGCAACGATGCCTGCTACTGCGGGTCCGGTCTCAAATACAAGAAGTGCCACGGCCGTTGAGGTCCGCCGGCGGCTTACCGCCGGCCGCCGTCGCTCGACCGCCGGCGTGATCGCCGCTTCGAGGTGGTGACCGCCATCGTCCGCGTCGGGCTCGCGGGCCTCGCCGGCCTCCTGCTCGTCGTCGCGTACACGACCTGGCGGATCTGGGATCAGGGCGGCCGCGACGACGGCCGACCGGCAGACGCGATCGTCGTCCTCGGCGCGGCCCAGTACAACGGCGTCCCGTCGCCGATCTACCGGGCCCGGCTCGACCATGCGGTCGACCTGTTCGACGAGGGGCTCGCGCCGGCCCTCATCGTGACCGGCGGCAAGCTGCCGGGTGATCGATCGACGGAGGCGGAGGCGGGCCGTCGCTACGCGGTCCGGCACGGCGTGCCGGCCGAGGCGATCATCGTCGAGGACACTGGCCGGACGACGCTGGAATCACTCCGGACGGTCGGCGCGATGCTCCGCGACCGCGGGCTGCACTCGGCGGTCTTCGTCTCCGACCGGACCCACATGCTGCGGGTCCTGCGGATCGCCCGCGACCAGGGGATCGACGCATTCGGCTCGCCGACCCGGACGAGCCCGATCGACACCAACGCCGGGGAGCGCGTCCGGGCGACGCTCCACGAGGTCGGCGCGCTGGGCCTCTACTTCCTCGCCGGGACCGGGCCGTGAGACGGAGTTTTCACCCGGGCGGGAAATCGGTCCTACCTCTTGGCTGAGGGGATTTCTTTCGGTACACTCACGAAAACCCCTCGCCCACGGGGATCGGTCAGGATCCCATCCGCCACCGCGCGCCGCCCCCAATCCCTGCCCAGTATCAGAGAGAGGGACACGTGAAGCAGGCCGAGGAAGCGTCGTTTGTCGATCTCATCGCCTGCGAGAGGGACTGTCGGAGTTGCAGCTATGCCGCTGCGCTCGACTGTGACGGCAACTGCGGCGTCTGCCCCCACAACAGCTACTGCCCCTGCGTGAACCCCGTCGTCGCCCGGAGCAAGTCGGCGCTGCGGCTCATCGAGCTCCGGCCGATCCTGCTCCAGGATCTCCAGGTCCGGAACTAGGGTGGACGCGTCCGCCATCCGCGACCTGACCGAGCGGATCCGGTCGACCTCGGGGCACCTTTGACCTCGGGGCCAAAGAGGAGCGCGCCTCGCAACTCGAGGCGCTGACCACCGAACCCGGGTTCTGGGACGACCAGCGGGGAGCCCAGAAGATCCTCCGTGAAGCCTCCGAGCTGCGAGCCGAGATCGAGCTGTGGCGCGGCCTCGAGTCGCGCGCGGACGACCTGCTCACGACGCTCGAGCTCGTCGAGGAGTCCGGTGACGAGGAGCTGTCCGCGGAGCTCGACCGCAATGCCGCGGCGCTGGAGGGCGACTTCGGGCGTGAGCGAACGACGCTCCTGTTCTCCGG
Organism: Chloroflexota bacterium; assembly: GCA_045804885.1. Classification (GTDB taxonomy): domain Bacteria; phylum Chloroflexota; class Limnocylindria; order Limnocylindrales; family CSP1-4; genus CF-46. The sequence continues at coordinate 1,155 of JBJMMH010000038.1, read as the reverse complement.
CGAGCACGACGACCGCAGCGCCATCCTGACGATCAGCGCGGGCGCCGGCGGCACGGAGGCGACCGACTGGGCCGAGATGCTCCTCCGGATGTACCTCCGGTGGTCCGAGCGCCATCGGTTCCACACCGAGGTCGTCGATCAGCAGGAGGGCGAGCAGGCCGGCCTGAAGAGCGTCACCGTCGAGGTCGACGGCCGGCGGGCGTATGGCTGGCTTCGCGCCGAGCGCGGCGTCCACCGCCTCGTCCGGATCAGCCCCTACGACGCCCAGAAGCGGCGCCAGACGACCTTCGCCCTCGTCGAGGTCCTCCCCGAGGCCGACGACGACGTCGCGATCGAGCTCGACTGGGACGAGATCCGGGTCGACACGTTCCGCTCCCAGGGCGCCGGCGGTCAGCACGTCAACAAGACGGACTCGGCCGTCCGGCTGACCCACCTCCCGACCGGGATCGTCGCCCAGAGCCAGAACGAGCGGTCGCAGACGCAGAACAAGGAGACCGCGATCAAGGTCCTGAAGTCGCGCCTGCTCGAGCGGGCGCTCGAGGAGCAGGAGGCCGAGCTCCGGAAGCTCCGCGGCGAGCACGTTGAGGCCGGCTGGGGCAACCAGATCCGGAGCTACGTCCTGCACCCCTACCAGATGGTGAAGGACCTCCGGACCTCGCACGAGACCGGCAACACCCACGCCGTTCTCGACGGCGACCTCGACGAGTTCATGCGGGCCGAGCTCGAACGGCTGGCGACTGGCGGAGCGTCCGCCCGTGGCGACGAGCCCGGCGACGAGGACGCCGCGGAGGTGGGGTGACCGGTGTCCGTCGGAACGCGTCGCGCGTGGACCCGTCCGGAACATCGCACGAATTGCGTCCGGTCCAACCGGACGAGCTGGAGATCTGCGCCGGGATCTGGCGCGACGCGCTGAACGACTATCTCGGGCGGCTCGGCCAGTCGGAGATCCCCGCCGACCTCGCTCCGATCCTGCGGCTCTACGCCCACCTCCGCTCGACCGACCCTGATACCTTCCTCGTCGCCGAGCAGGCGGGCCGGATCGATGCCTTCGTCGTGGCTCTCCGGCGCGAGACGCTCTGGTTCCTGTCGATGCTGTTCGTCCGGCCCGGTGCCCAGGCGCGAGGGCTCGGCCGCCGGCTGCTCGCCGCCGTCGCG
>JBJMMH010000037.1:0-2978 GCA_045804885.1 Chloroflexota bacterium | reverse complement strand
CTCCGCCGGCGGCAACGCCTCGCGACCCCGACGCTCCACGCGATCCAGGGCGGGGGAGCGGCCTCGTCCTAGGCGAAGGGAACTCGTCCCGGCGCGCCGCGATGCCGTTCGTGGCATCAACGGGTTGGTCGCGGGTCCTGCGGCCGGCGTCGGCGATCGACCACGGACCCCTTGATCGGCGTGGCTGATCGGATTCGGGTTAGCGATGCTTGGCGGCTACGTGGACTCAACATCGGGATGTCCGAATCCTTGAGCCGCCACGCTCCGCTATCCGGGAATTGATCGGTCAGGCTGATCGAACCGCACGGTTCGTCGGCTCGAGCGAGCCGTGGCGTCGGGAAGCGAGGGACGGGTACACTCGGGGCCCGCTCCGGCGAGGCGAATCGGCACGGATCGAGCGGCAGGAGGGCCCGCGTGGCGCAGGCGGCACCGAAACCTCGCCCGAAGGCGTCGACCAAGGCGGACGCGACCCCGCGACGCCGCGTGGCGACTGGTCCGGCACCGAGCCTCCGCATCCTCGAGACCCGCATCCTCCGCGGCCCCAACTACTGGGCCCGCGAGCCGGTCGTCCGGATGGTCGTCGACCTCGGCGTCCTCGAGGAGTTCCCCAGCGACAGGATTCCCGGCTTCAACGACGCGCTGATCGGGCTCCTGCCGAGCCTCGAGGATCACGCCTGCAGCCTCGGCCGCCGCGGCGGCTTCATCTCCCGGCTCAAGGAAGGCACGTGGGCCGGTCACATCGCCGAGCACATCGCCCTCGAGCTGCAGAACCTCGCCGGCACGGACGTCCGCCACGGCAAGACGCGTGCGACCGGCGAGCCCGGTCGGTACAACGTGATCTACGAGTTCCGCGAGGAGAGCGTCGGCATCGAGGCCGGCCAGATCGCGGTCGCCCTCGTCAACCATCTCGTCGCCCCGACAGACCCGGACCACCAGCTCGACTTCATGGCCGAGCTGGAGCGGCTCATCCGGCTCGCGGAGCGGCAGGCCTTCGGGCCCAGCACGCAGGCCATCCTCGACGAGGCAGCGAGCCGCGACATCCCGTACATCCGGCTCGACCGGCACTCGCTCGTGCAGCTCGGCCAGGGCGTCCACCAGCAGCGGATCCGGGCGACGATGACGTCACGGACGTCGGGCATCGCGGTCGACATCGCGAGCGACAAGAGCCTCACGAACCGGCTGCTGGACTCGGCCGGCCTGCCCGTGCCGAAGAGCGCCGTGGTCCAGACGGACGAGGAGGCGGCGGCGGCCGCGAACCGGATCGGCTATCCGTGCGTCGTCAAGCCGCTCGATGGCAACCACGGCCGCGGCGTCCAGCTCGACCTCCGGAGCGAGGACCAGGTCCGGAAGGGCTTCCCGCTCGCCCTTGCCGAGAGCCGCAGCGGCGATCTGGTCGTCGAGAGCTACGTCGCCGGCAACGACTACCGCTGTCTCGTCATCGGCGGCAAGGTCGCGGCGATCGCGCAGCGCGTCCCGGCCAGCGTGACCGGCGATGGCGAGCACTCAGTTCGCGAGCTGGTCGACATCGCGAACCTCGACCCGCGGCGTGGCATCGGCCACGAAAAGGTGCTCACGAGGATCAAGATCGACGAGGCCGCCGAGGAGCTCGTGCACGCCCAGGGCTTCAGCCTCGACGACCGACCGCCTGACGGCACCTCGATCAAGCTCGCGTTGACGGGGAACATGTCGACCGGTGGAACCTCCATCGACCGGACGATCGAGGCCCATCCGGACAACGTCGAGATCGCCGAGACCGCGGCCCAGGTCGTCGGGCTGGACGTCGCCGGCATCGACTTCATCTGCCCCGACATCGCGACCCCGGTCCGCGAGACCGGCGGCGCGATCGTCGAGGTCAACGCGGCGCCCGGGTTCCGGATGCACACCCACCCGACGGAGGGCGAGCCGCAGTACGTCGCCCGGCCCGTGATCGACGGCCTGTTCCCGCCGGGCTCCCCGTCGCGCATCCCGATCATCGCCGTGACCGGCACGAACGGGAAGACCACGACCGTCCGGATGATTGCCCACATCCTCAAGCTCATGGGCCGGCGCGTCGGCATGACCTCGACCGACGGCATCGTCGTCGACGGCAGGCTGACCAAGAAGGGCGACATGTCGGGCCCGAAGTCGGCCCAGATGGTCCTCCAGAACCCGAAGGTCGACACGGCCGTGTTCGAGGTCGCCCGAGGCGGCATCCTCCGCGAGGGCCTCGGCTATGACCGGAACGACGTCGCGGTCGTCACGAACGTCACCGGGGACCACCTGGGTCTCGGCGGGATCGACTCGATCGGCCAGCTCGCGAACGTCAAGGGCGTCGTCGTCGAATCCGTGCCGCGCTCCGGCACCGCGGTGCTCAACGCGGACGACTCGCATGTGTATCGGATGGGTCGCCACTGCGCGGGCCGGGTCGTCCTGTTCAGCATGTCGACCGAGAAGGGCGAGGACGGCTACGACCGGGTCGACGGCCACACGTCGCGGGGGAACGCCGCGTTCGTGCTCCAGCCGGGCCGCGAGGGCGAGCTGATCGTCCTCCGCCACGGGCCACGCACAATGCCCGTGCTCTACACGCACCTGATCCCGGCGACGTTCGGCGGCCGCGCGCGGATGAACGTCGCGAACGCGCTTGCGGCTGCCGCCGCGGCGTGGGCGGCCGGGGCCCACCTCCACGACATCCGGCAGGGCCTGCGGACGTTCTCGACATCGTTCTTCCAGGCGCCCGGTCGGCTCAACCTGCTCGATGTCGGCGGGATCCGGGTCGTGATCGACTACTGCCACAACGTCGATGGGATGCGGCAGCTCGCCGACTTCGTCGAGCGGATGATGACCGAGCCCCAGTCGAAGGCGGGCCGGATCGGACCGGCGACGAACGGCCATGCCAGGAGCGGGCGAGCGATCGGGGTGATCGGCATCCCCGGGGATCGCCGCGACGACGACCAGCGCGAGTACGGCGCCATCGCTGCGCGGGCGTTCGACGAGATCAT
>JBJMMH010000036.1:0-10709 GCA_045804885.1 Chloroflexota bacterium | reverse complement strand
AAACCGAGCAAGGAACCGATGACGAGGGCGCAGAGGAACGCGAGGTTCGGCTGTGCCGGGACGTTCAGGAGCGAGACGAGCAGGAACGCGACGAAGGCGAAGACGAGCGTCCCGCCGGCGAGACCATCGAGGCCGTCGGTGATGTTCACGCCGTTGCTGGCCGCGATGATCGCGAACGCCGCGAAGAGGACGTAGATCGCTGGGCTGATCAAGACCGGCCCGACGAACGGGACCGCGATCTGGTCGATCTGATACGTCCGCTGGATCATGAATGCGGCCGCGAAGGCGAACACGACCTGCCAGAGCAGCTTTTGCCGGACGCGGATCCCCTCCCCCGTCTTGGCATTCAGGTAGTCATCGAAGGCGCCGAGGATCCCGACGCCGGCGAGGGCCGCCAGCGGCGCGTAGATGCCGCCCTCCGGCGGGAAGCGGAGGAGCAGGTAGAGCGCCAGGATCACGGCGATGATCAGCGCGCCGCCCATCGTCGGCGTCCCGTGCTTGACCAGATGGCTGTCGGGTCCCTCGACCCGGATCTGCTTCGTGAACCCGGTCGCGCGAAGCAGCCGGATATAGGGCGGCATCAGGATCACGACGATCGCGAAGGCGAGCAGCAACCCCTGGATCAGCTCGACAGTCATCGAACGTCTGACTCGGCGCCCGGGAGGGCAGTGACGAGCTCGTCGACGAGGAGGTCGAGGGCGATCCCACGCGACGCCTTCACGAGGACGACGTCACCGCCGTGGAGGACGCTCCGCAGGAGCTCGAGCGCCTCGGCCCGGTCGCGGACGGTCATGACGGATCCACGAGCCATGCCGGCGCCGAGCGCGCCTTCCGCGATCTGGGCGGCGCCGTCACCGACCACGACCAGGACCTCGGCGAGCGACGCGGCGGCCTCGCCGGTCCGGCGGTGACCCGCCTCGTGGTCGTCGCCGAGCTCGAGCATCTCTCCGAGCACGGCCACCCGTCGCCCGGGCAATCCGGCGAGCAGCTCGAGTGCGGCGGCAACCGAGGCGGGCGACGCGTTATAGCTGTCATCGACGATCGTGACGTCGCCCGCCCGGACGAGCTGTCCTCGGTGCGGCACTGCCCAGCCCGACTCGAGCGCCCGCGCAATCGCGGCTGTCGTCATCCCTGCGGCAAGGCCGGCGGCCGCCGCCGCGAGGGCGTTGTGGACGGCCAGCCGGCCGAGCGTCGGCATCGTCACCGGCTGGCGGTCGTCACCGGTGACGAGCGTGAACGCCATCCCGTCGGTGCCGAGCGAGCGGACGTCCTCGCCTCGGACGTTGGAGTCGCGATCGAAGCCATACGTCACGACCCTCGCCCTCGTTCGCGACGACATCCGTCGGACGCGCGGGTCATCGGCGTTCAGGATCGCGACACCGTCGGCCGGAAGGGCCTCGACGAGCTCGCCCTTCGCCTTCTCGATCGCCTCGATCGTGCCGATCCGCGACAGGTGGACCGGCTGGACAGCCGTCACGACGCCGATCTCGGGCCGGCCGATCCGCGCCAGCTCGGCGATCTCGCCGCCGATGTACATGCCCATCTCGAGGACCGCCGCCTGGTGGTCGGGGCGGAGGCGGAGGACCGTCAGCGGCAGGCCGATCTCGTTGTTCTGGTTGCCCTCGTTCTTGAGCGTCACGAGCTGCGAGGCGAGGACCGTCGCGATCGCCTCCTTGGTCGAGGTCTTGGCGATCGAGCCCGTCACACCGACGACGAGCGGATCGAACCGCCGCCGCCACGAGCCCGCAACAGCGTGAAGCGCGCTCAACGGATCGTCGACCTGGACGATCGTCGCGTCGACCTCGTCGAGCGACACCCCATCCGGCGGACGGCCGACGATCGCGGCAGCCGCGCCGCGCTCGATGGCCGCGCCGACGAACGCATGGCCGTCAACGCGCTCGCCCGGCAAGGCGACGAACAGGTTGCCTGCGACGACCTCCCGGGAGTCGACGGCGCCGCCGAGGATCGTCCGGCTCGATCGGGCGAGCAGGCGCCCGCCGGTCGCTTCGACGAGGTCCCCCGCGGTCAGCCTGGGATCGGCGACGTCGCCCTCGGGCCGGGGGCGACTCGCGGGATCGCTCACGCGATCCAGTGTCGCATACGGTCCTCTCACCGGCCGACCGACGCGAGGTCGGTGACCGGCGGACGGTGCTGCGGGAGGAGTCCCGGCCGGGTGATCGCGTCAGTCGCGATGCGCCGGAACAGCTCGAACGACATCACCGGCATCTCGAGCTGGCCGACACGGGCGATCGTCGGCGTCCCCTCGTCGATCTTCACGGAGACGACGAGGTCCGGAATGCCCTCCTCCCGGCCGATGAAGCCGACGAAGCTGTAGTTGAAGAGGTTGCGCTTCCAGTCGCCGCGGCCGCCGCGTGCCTTCGGGTCCCAGATCTGGGCTGTGCCGGTCTTGCCGCCGACGTCGTAGCCCTCGACGAGGGTCCGGCTCCGGTACGTCGGGACCTCCGTGACGACTCGCCGCATCAGGTTCGTGAGGGTGATCGAGAGCGAAGCATCGAGGACCTGGCCCTTGGCCGGCGGGTCGAGCTCGGCCGTCCCGATCGCCTTGACGGCGTGGGGCTGGACGAGCGTTCCGCCGTTGACCATCGCGGCATAGGCCGTGGCGAGCTGCATCGGGGTGACCGCGACGCCCTGGCCGAACGCGCCGTTGGCGAGGTCGATCTCCTGCCACTGGGTGATGGTCGGATCGCGGACGATGCCTGGCACCTCGCCGGCCACGTCGATACCCGTTCTCGCCCCGAAGCCCATCCGCGCCCAGGTCGAGTGGAGGATCGTCGCCGAGTCGCGGGTCGACTTGCCGAGGGCCAGCGCGACCTTCGCCGCGATGACGTTCCGGGAATAAGCGATGCCGTCCTGGAATGTCATCCAGCCGCGGGCGTGGTGGTCGGCGTCGTCGACGTGGGTGTTGCCCGCGAGCTTGAGCGTGCCGGTGTCCTTGACCTTCGTCTTCGTCGTGACGGTGTGGGTCTCGAGGCCCGCGATCGCGGTCAGCATCTTGAAGACCGACCCCGGCTCGTAGACCGAGCTCACGATCGGATCGATGAACCGCGTGGGGTCGACGGCCGCGATGGCCTTGTAGTCATTGCCGTCGTACGACGGGTAGGTGGCCTCCGCGAGGACTTCGCCCGTGTACGGGTCGATGACGACGGCGGACACGCTCTTCGCCCGGTCCGCGGCCCACGCGGCCAGGACCTCCTGCTCGACGGCGAGCTGGAGGCCTGCGTCGATCGTGAGCCGGATGTCCTCGCCCGGCGTACCGGTGTCCTCGACGACGACGGTGTCGGGGATCGGCCGGCCGGCCACATCGCGTTGGGCGTGGACGATACGGGGACGGCCCGCCAGGTCCGTGTCGTAGTACTGCTCGACGCCATACTGGCCGGCGCCGTCCCGGTTGACGAAGCCCAGGAGGTGCGCGGCCAGGGTGGAGTCGGGCCCGCCGCCCTCGTGCGGGTAGACGCGGACCGGCTCGGGCTCGAGCATCACGGCCTCGACGTCCTTCTCGCTCGCCGCGGCGCGGACGAGGTCCGCCATCTGGCGGTCGAGCGCGTGGGCCAGGACGACGTACTTCTTGTCGCTCAGCATCCTTGTCGTCAGGACGTCGGCGTCGTCAGGGTCGAGCCGGAGGATCCGGACGAGCTCGGCGGCTACCTGTTGGCGGCGCTGCGGGGCCAGCTCGGCGGGCATCGCCGCGAGACGCTCGCGGTCGACCGTCGTGGCCAGCACGACGACGCCGCTGCGGTCGTAGATGTCGCCACGCCGGCTCGGCGTATCGGTTCGCATCGTCGTCTGCTCGAACGCCTCGCCGGCGAGGCGGTCGCGCTGCGTCACCTGCCAGTACGCGAGCCGCGCGCTGAGTGACGCACCGATCACGGCGAACGTGATCAGCAGAAGCAGCATCCGGCGGCGCGAGTCGGTCCGACCGAGCATCTCCTGGGTCTCGCGATCAGCGCGTCGTAGTCGTGGTCGGGGCGCCGAGGATGAGCGGGTCGGTCAGCTGGCTGAGGCCCGCATCGAGCGCCTGCCGCCGGATCGCCGGCTCACCGGCCAGCCGGTTGAGGTCCGAGAGCAGCTCCTGCTTGCGCTGGAGGAGCGCGTCGCGCTCGGCGAGCATCTGGTTGACGTCATAGCCGGTCGCCGACACCCGGACGGACTGGGCGAGTGAGAAGAACGCCAGCGCGAAGGCGACGACGATCCCCCCGAGCACGAATGGCAGCCTGTTCGAGCGTCGATGGGCGCGGGTCGCGCCGCGCACCCGGCGACGGGTCGGCGGCGGCGCCTCGCCGCGGCGGTGGGCGCGCCCCGGGAACAGCGGCGACTGGGGACGGGCGCCCTCGTAGACGGCCACCCGCTAGTCGCCGAGGACGTAGCGGAGGCGGGGCGTGCGCGGGTCCATGAACGCGAACGGGTCGCTCGCGCTGGTGGCAGCCGCGTCATCGAACGGGTTGTCCGGATGCTCCGGGAAGTGGCGCCGCACGTCGCGCTCGTGGAGCTCGTGCTGGCGGCGGCCGTACGCACGGCGACGACTCGACTGGTGACGCTTGCTCACGCTGACAACCTCCTTCCGGTTCTTCCGCTTGATCCTGTCGGCCGCAGTCAGGCGGCCATGCGCTCGGCGGCCCGCAGGCGCGCGCTCCTCGCGCGTGGGTTCTCGGCGATCTCGGCGTCCGTCGGGGTCAGCGACGGACGCGTTACGAGGCGGAGGCGGGGCGACCGGCCGCAGACGCAGACGGGCAGCTCCGGTGGGCAGACGCACCCCTTCCGCTCGGCGTCGAGGAAGCGCTTGACGATGCGGTCCTCGAGCGAGTGGTAGGACAGGACGACGAGCCGGCCGCCCGGCCGCAGGAGGTCGACCGCGGCGGCCAGCCCGTCCTGGAGTGCATCGAGCTCTTCGTTGACGGCGATTCGGAGCGCCTGGAAGACGCGCGTCGCTGGATGAATCCGGCGGCGGACGCGCGGGTTGCCCGGGGACACGCGTTCGACGAGCGCCGCCAGCTCTTCGGCGGTAGCCACCGGCGAGATGCGCCTGGCGTCTACGATCGCCCGGGCGATCCGGCGGGCGTTCGGCTCCTCGGCGAAGCGCCGAAACAGCGCGGTGAGCTCGTCGGCGTCGAGCGTCGCGAGTAGCTCCGCGGCCGGCACGCCGCGGCTCGTGTCGAACCGCATGTCGAGCGGCCCGCCGGCCCGGATGCCGAAGCCCCGGTCGGTGTCGGCAAGCTGGAAGCTCGACAGGCCGAGGTCGAACAGCATGCCGTCGACGGCGCCGAAGCCGTCGTCCGGGGCGACCCGCCTCAACTCCCGGAAGTTCGCCCGGCGCAGGACGAGCCGGTCGCCGAACCGCGGCCGCAGCCGGGCGTCGACTCTGGCGATGGCCGCCCCGTCGGCGTCGAGGCCGAGGAGGCGGCCATCAGGGTTGGTCGCCTCCAGGATCCGCTCAGTGTGCCCACCGCCGCCGACCGTGGCGTCGATCTGAAGGCTGCCGGAGGCCGGCGAGAGCATCTCGATGACCTCCTCCGCCAGCACCGGCAGGTGCCCTTCCTTCATCACTCCTCCACGACCAACGGACGGATCCCGAACGGACCCTGGAAGCGCATGTGGTGCACGCCTAGATCCCCAGCCCCTGGAGTGCGTCCGCGAGCGACGCCGGGTCCTCGAGGGACCGGCGGTAGTCGTCCCAGCGGGCCGGGGCCCAGATCTCGGCGTGGTCGCGCGACCCGACGACGACGGCCTCGGCCTCGAGGCCGGCCATCTCGCGCAGATAGGCCGGGACGAGCACGCGGCCCTGGCCGTCGAGCGCCGTGTCGACGGCACCCGCGAAGATGAAACGCTGGAAGAGCCGCGCCGACCCGTCGGCGATCGGTAGCGTGGCGACCTTCTCGGCCAGTGCGTCCCAGCCGGTCCGGGTGTGGATCGCGAGGCACGCGTCCAGCCAGCGCGAGACGACCGCGCCGCCCTCGAGCTGGGCGCGGAATTTCGCAGGGACGGCGATCCGTCCCTTGTCGTCCACCGAGTGCCGGTACTCGCCGGTGAACACGTGCCGGGCTTCCCCAGATGCGGGTTGATCGTCGGAGGCGCTTTGGTTGGTTTGTGCCCCACTTTGGGCCACTTCACACCACTTCAGCGCATCATAGCGCCATCGAGAGGCGCGTCAATGGGCAAGTCCGCCCACGTCGACGGCTGGTTCCCGACGACATGGGACATACCGATGGCTCGGGTGCTATCGACGTCACGTGCGCTGGCGGCCGGGTCACTCACGCTGGCACGACCTCGCCATGCCCGCGAGCAGCCCGATTGCGTCGCCGAGGCAAGCGACGACGTACCACGCCCGGCAGCCTTGTCCGCGAAGTCGCCGAAGGCAGCGCCCGGGCGCAGGTCAGCTGCCGAGTGCGGCCTCTGCGAACGACGCCATGTTCAGGAACGTCGCGTCCGGGGCGGCCGTGGCCGCCAGCGTGGCACCCGATCCCGCTTGGTCTCCCCGGCGGTTGATCCAGACCGAGCGGAGACCCAATTCCCGGGCCGGGACGTGGTCGTGGTAGAGGCTTTGGGCGACGTGGAGGATCCGTTCGCGCGGCGACGAGATCCAATCGAACGCCAGGAAGAAGTTGCGGTGGTCGGGCTTGTAGCTGGCGGCCTGCTGGGCGGTGACGACCCAGTCGAACGAGACGCCCAGGCGCCGATTCGACGCGGCGAAGAGATCGTCGTCGCAATTCGTGATCACGGCGAGCTTGAACCGGTCGTGAAGGGCGGCAAGAGCCGCGGCCGAGTCGGGGAACGCGGGCCACTCCCCGACCGAGCCGGCGAATGCGGCCACCTCGTCGTCGAGCGGCTGGATCCCGAGATCTCCGCAGACACCTCGGCACGCGGCGGCGAGCACATCCCGGTACCGGAGGTAGGGACCCGCTTCGAGCCGCGCTTCGTGACCCGCGAATCTCGCGAGCAGCGCCTCGTCGGCGATGTCCACTCCATGGGCCCGTGTTACGGCTCCGAGCGCGGCGGCGATCCCAGACTCCCAGTCGATGAGCGTCCCATAGCAGTCGAAAGTCAGCACATCGAACGACCGGTAATCGAGTGCTGCCATCAGCGGGTCGGCGGCGGCATCCGGATCCTGTCGCCGGCGTGGATGTTCGTCGGGTGGTTTCGGATCTGCGGATTCATCCTGAGCACGGTGTCGTACGGCACCCCGAAATAATTGGCGATGCTCCGGAGATTGTCGCCAGCCCGGACCGTGTAGAGCCAACAGTCCTGCCGGCCCGGGCACGGATCCAGGAGGGCATACCGGTTGCTCGTCGGAGCTGGCCTCGGCGCGGGTGGCGCCGTCGGCGCGGGCGTGGGCGCGGGCGTCGACGGAGCGCTCGCGGAAGCGGGGGCGCTCGGGACGGGGGTGGCAGCCGCGTTGCTGGGGCTCGGAATGACGAGGGCCGGAGAAGCGGTTGGCGGCACCGTGGTGATCGGCGTCGCGCTGGCCCCGGCCGGCGCCGCGGCCAGGTCCGACGGCACCGACGCGATCGCGGGCAAGTCGAAGCCGCCTCGGACCAGGAGGAAGCCGACCGACATCGCCGCCGCCGCGATCAGCAGCAGCGCCGAGAGGATCACCGGCGCCGACGGATTCCGGCGCTCGGGCGGTGCTACCACGGCCTCGCCGGCGACCAGCGCCCCCCGGAGGTAGCGCGGGCAGTGGGCGTGGCCGGACGTAAGGCAGACGAGCTCCTGCTGGCGCGCCGACTGGGGAGCCGGCGCGCCGACCGCGACGCAGCGATTGACGGGGTCCGGGCGTTCAATCGGCGCTGCCGTCAGCCCATCGGCATCGATCGTCCGCAGGAACGGGCATGTGTCGGGTCGGGGCGAGCGCGTCGCCGGGTCGGCGAGGGCCGCGATGGTCGAGGCGAGGCGGTCGCCTGCGATCGGGTCTTCGGCGGCGACGAGGTGGTCCCACCCGACGACCTCGCCGTCGGCCCGGTCGATCGGCTCGGTGGATGGCTCGGCGGGTCCCCCCGGCCACCGCGGGCGGCCGTCGTCCTCCACGAACCCTCCGCTGCGCAAACCCCTCGCTGGACGGCGCGGAGTCTAGTACGTTTAGGATGTTGTCGCCGCAATCCGGGGGATGTTAGGCTCCGCCGCCCGACCGGGACATCCTGCCCGGTCCATGATCGAGGTCCTGTCGGAAACTCGATGGCCCTGCCACTGCCGGTCATACCCCCGGATCCGGAGGCCTACCGGCTCGCCCCCCATCGGATCAAGCGGTGCACGTTCCGCCGGCTCATCCAGATCGAGGCCGGACCGGACCGGATGTACGACGTCGAGTGCCTGCTGCCGGATCGCCGCGTGCCGATCCCGCTGGGTCACCTCGAGTCGGCCGCCCCGATCTGCAACGCCTGCACGGCGCCGCACACGTTCCGTCCCGACGAGGACTAGGCCCTCGAACTGAATCGACGCGCCCCAGATCGCTCGAGTCGTGATGTGCGTCAGCGAGGCGGTCTGTAAGCCGAGTTCTGTCGTGGCTGAGCCACGGATGGCCATCCGTCTCGGCCGCCGGTTACCCGACGGCTCATGCGGCCGACCCGAGGGCTGGGCAGCGCGCCTCTCCCCCGGCGGGTTGCCCCGCACGGGTTGCGCCCTCCTATTTGGCCTTGCACCGGGTAGAGCTTGCCGCGTTTCACTCCGGCCGAAGCCGGCATCGTCACTGTGGCGCTGGTCCTCGCCTCGCGGCGGACGGGTGTTGCCCGCTACCCTGCGCTGCGGTGCTCGGACTTTCCTCACGCCGCCGGTTGCCCGTCGACGCGCGACCATCCAACCGCCTCGCTGACGGATCCATTGTACGGACGAACCCGTGATGGAGGATCAGTAGCCGAGCCCGAGCGAGTACGGAATCAATGCCTCGGTAACGGCCTTGATGAGCCAGAGAGCGCCAAGCGCGACGATCGGCACGGCGATTACCACGGGATTCAGCTTCGCCCAGGCCCAGATGATGCCGACCAGCGAGGCGATCCACAGACCGCCGACCGCAACCTTGACGATCGAGAAGACCCCTTCGGCGCCCGGGTCATTCGCGCGTGACGAAGCCATGAGCGCGACCGCGAAGCCGAGGAGGAGCTGGAGCCCAAGAGCAATGACTCCCAGCAGGGACACGCCGAGGATCGCCGCACTCGAAGGCCGTGGAGCGCGCCCCTCCGTCATCGCCAACGCTCCAGCGTCCTACCGCGGCGCCGGCGCGAACAGCAGCTGGCCGCCGCGGCCGTCGATGACGAGCTGTCCGCCGTCCTCGAACGAGGCGGATGTCGAGGCGTTCAGCGCCTGCGTGTACTTGCCCTCGATGGCGCCGATCTCGTTGTCGCAGCCGATCAGCGTCATGCCGACGTTCGAGAGCTTGATCGTGCCGCGCGAATACGTGTAGCCGCCGAAGTACTGGTTGCAGCCCGTCGACCCGTTGATCTCGTCGGTCGTGAACGTGAGCGTGGGCTCGTGGCCGGCCACCGGCGCAGCACCCGCGACCGAGACCGCCCGCCAGGACGTTCCCGCGAGCGTCAGCGGTCCACTCGGCGACTGGCTCATCTCAGGGCCCGCGGTGCACGCCGCGACCACGGCGGCGCACACGAGGAGGACGGCGCGGATCATCCCGCACCGGACGCCTTGCGCTCGGCAGTGGTTCCGGGTCGGCGGACGACGGACGCCGGACCGCCGGCGGCGACCCGATCGATTGCCTCGTTCGCGAGCGCGTCCGCTGCCGAATTCTGGGCCCGGGGCACGTGATCCGCGGACCAGCGGTCGAAGCCGCGCAACGTCCGCCGCGCCTCCTCCCACAGCGGCAGCAGCTTGGGATCCTTCACGCGCCAACGCCCGGCGAGCTGCTCGACGATGAGCTTGGAGTCGAGGAGCATCACGACTTCCCGCGCACCGAGCTCCCGCGCCAGGTTCAGCGCCCGGACTACGCCGGTGTACTCGGCGACGTTGTTCGTCTGGACGCCAAGGAAGTCCGAGATCGTCGCGTCGGCCGGGGCCAGTGGATGGCGGGCGTCCGGTCGGGCGGCGTCGATGAGGACGGCACCGGCCGACGCCGGCCCGGGATTGCCGCGCGCGGCACCGTCGGTCCGGACGACGAAGCGGCGCCGGGCTCCCGGACGAGGCTCACGTTCCCGCGCATCAGGCGCGTCGTCCCAGAGCGTCGGCGGCTCGTCGGCTGCCGTCAGGACCCGCCTCCGTCGGAGACGGGCGCATCGGCCGCGCGGGCCTTCTTGGAGCGGGTCTTGGGTCGCGCCGCGGGTCGGGCGGGCACGGACCCCGGCTCGAACGCCGGTGTCGGCTCTGGCTCGGCTGCCGGCTCGCCCGTCACGGGCGCCGGCGTCGGAGCCGGTGCCGGCGCGCCCTCGAGCGGCGGGATCGGTGCCGTCCCGGCCGCAGGAGTGTCGCCGCCGCGGAGCTTGCGCCAGAGGATCTGGACCGGGTCGTAGTATCGGTCGGCGACGCGCTCCTTGAGCGGGATGATCGCGTTGTCGGTGATATGGATGCCCTCGGGGCAGACCTCGGTGCAGCACTTCGTGATGTTGCACAGGCCCAGCCCGCCGTCGTCGACGACGGTGTCGAGGCGGTCGAGCGTGTCGAGCGGGTGCATCTCGAGGCTGGCGATGCGGACGAGGAAGCGCGGGCCGTAGTAGCTCGACTGCATGCGACGGTCGCGCAGGATGTGGCAGACGTCCTGA
>JBJMMH010000035.1:0-13259 GCA_045804885.1 Chloroflexota bacterium | reverse complement strand
CGGCTGCTCCCTCGATCTGCTCTAGGCGGGACGCAGCCGCCCTGAGTCAAGCCTGGGCGAGGTTCACCGCGAGCGCACCTCGTCCGACCGGACTTCTTGGCCGTGGATCTCGCCGCGCCACGCGCCTGTCGGGTCCTGGCGCGACTCGATGAACTCCTTGAAATGCTGGAGGTCGCTCTTCACCGCGGCCTCGAGGACGCCGAGGTTCGCGCCGATCGTCTCGACCGGCCCCTTGGGGTCGGCATCGATCCGGAGCGAGACCCGCGTTCGGTTCGGGCCGAGCTGCTCGAACAGCGCCGCGCCGTCGTTCTGGTCGCCCGACGTGCTGCGCCAGGCAACGCGTGTGTCCGGCGTCTGATCGGTGATCTCGGCGGTCCATTCCTTGCGCTGTCCGGCGATCTCGGCGACCCAGAGCAGACGCTTGTCGTCGAGCTGGTCCACTCGCTCGACGTTGTCCATGAACCTTGGGAAGTCCTCGAACTGGGTCCACTGGTCGTAGGCCACTCGCACGGGAACGTCGACTTCGACTGACGATTCGAAACGGGGCATGGTCGTTCTCCTCGATGGATGCGGGTCGAACCAGCCTCGCAGGCGCGGGGCTGCGGTCGGGTCGCCTGCCCGGAAGACGACATTGCAGCGAGGCAACAGGCGCCGACGGAGCGCTGCCGCGGTCAGCCGGAATGCCCCGCGGAGATGGGCCCCTCGGCACTGTCGGGGCTGCGGGCGAACGGTGGATGGTGTCGCCGTAACCTGCAGCTGGAGGCGTGGCCATGGGTACGCTGGTCGCAGGCGGGCCGGTGATGGTCCGCGCGTTCGTCAATCACGAGCATGGCGAGCTCGCCAGCGGGATGGACGGCATACACGAGTTGGCACGGGCGCTTCAGAGCCTGTCGTCGGGCGAAGCAGCCGTCCGGGTCGGCGAAATTCTCCGCTGGGTGGAGGCAACGCTCAAGCCGCACCTCGCCTGGGAAGAGCACTGGCTATTCCCGCAGCTCGACGCACTCGCGGGATCTCCGTGGGCGACCCGGGCGATCCGATACGACCATCGACAGATCGCTCGCAAGGCCGAGCTCCTCGGCAGGGATCGGATCGATCTGGGTCATTCGCCGTCCAGCCGCGCGGCGACCGAGCTTCGATCGGACCTCGACGCGCTGGAGACGCTGCTGCGAGCGAACGTCGAGCGGGAGGAGCAACTGCTATTGCCGATCCTCGACGCGGAGGCGGGCGACGAATGGTGGACGGCCGAGTGGCGCGACTAGGCGACACCACCATCGACCTCGCGCCGGACCCTGCTTCGCACGTGGACCCGAGCGTCGAGTTCCGCGCGACGGATGCGGCCGGCCGCCTCGCTGAATGGGGCTTCCTCGCGCATCCCGACCTGCCAGACGGTCCCGGGCCAGCGTTCCTCCTCATCGCGCTCCGGCCGATCCCGACGCTCCAGCACTACGACCCCGAGGGCGTCGACTACTGGGTCACGACCGGGGGTCGCGGCGAACGACGGACGCTGACCAATGTCACGCCGATGCCGCGATCCGAGGACTTCTCGTGGGGGATGATCCGGCTCGTCGATCGGCTCGGCGTGTCGAACGAATACCTCACGTTCGGGGGACACCTCGATGCCGCTGCCGTGGGAGACGTGGTGATCGCGGCGTTCGCCTCGGGAGCTCCGTTGCTCCGACGCGGCGGCCACTCCCAAGGCTGGGACGTCGGTGCCGATGCAATCGGCGCGTTCTTCGGCCGGCTCATGGTCGCCGTCGATTACGTGCCGGCGTTCGAGGCGACGCTCGCGGCCGCCGACCCACTCGTTCGCTACGCGGCTTTCGTGGGTGACGCCGAGGGTCGGAGCCGCGCCGCGTCGTCGGCGCCCCGAGAGGAGTTCGATGCGCTCCTGCGTCGCGAGGGGGCGCGTCTCCGGGCAGACGAGCCGGAGGCGTGGTCGGCCGGCCGAGCGCTCCTCGATTTCGGTCCGACCTACTGACGTTCGGACCCCCGACTCGTGGCTCGATGATCCGAGCGTCACCTCCGCTCGTGTCGGTCGGCTCTGCCCGGGAACGCGTGCGTCGGCCGATAGTGGTCCCGAAACGATCGAAAGGAGGCTCTCAATGGAGCTCGTCATCTCTCTCGGTTTGGGCGGCTGGATCATCCTGGTTGTTGGGGCGTTGATCTTCGGCGCTGCGGCACAGCTGATCGGAGAGACCCGAACAGGCTTCGAATGGGCGGTGGACGCTGTCGCGGCGGGCATCGGCGCGCTGATCGCCAGCGAGTTCATTGTCGCGTGGCAGGCGTTCGGGCCGGTCTTCGACGGACTCGCGCTGGTCCCGGCGCTGATCGGCGGCCTGGCCCTCGGCCTCGTCGCGGAGCTGGTTACGCGATTCGCGACGGGCGGGCACTACACGCACGGGGCGATGTCCGCCTGAACCTCTCCACGCCGGAACGGCGAGGCGGGCATGGGCCCGCCGACCGAAGGGCTCGGTCGGCGGGCCTTGTCGCACCGGGACGGCGTGACCGATGGCCCCTAGGCCGGTGACGTTGGGCCATTCACACGGGCCGCCCAGAGGCCCGATCCTCACGGCGTCCGCAACGCTGCGCGAAGGAGGACCACGATGAAGAACATCCTCGTCGCCTACGACGGGAGCGAGCCGGCCCGGCGCGCCCTCGAGTCGGCAGTCGAGCTCGTCAAGGGCTTCGGCGCGTCGCTGTCCGTCGTAAGCGTTGTTCCGGTCCATCCAGGGCGCGTCCCGATCGACCCGTGGGACGACGTCGCCACCCATGATCAGCAACTGGCGAAGGCCCGCCAGATCCTCGCCGAGCAAGGCATCGTCGCCGAGTTGCTCGAGTCGTCCGGCGATCCGGCCAAGTCGATCGAGCGCGTCGCCGAGATGGGCCGGTTCGACACGATCGTCGTCGGAACGCGCGACCTCGGCGGCCTCTCGCGCATCTTCCAGGGCAGCGTGTCGGAGCATGTTGCGACACATGCCAAGGCGACGGTCATCGTCGCCCGCTGAAACTGACTCGGCGCGGCGCCGCCGCACGCCGATCGCCGCGCCGGCGCAGGCCGCGTCGGAGACTCAGGCGGCGACGGGCACCGGTCCGGCTACGTCGATCAGCACGTCGATCGTGCCGGCGCCGACCGCGTCAATCGCGTCGTACTCGAGCCGGCAGCCGATCGACCGGACGAGCGCGAGAACGGCGCCGTTGCTGCTTCGCATCGACGCGGCGAGGCTCGGGACGCCGTTCGCCCTAGCCCAGTCGACAGCCGCGAGAAGGAGCCGGCGGCCGATTCCGTGGCGGCGCCAGCCGTCGGCGACGGCGATCGCCATCTCCGCGACGTCGGCATTGACCGGTTCCAGGCAGAGATGACCGACGAGGATCATCCGCCCGGACGGGTCGAGCGCCTCCGCGACGAGGCCCTCACGATGGTGATGGTCGGGCCCGCAGAAGTAGTCGGCGATCAACGGCCCGAACTGAGGCGCGGCTCCCATGAACCGGGCCTCCGACGCGTCCGGCGACAGGGATCGATAGAAGGCCGCGAGCGCATCGCGGTCCCCAGGCCGGATCGCCCGGATGCGGATCGTCCCTGGGATCCCGCTCGTTGTCATGTCGCAAGTCCAGCGCAAGGGGCGGACGCGCGTCAGGTCCGAACGTCACTGATCTAGGGTCCGGTCGTCCAGGGCCGGGACGCCGATCCTGCCGGTACGCTTCCGGCATGCGCCTGGTCTCGGCGGCAGACGCCGCAGCAGCCGTCCGATCGGGTGATCGCGTCTATCTGCACTGCGCAGCGGCGACCCCGTCCGTGCTGCTCGACGCGCTCGTCGCCCGCGCTCCGGAGCTGCGCGACGTGACGATCGTTCACCTCCACACGGAGGGACCCGGACCGCACCTCGCGCCTGAGATGGCCGGCCACTTCCGCCACCGGGCGCTGTTCGTCGGGCCCAACGCGCGCGCGGCCGTGAACGAGGGCCGGGCCGACTACGTGCCCGTGTTCCTGTCCGACGTGCCGCACCTCTTCGAACGAGGCGCCCTTCCACTCGACGTCGTGTTCGTCAACGCAACGCCACCCGATGCGCATGGGTTCTGCTCGCTCGGGACGAGCGTGGAGGCGATGCACGCGGCGATCCGGGCCGCCAAGACTGTCGTCGTCCAGCTCAACACCGCGATGCCCCGGACGCTCGGCGAGAGCTTCATCCACGTCACCGACATCGACCTGGCCGTCGAAGTCGACGCGCCGCCGTACGTGGTTCCGAGCCCGACGATCGGCGACGTCGAGCGCCGGATCGGCGAGCATGTCGCAGAGCTCGTTCCGGATCGGGCGACGCTCCAGCTCGGGATCGGCGCGATTCCGGCCGCGACCGCGCTCGCCTTGACGGACAAGGGCGACCTCGGGATCCACACCGAGATGTTCACAGACGCCGTCGTCGATCTCGTCGAGGCCGGCGTCGTCACCGGCGCCGCCAAGGAGCGCAATCGGGGCAAGATCGTGACTGCCTTCGTGATGGGCTCGCCGCGCCTCTACGAGTTCGTCCACGACAACCCGATGGTCGAGATGCGCTCGGTCGACTTCACGAACGACACGCACGTCATCCGGTCGTTCAGCCGGATGGTGGCGATCAACTCCGCGATCGAGGTCGACCTGACGGGCCAGGTCGTGGCCGACTCGATCGGCTACGAGGTCTATTCCGGCGTCGGCGGCCAGATGGACTTCATCCGCGGTGCGGCACTCGCGCCGGAGGGACGGTCGATCATCGCGCTGCCCTCGACGGCCGCCCATGGGACGGCCTCGCGGATCGTGGCCAGCCTCCGCGAAGGCGCAGGTGTCGTGACGACGAGGGCCCACGTCCGGACCATTGTCACTGAGTGGGGCGTCGCCGAGCTCTTCGGCCTGAGCCTTCGCGAGCGCAGCCAGGCCCTGATCGCGATCGCCCACCCGGACGTCCGGGACGACCTCCGGCGCGACGCGGCCCGCCTCCAGCTCGCCTAGCCATTCGGCCTGCGCGGCGCTCTTTTCGTCTGGCCGAACGGCCCCCCGATGCGCGACGAACGGCGCTGGGTCGGTCCGGCCGGGCCTGCGAGTCTGAGACCGCATCCGGAGGAAGACATGGTCATGCGACTCCTCGTCGCGGGCTTCCTGCTCGCGCACGCCGCCATCCATCTCGGCTTCGTCACGCCCGCCCCGGCGGCGACCGCGGGCGGGCCCCCGTGGCCGTTCGCGACCGATCACTCCTGGCTGTTCGGACGGTTTGGCGTGGGCCCCGCCGGGACACGGGTCGTCGGGAACGTCCTCGTCGCGGTCACGCTCATCGCGTTCACCGTCGCGGGCGTCGCCGGTCTCGGCCTCGTGCCGGCGGGCCTGTGGGCCCCGGCCCTGACGGTCGGCGCGACCGCGTCGCTCGGCCTCCTCATCGCTTTCTTCCACCCTTGGCTCGTGCTGGGCGTCGCGATCGACGTCGGTCTGCTCTGGGGGGCCCTCATCGCCGGCTGGGCTCCTGCGTCCGCGAGCCTGACCGGGCCGTAGCGAGTCCGTCCAGGAACGAAAAGGAGTCATGTCATGAAAGTCCTCGTCACGGCCGCGTCGAAGCACGGCGCGACGTCGGAGATCGCGACTGTCATCGGCGACGTCCTCGAGTCGCAAGGCCTCGACGTCGAGGTCCTACCTCCCGACGAAGTCGCGCGCATCGACGGCTACGATGCGGTCGTCCTCGGCTCCGGCGTGTACGCGGGCCACTGGCTCAAGCCGGCGAAGGAATTCGCCGAGCGTCACGGGCCGGAGCTGCGCGCCCGGCGTGTCTTCCTGTTCTCGAGCGGACCCGTCGGTGAGCCGCCCAAAGAGTCGGACGTGCCCGTCGACATCGCCGGCGTGAGGGCCGCGACCGGCGCCGTCGACCATCGCGTCTTCAGCGGCCGGATCACGGCGAGCCAGCTGGGGCCGTTCGAGAAGCTCGTCGTCCGGGTCGTGAAGGCGCCTCTCGCCGACGACCGGCCCTGGGACGACATCGTCGACTGGGCCAAGCAGATTACGAGTTCCCTGCATGACGAGCCACGTCGGGCGGCGCCGACTGCGCCCGTCGCTGTCACCTGATCGTCGTCACGCTCCGGCGCGAACGGCGGGAGTTTGGAGGTCAAGTCATGTCGAAGCCCCTGATCACCCGCATCTTCCTGGGCAGCCTCGGCGCGATCGTCCTCGGGATCGTGCTCGCTCTGGTCACCGTCGCTGCGGTCCTGTGCACCGGGACGTGGACGTTCTCCGGATCGGACTTCACCTCGTTCGAGCCGTCGCCGGGAATCGCCTGGACGTTCGCGTTTGCGATCGTCGGCGGGCTGCTCCTCGTTGCCGGTTCGATCGGCCAGTTCGTCGCGTGGATCGGCGCCGTGGTCAACACCGCCCGGCTCGACGACAAGACGTGGTTCGTTGTCCTGCTCATCCTTGGGCTGTTGAGCTTCGGATTCATCGCGATGCTGGTGTACGTCCTCGCGGGACCGGACGGGACGCAGACCCAGCCGCGATCGACGCCGATGGCCGCGGCCGGCTAGCGTCGACTGCCACTCGCAGGGGCGCGGGCGGCATCTCCGGGGGATGCGTCCGCGCCTCGCCGTTCGTCAGTCGGAAGCGTGGGTCTTGAGTCTCGCCACGTACGCCGCGGCCTGGGCCCGTCGCTCGAGGTTGAGCTTGGCAAGGATCGAGCTCACGTAGTTCTTGACGGTCTTGTCCGACAAGAACACGTCGGCGGCGATCTCCTTGTTCGTCTTGCCCTCGGCGACGAGCGCCAGGATCTTCCGCTCCTGCTGAGTCAGCGCGCTCAGCTCGTCGGGCTGGTCCGACGTGGCGATCCGGCGCATGCGTTCGAGAACCTTTCCGGTTACGGCCGGATCGAGCAGCGACTCGCCGCGACCGACGGCCTCCAGCGCGGCCACGAGGTCGCGCGCCCGGACCTGCTTGAGGAGGTAGCCGCTCGCGCCGGCCACGATCGCTGCGATCACCGCCTCCTCGTCCGGATAGCTCGTGAGCATCACAACCCGCGTGTTGGGGTACTCCGACCGGATCTCGCGGCAGGCCTCGATGCCCGATCCGTCCGGGAGGCGGACGTCCATGACGATGAGATCGGGCTGGAATCGACGGGCTGCGGCGATGGCCTCGGCGACGGTCCCGGCTTGGGCCACGACCTGGAACCCGGGCCGGCGATCGAGCAGCGATGACAGGCCCTCGCGGACGACCTCGTGGTCGTCAACGACGAGGAGCGTCAGCCCGCGATCTCCGGCACCGATGGGCGTGGTCTCGATGGCATCGTTCATATCAGGCTGCTCCCGCCGGCGCCAGCCCGTGGCCCGGCAACCTTATCTCGATGGTGGTGCCGGCGGACGTACTCTCGATGAGCATCGCCCCACCAATCTTTGCGGCGCGGGATCGCATGTTTGAGAGGCCGTGGTGTCCGAAGCCGGTCTGTACGTCGGCCGGGTCGAAGCCGCGCCCGTTGTCGGCGACTCGCAGGCGCAGGCCGTCGTCCGCATCAGCGTTCACCGTGACGATCGCTCGGGTCGCGCCGGAGTGCCGGGCGATGTTGCTGAGGGCCTCGTTGACGAGGCCGAGAAGATGGGCGACCGCCTCGCGTCCGGGGTCGTCGACGCGGGCAACGTCGAGCTCGAGGTCGATCATCGAGTTGTGGCGGAACTCCTCCGCGATTCCGGCGAGCCCCGCCCCCAGCTCCATGCCGCCCAACAGCGCCGGCCGTAGGCCGAAGATGAAGTTGCGGATGTCCTGGATCGTCAGGTGGAGGCTGTCGATCGCCTGCTCGACGCGGCGCTCGACCTCGTCGGGATCGTCGCGGACCAGCTCGGGAACGTCCTCGAGCGACAACCCGACCCCGTACAGGCTCTGGATGATGCCGTCGTGAAGGTCGGCCCCGATCCGCTCCCGCTCGTCGACGACCGCGAGTCGCTCCGACTGCTCGTGGAGACGAGCGTTCTCGATCGCGATCCCGGCGTGCAGCGCGAACGTCTCGACGAGCCGCTCGTCGTCGTCGGAGAACTCGGCCGATCCGGCCTTCTCCGTGAGGTAGAGATTGCCGACCGAGACGCCCTTCACGATGACGGGGACGCCCAGGAAGCTGTGCATGTCGGGATGGTTCGGCGGAAAGCCGAAACGCCGGACGTCGACGGCGATATCGGGAATCCGGATCGACCGATTCTCCCGGATGATCAGGCCGAGGAAGCCGTGGCCCCGGGGCAGCGCGCCGATTCGTGCCCGGGTCGCCGCGTCGATGCCCGACGTGATGAAGCGCTCGATCAGCCCGTCGGGCCCGACGATTCCCAGCGCGGCGTACCGGGCCCCGACGAGGGGCCTTACCTGATCGACGATGACCTGGAGGACGTCGTCGACGGACTGGAGACCGGCGATGGCCCGCGTTGCTGCGTCGAAGGCGTCGATGATTCCGGAGGTCGCCGGGCGACCGTCCGATCCCATCGCCGGGATCACCCGCTCTTCGGACGCGTTCATGCTTCCGCTCACGCGAACGACGGTACCAGACCGGTTCCGGAGGCCCGGGGGCCGCTCGTCTTCGCGACGCGTGTCCGTCGGCCCATCTGAACAGGCCGGTCGGCCCACGCTCACCGTGGGTCGACTCGATCAGGCTCTTCGCGTGGAACAGCCTGAGCCCGACGCCGACGCGGTCATGTCGCGGATCCTCCTCGCCGTCGATCAGACGGGATCGTCCGACCGAGCCTCCGCGGAGGCGATCACGCGAGCGGGCGCGACGCGCGCGGACCTGCTCGTCCTCAGCGTCGTCGAGCCCCGTAACCTCAGCCTGCCCGGGGGCCTTCCGCGACGGGTAGACCAGGAGCGCGACCGCCTCACGATCGGGGCCCAGACGATCGTTCGCCGCGCGCGGGATGCCGGAGTCGACGCAACCTTCCTGATCTGGGAGGGAGACCCCGCCGAGGCGATCCTCGACGCGGCCTCCGCGGAGCAGGCCGACCTCATCATTCTGGGCTCGAGGCCGCGGACCAACATTCGGCGGCTCATCCTCGGCAGCGTCTCGTCGGAGGTCGCCCGGCGCGCGACCTGCGAAGTGGTCGTCGTCCCCGGTTGACCGCGATGAACCGGGCCGAGCGGCCCGTCGAATCATGGCGTCCGGCACGGCCGCGTTGCCCTGGCACGACGCGATCCTTCGGCGGATGACAACGTCGAGCAAGCGCCGTGCGCGCAACCGCCGAGGCACGCAGACGGTCGCGCACCGTCGCGGGGACCCGCCGGCCGGTCGCCCGATGCTGCGGTCCGTCCGCGTCCTGCCCCTGATCTCGGGGATCGCCATCGTCGGCGGCGCCTTGCTGATCGCCGCCGCTGTCGTCACCGGGGGGCGACCACAGCAGACGGGCGGCGGAGAGTCGCAAGGCGTCCCGATGGGCAACGTGTTCGGCGGCGCCGTGACCCACGGCTACGTCCTGGGCGACGCCGACGCGCCGGTCACGATCGACCTTTACGAGGACTTCCAGTGTCCGGCCTGTCGCCGCTGGGGCGAGGTCGTTTTTTCGTCGCTTGCCGCGAACGAGGTGGCGACCGGCCGGGCGAAGCTGGTCTTCCACGACTTCCCCTTCATCGGCTCGGAGTCATTCGCCGCCGCACGGGCCGGCTATGCCGCGGCACGCCAGGACCACTTCTGGGATCTGTGGGCCGCGCTGTACGCGAACCAGGGTCCGGAAAACGCCGGGACCCTCACGACGGACCGGCTCACGGAGCTGGCCCGCGGGGCGGGGCTTAGCATCGATCGGTTCACGACCGACATGGCGTCTCCCGCGTCGGCAGCCGCAGTCGACGAGGCGATCGCGCACGCGCGTCGGCTCGGGGTCGACTCGACGCCCACCGTCGTCGTCGCGGGACGCCGAATGGTCGGCGCGAGCTACGACGAGATCGCTGCCGCGATCGCCGATGCCGCGCCGCGCTGAGGCGGCCGCGGTCGTCGGCCGACGCAACCCCCGGCTGCTGCCCGGCTTGCTCCTCGCGGGGCTCGACCTCATCGGCCTCGCAGTCGCGACCTATCTGAGCGTCGTCGAGCTCCGCGGCGACCTGCCGTACTGCGGTCCGCTTCACGGCTGCGAGACCGTGGCGCTGTCGCCGTATGCCCGGATCGGCGGGGTCCGCGTCGCCGTCCTCGGGGTCGGGCTGTCGCTGTCCCTGCTCGCCCTCGCCCTCGCCTGGGTGCGCTCGGGCCGATTGGCGCTGTTAGCCGCCCACTACGCGCTGTCGCTCGTCGGCGTCGTGTTCGAGGTCTACTTCACCTACATCGAGGTCGCCGTCATCGGCGCGATCTGCGTCTGGTGCGCGACCTACGGCGCGTCGCTCGTCGCGCGGTTCGGGATCGCGCTCTGGGTCTGGCTTCGCCGCGACCGCTACGCCTGAGCCCCGGAGGCGACCTCAGCCGCCGACGACCATCTCGGCGCCCCCGGACGAGACGGGATCCGGCTGGCGCCGCATCAGGATCGAGACGGCGAAACCGAGCGTCGCCGCGATCAGCGGGATCAGCAGCGCAACCTGGAGCGAGAGGTGCCGCGCGTCGGCGTTGATCCGGACGATCTCCGCCTGGACCTCCGTCGGCTGGTCGGCAAGAAGCTCGTTCAGCTGCGCGTCACTCATGATCTGCGCGTCGACCTCGAGGACGGTTGCGACCTGGGTCTTCTCATCGGGCGCGAGGACCGTGCTCGCGTTGGCCTGGTTCGTGAACGAGGTCGCCAACGCCGCGAGCATGATCGCCCCTGCGAACGCTAGGCCGAACGACAAGCCGAACGATCCGCCGGCCGAGTTGACGCCGGCCGCCTCGCTGACTCGCTCCTCACTGATCGGGGAAAGCGTGTAGTTGTTGAGCTGGGACACGAGGAGCCCGAGGCCGCTGCCGCCGATGATCAGTGAGATCGCGAGCTGCCAGCCCGCGTCGGCCCTCGGCACGATCGGCAGCATCGAGGCGATCGCGACCGCGAGCAGGCCGAAGCCGGCGCCGATGATCGTCGCCGGTCGCCGCCGGCCGGCGCGTTTCCCGGCGAGCAGCGCGATGACGAACATGCTCAGCGAGAGCGGCGCGATCGACAGGCCGGCGAGGAGGGCGTTGTACCCGAAGACCATCTGGAAGTAGATCGGCAGCACGATCATCAACCCGCCCAGCGAGATCTGCTGAAGCAGCTGGCCGGAGATCCCCAGCCGGAAGAGGGCCGACCGGAACAGGTCGGGATCGATGAGCGCGGCCTTCCCGCTCCGCTTCCGTCGGACGAGCCACGTCGCGAACAGGGCCATCGCTACGGCGCCGACGACGATCAAGCCAAGGACGTACTCGCCACCCTCCTGCCAGGCCAGGATGCCGAGCACGATGCCGCCCATCCCGAAGACCGACAGGATCCCGCCGACGGCGTCGACCGTGCGCGAACCGGTGTACGGCACGTCCTTGACCAGGCCGAGCCCGGACAGCACGACGCCGATGATGATCGCCTCGCCGAGGAAGGCGAGGCGCCATGACAGGAACGTCGTGATGAAGCCGCCGATGAGCGGGCCGACTGCCGCCGCGATCGCCGCCGACGCGCCGACGAGCGCGTACACACGAGCCTGCGCCTTGCCTTCGAAGTTGCCGTGGATCAGCGCCTGCATCGACGGCAGCAGCAACGATGCCCCGATGCCGCCGACGATCGCCCAGAAGATGATGACCGGGACGATGCTCTGGGCGAGCGTCATGGAGATCGCGCCGACGGCATAGCCGAGGAGTCCAAGCACGTATGCGATCTTGCGTCCGATCAGATCGGCGACCTTGCTGCCGATCAGGATGAACGCCGCCGAGACGAGGGCCTCGAGCGCGATCGCCGATTGGACGCTGCTGACGGTCGTTCCGAGGTCACGGACGACGGCCGAGATCGACACGTTCATGAGCGACGTGTCGACGACGAGCACGAACATCGCCATCGCGAGGAGGATCGCGAGGCGGTTGGGACTTGCCGCCGTCTCGCTCTCGACTGGGGCGGCCGCCTGAACCGCGTCGGTCATTGGAATCCTCCGTCGTCGCTGTTCGGGCGACTCACAGCGCTGACTCTACCGCGCGGCTCCCGGCGCGGGTACGCTGCACGCTCCCTGCAGGACGTGGGTGCCCGCCACCGTCACGGGACATTGGACGCGGGCGGCGTTCGAGGCCGCGACCTTGCTCCCCCTAATCCATCTCGGGATCGAGGCTCGCGGACCGGCCACGTTGCCGCGCGACCTGAAGGGCCACGACGCGGGAGATGACGAGGGCGACGTACATGAGTCCGGCGACCTGCTCGATCATCACGATGGAGCGGGCGTTCGGCAGCACTGGAACGATGTCCGAGAGGCCGACGCTCGTCAGATTCGTGAACGAGACGAACAGGAGCTCAAACCAGCCGAACGGCGCCGTCGCGCCATCGGTTGCCGTGAACGAGCCTGGCCAGACCACCTGAACGGCCTGGAAGACGTACGCGAATGCCCAGGCGAGGACGGTGAACGTGGCGCCGGTCGCGAAGAGCTCGTCCGGGGTCACGATCCGGTCGTGGAACATGTACCGGATAAGCGCGTAGCACGTGTAGAAGTAGAAC
The DNA here is from genome assembly GCA_045804885.1 of Chloroflexota bacterium. Lineage (GTDB taxonomy): Bacteria > Chloroflexota > Limnocylindria > Limnocylindrales > CSP1-4 > CF-46. The sequence continues at coordinate 686 of JBJMMH010000035.1, read as the reverse complement.
GCGGCGAGCAGCACGGCATGGGTCAGAAGCAGTGGCGGATCGAGCGGCCCCGCGACCTCGACCAGCGTCAGGAGGAGGATCGGCAGCCCGAGCAGCAACGAGATCCACGTCAACGCCGGTGTCGCCTGGACCGCCCGAACGGCGAAGACCAGCACGACCAGGCCGAACACCGACAGGGCCGCGCGGCCCGCCGGCCCGTCCATGAACGGGTAGAGGACGACCCCGATCAACTGCACGGCGAGCAGGACCGCCGATGGATGCCACGTCGGGGCGATGAGGCGGCGCATCGCCCGCAGTGTATGCGCGTGCAGCGTGCGACCGGCGCATGATCGACCGGGAGCCCAACGAAAGGAGGCTGGAGTGAAGCTCGGCGTGATCGTGCCCCAGGGCTGGACCGGCGAATACGACGGCTGGGACCCGGTCCCGGCGTGGCAACGGACCGTCGCCGTCGCGCTGGAGGCGGAGCGCCTGGGAGCCGAGTCGATCTGGCTGTTCGACCACTTCCACACGGTCCCCCGGCCGACCGACGAGATCACATTCGAGTCGTTCACGACGCTATCGGCCCTCGCGGCGCTCACGCAGCGTGTCCGGCTCGGTCATGTGGTGATCTGCACCGGCTTCCGGAACCCGGCACTGACGGCCAAGATGATCTCGACGATGGACGCCATCAGCGGCGGCCGGATGGA
>JBJMMH010000034.1:0-9344 GCA_045804885.1 Chloroflexota bacterium | reverse complement strand
CGCGGCTGCCGTCGAAACCCTCGCCGCGACGATCGACCAGACCCCCGTGGACGCGTCCGTGGCCGCCGCAGGCGGGACCTTCAGCGTCTCGCCGGCGAAGGACGGTCGCACGGTGGACGAGGCGGCGCTGCTGACCGCGCTCGACCAGCAGCTCGCGGCGCTCGACGCGCCAGCCTCGATCGCCGTGGCCGTGCCGGTTCAACCGGTGGCACCCGCCGTTCCCACCGCTTCGGCGGAAGCGGCGAAGGCTGCCGCCGGTCGAATCGCCGCCGACGTGGTCGTCGCGCGCGGCAAGGACAGCTGGACCATCGCCGGGTCGAGCCTCGCGCCGCTGATCTCGTTCTCGACGGCGGCGGACGGGACGATCGCCCCGGTCGTCGACGAGTCGGGCCTGGACCCGATCCTCAAGACCCTCAAGAAGAAGGTCGACCAGAAGCCGCGGGATGCGAGCCTCAAGCTGGTCGGCCGGCACGTCGTCGCCACCGGCACGAGCCACGAGGGTCGAACGCTCGACGTTGCCGGCATGAAGGCGGCGATCGTCAGCGAGATCGGGAAGCGCCAGACGGGCACCGCCGCGGGACCGGTCGCGGCCGTCGTCAAGGCCGTCGACCCCAAGCTGACCGCGACGGACGCCAAGGCGTTCGCGCCCAAGATGAAGATGATCAGCTCGTTCAGCGTCTACTACTGGGTCATCGTGAACAACCACTGGGGCGGGAACATCGAGGGGCCGGCCACGGTCATCAACGGCACGGTCGTGCCCGCGGGCGGAAAGTTCGACTTCTGGAAGGTGGTCGGCGACCTGCGGAAGGCCCCGGGCACGGGGCCGGGCAACGCGATCGAGGGTGGGAAGATCACCGTCACCGGCGCATTCGGTGGCGGCATCTGCACCACCTCCACGACGCTGTTCAACGCGGCGTTCCGGGCGGGCATGGTCCCGCTCGCCCGCAAGAACCACAACGAGTTCATCACCCGGTATCCGCCAGGCCTCGATGCCACGGTATGGATCGTCGGCAATACGAAGCAGACGATGAGCTTCAGGAACGACACGAAGTACCCGATCCTGATCACGCGGAGCGTCAGGAACGCCCCCGGCAACAAGCGATGGCTCACGTTCAAGATCTGGAGCGTGCCGAACGGCCGGACCTACAAGATCAGCAACCTCGTCATTCACCACGGGCCACGCGCGATCGACACCGTGGTGAGGGATCCCTCCAAGCCCGTGGGGTACAGGTTCCGCAACAATGCCCCGGCGGACGGCGCGAAGGTGTGGGTCACGGTGTCGATCTACGACCACGGCAAGCTCCACTGGTCGAAGCGGTACTACTCGAACTACCCAGCGGTCAAGGGCGTTCTCGTGGTGGGGACCAAGAGAACCTGACGGCGGCCTGAGTCTCGCCGTCGCATGACGTTCGTGCAGACGCAGCCCGGGTACTACTTCGCGATCTGGGGGCCCACGCTGGTCGGCTAACCGTGCAGCGCCTGACGGCAGCGTGCGTCTAGAGCAGGCGGGTCTCCTGCTCGTTCGCCTCGGCGTCGCTGACCGGCAGCGCGCAGGTGGGGCAATACCAGCGTGCCTCGAGGGGCGTTCCGCACCGATCGTGACGGAGCGGCTCGCCGTGCTCGCCACGGCGTGAGCCCCAGTCCGCGAGCAGCCGCAGCGCCGAGGCCAGATCCCGGCCATCGCCGCTCAGCGAGTACTCCATCCGGGGCGGGCGCGTCGAATACGGCGTCGCGAGGACGATCCCCTCGCGCTCCAGGCGGCGGAGGCGCTCCGTGAGGATGTTCGGGGCGAGGCCGGGCAGCTCGTCACGCAGCTCGCCGAAGCGCCGGCCACCCGCCAGCAGCGCATCGACGAGCAACAAGCTCCAGCGGTCGCCGACGCGATCGAGCGCGGCCTCGAGTGCGCCGGCAGTCGCCGACGCGCGTTCAGGGGTCGATCTGGCCGTGGCCTCGCTCATGGCGGAGATGGTAGGCGATAGGGCTTGCGGGCCGTGCATGTGAGTAGTATGTTGCAACTCGCAAGTAACAACTCACTCCCTCTTGACGTGCCGCCTCGAGCGGCGAGGAGCAGCGCTTCCATGTCTTCACTCGACGATCTCTCCCAGGCCCTCACGTCGCTGACATCGGCGATCTCGCCGTCGGTGGTCGGCATTGGTTCGCGCCTCCGCGGCTCCGGTGTCGTCGCCGCCGAGGGGCAGGTTCTGACCAACGCCCATAACGTTCGAGGCGACGAGGTCACCGTGACCTTCGCCGGCGGCCGGACCGCGACAGGGACAGTTGCCGGGATCGACGTCGACGGCGATCTTGCCGTGATCGCGGTCGACACGACCGGCGCCACGCCGATCGACTGGGCCGACGGCGAGGGCCCGGCGATCGGTTCCGTCATCTTCGGAGCAGCCGCCACACCCGGCGGCGGCGCACGCGTCACGTTCGGGACCGTCAGCGGCATCGAGCGCTCGTTCCGCGGCCCGGGCGGCCGTCAGATCGGGGGCAGCATCGAGCACACCGCGCCATTGGCGCCGGGGTCCTCCGGCGGGCCGCTGCTCGACGCCGACGGACGCCTGGTCGGGCTCAACACGAATCGCATCGGCGAGGGCTTCTACCTCGCCCTCCCCGCGGACGCCGCGCTGCGAAGCCGGGTGGAGTCGCTCGGCCGCGGTGAGTCCGTCAGCCGACCGCGACTGGGCATCGCCGTCGCCCCGGCCCGCGTCGCGCGCCACCTCCGCCGCTCGGTCGGCCTGCCGGAGCGCGACGGGATCCTCGTCCGCGAGGTCGAGGACGACGGGCCCGCGGCCAAGGCGGGAATCCGGGGAGGCGACCTGATCGTCGAGATCGCCGGAACGCCGGTTACCGAGCCCGACCAGCTCCAGGAGCTCATCGCGAACACGCCCATGCCGTTCGCGGTGAAGCTCGTCCGCGGGACGGACGAGCGGACTGTCTCCGTCGGCGGCGGCGCGAGCGCGTCGGGCGAGGCGTAGGCCGGCGATGGTCGCCGAACCAATCGACCCCGCGGCCGCGGATGCAGCCGCCGAGGCCCTCGACGATGACGGCGTGCTCGATGCCTATTCGCTCGCGGTAAGCAGCGCGGCGGAGCGACTGATCCCTTCGGTCGCGAGCCTCCGCGTGCGGTCATCGAACGGCTGGGGTGGCGGCGCCGGCTCAGCCGTCGCGTTCACGCCCGACGGCTATCTTTTGACGTCCGCCCATGTCGTCGCCGGCGGATCCGCCGGAACGGCCAGCTTCGTCGACGGCACGGAGGTTCCATTCGAGGTGGTCGGCCGCGACCCGCTCTCGGACCTCGCCGTGATCCGGGCCGCCGACAGCGGGCTGACGGCGGCCCCGCTAGGTGACGCCGACCGGCTGCGCGTCGGGCAGCTGGTCGTCGCGGTCGGCAATCCGCTTGGCTTCGGGGGCAGCGTCACGGCGGGCGTCGTCAGCGCGCTAGGGCGGTCCCTCGCGGCCCGCGACGGCCGGGCGAGCCGCCTGGTCGAGAACGTCATCCAGACCGACGCCGCGCTGAACCCGGGCAACTCAGGCGGCGCGCTCGCGGACAGCCGCGGTCGCGTGGTCGGCATCAACACCGCGGTCGCCGGCGTCGGCCTCGGCCTCGCGGTCCCGATCAACGCCGCGACCAGGGCGATCGTCGCCTCGCTCATGCACGACGGACGCGTTCGGCGGGCATTCCTGGGAGTGGTGGGCGGAACGCGCCCACTTCGCCCCGCGGTCGCGACTCACGTCGGCCGGGCGCGCGGACTCGAGGTCGTCCAGCTCCTCGACGGGAGCCCCGCATCCGCCGCTGGGGTGCGTGCCGGCGACGTGATCGTCGAGCTGGACGGCCGGCCGATCGAGGGCGTCGGCGACCTCCAGCGGGTTATGGTCGGCGAGATGGTCGGCCGCCCGATCGCGGTCGGAGTCGAGCGGGACGGCACGATCCTATCGCTCACGGTGACACCGGTCGAGCTCGATCGCTGACGGCGGGATTCGGGCCGACGTGGGATAGTTGCGTACGCAACGTACGACGAACCCGGCGCGAATCCAGCCGGGCGGGAGGTTTCCACATGGCGGACTGGAACGCGCAGCTCATCGCGACGCTTCGCGCAAACAATGGCGAGGTCCCGGACGGCCCCATGGCCGGCAGGCCCCTGATGATCCTGACGACGAAGGGCGCGAAGACCGGCGAGCCGCGTGAGGCGGTCCTCACATACAGCCGAGATGGGGATCGGTACGTGATCTGCGCGACAGCGGGAGGCTCGCCCAAAACGCCGGCCTGGTACCACAACCTGGTAAGCAACCCGGCCGTCCAGGTCGAGGCGAAGGGCGAGACGTTCACCGCGACAGCCAGCACGGCGCCTCCCGTCGAGCGCGAGCGGCTCTGGGCGCAGCACGTCGCCGAGCGGCCCGAGTTCGCCGACTACCCCAAGCAATCCGGCCGAACGATCCCGGTCGTCACACTCCAGCGCATCGACTGACGGCCGGCTGATGGCTGGCCTGCAGATCGGGCTCGGCGTCTCCACATCGCCCGGTCCCGGTGTCGATCCCGTCGCCGAGGCGCGCCTGGCGGAGGAGCTGGGCTTCGACTACGTCTCGGCGTCCGACCACCTCAACGGAACGACGGCGTCGTACGAGCCGTGGACGCTGCTCACCGCGATTGCCGCGACCACGGTGAGGATCAAGGTCCTGAGCCGCGTGCTCGCGGTGCCCTACCGGAATCCGGCCGTGCTCGCGAAGATGGCCGAGACGCTCGACCGGCTCTCGGACGGCCGCCTGATCCTCGGCCTTGGCGGGGGCTTCGTCGATGACGAGTTCCGGGCATTCGGCTTGCCGGTGCCGACCAACCGTGACCGCGTCGACGGGGTGGCGGAGCAGATCGCGATTGCCCGGGCGATCTGGACCCACCCGAGCGCGACGTTCGAGGGCCGGCTCCATCGCGTCGAGAACGCCGTCGTCGAGCCCAAGCCGGAGCATCGGATCCCCATCTGGCTCGGAATGTACAAGCGCCGGGGACTCGCGCTGACCGGGCGCGAGGCCGATGGCTGGATCCCATCGATCGGGTTCGCCCCGCCGCCGGTCGTCGTCGGCCTCTGGGAGCAGGTCCGCTCCGCGGCGCGCGCTGCGGGCCGTGACCCGTCCGAGATCACGGCGGCCTACAACATGCTCGTGCGGGTGGGCGACGAGCAGCCCGGCAACGTGATGACGATCGCCGGGCCCGCGGAGTCGATCACGCAACAGCTGATCGCGTTCACGGAGCTCGGGTTCACGTCGTTCAGCCTCGTCCCGGCCGGCGCGGATCGGATGGACCAGATCGAGCGCCTCGGAACGGGTGTCCTGCCGGCGCTTCGCAATCGGGTCGGCGACAAGGCGCCGCCCGGAAGTCCGGCCGCGACGCGGGCGTAGCGGGACTCGAGCGGGCCGGGGGCCGCTGGTCGATCGCCGCTGGCCGGGGCCTATGCGACGGATGGCCCGAATCGGTGGTAGTCGCGCTTCCATCCCGAGCGTAGGTTCCGCGCGTGGACCGGCCTGCGCGTCATTTCAGCGTGCCCGGCGGCGTATCCGCCGTCTGGCTGTTCGGCGGCGCCCTGTTCCTGGCCGTTCTCGCCGTGGCCGGGGTCGGCGGCGCGGTTCCCGAGCTCGTCGGGCCGACGGTGGTGCTCGCCGCGGCGGCGCTCGGCATGGTCGTCGGCGCGGCCGTCGTCCTGCTCCGCCGCCTCCGCGACACCGGCGCATCGCTCGAACAGACGAGCCGCGAGGCGGACGAGACGGCGACCCAGCTTCGGGTCCTTATCGAGCACGTCCCGGCCGCGATCTACATCGACATGGCGGATCCGGCCGTGCCCGACGGCGGCCGGTTGGCCTACATGAGCCCGCAGATCACCGGGATCCTGGGCTATCGCCCCGAGGAGTTCCTCGACGACCCGGAGCTGTGGCCCGGCCTGATCCATCCGGACGACCACGCGGCCGCGATAGCCGCGTACGAGCACCACTGGCGGACAGGCGAGCCGCTACGGGCGGAGTACCGGATGATCGCCCGGGACGGATCGGAGGTCTGGGTCCGCGACGAGGCCTACACGATGCCCGACGACACGCGGAGCGGGCACCAGGTCTCGCAGGGCCTGCTCGTCGACACGACCGACCGGAAACGCCTCGAGTCGAGGCTCATCCACGACGCGCTCCACGACCCGCTGACCGGTCTCGCCAACCGGGTCCTCGTCCGCGACCACCTCGAACGCGCGCTCGCGCGCCACCGCCGGAGCCCGGGCAGCGTCGCGCTGCTCTTCGTCGACCTCGACGACTTCAAACCGGTCAACGACTCGTTCGGCCACGCCGCCGGCGACGAGATCCTGTGCCAGGTCGCGGCGCGGCTCGTGGAGTCCGTCCGGGCCGACGACGTGGTCGGCCGCCAGAGCGGCGACGAGTTCGCCGTGCTCCTCGATCAGGTCCAGGGCGACGAGGAGGCCGCCGCGGCGGCCGAACGCATCCTCCGGGAATTGCGCCGGCCGATCCAGCTCGGCGGGCGCTCCGTCACGGTCGGCGGGTCGATCGGGATCGCGGTCGGGGCGGACCGCACTGCCACCGCGGAGGAGATGCTGCTCCGGGCTGACGCCGCGATGTACGCGGCGAAGGCCGCCGGGAAGGGAACGTTTGCGATCTTCGACCAGGCGATGCCGATCCGGACCTGGACGGAGCTCGAAGCCGCCGGCTGACGCAGCCTGAGAAAAGGTGGTGGAGATGGGGGAGAGTCGAACTCCCCGTCCAGAACCCTTAACCGGAACCCACTACGAGCGTGTCCGATGGTTTGTCGTCAACCGGCCGGACGGGCATCGGCACCCTGCCGGTCGGTCCAGTCACGTGCCCCTAGATCGGGCTTGTCTCCGGACTACGCAACACTTGCCCGGATCGCAGCCCCGCTGAATGACGCTTCCACCACCCGCGGGACCGAGGTGGCTTCCACGCTCACACTAGCTGCTTACGCAGCGAGGGCGAGAGTCGACTGGCGGTTGCCAGGTACTTCGTTTTGCTGCCTGATTAACGAGGCCTGAGCAGCATCCTCGGCTCGCGTTCTCCGATAGCCGGGCCCTGTCGAATCCACACATCCCCACAGGACCGAGCGTCCGTTCGACGTTCCCTCCTATTTTAGCGGACCGCCACCGATCCTCCAAGCGTCATTGGCCATCGCCCGCCCGCCCGACGCAGCCACGCGCGCCCGTACGATGAGCCCATGCGACTAACGGACTGGGAGGAGGAGCGGCTGCTGATCTTCGCCGCGGCGGAGCTGGCGCGGCGGCACCGCGCGGGCGGGCTCGCGCTCAATGCGCCGGAGGCGATCGCGCTGATCTGCGACGCGATGCTGGAGGCCGCCCGAGCCGGGGCGTCGTACGCCGCCGTCGAGGCGGCAGGGCGCGGCGCGGTGGCGCCGGACGACGCCCTGCCCGGCGTCCGGGAGCTCGTCGATGAAGTCCGGCTCGAGGTGTTGATGGACGATGGAACGCGGCTCGTCGTGCTCGTCGATCCGCTCGGCGCAGGCGACCGCCCGGAAGCCGGACGCGAGCCGGGCCCGGGTGCGGTGATCCCGGGCGATCTCGAACCGCCAGATCCGACCGCGGGTCGCGAGCGACGCCGCCTCACGGTCCGCAACAGCTCGAAGCGGGCGGTCCGCGTGTCGTCCCACTACCCCTTCGATCGAGTCAACGCGCGCCTGATGTTCGACAGGTCGGCGGCCCGCGGCCGCCGCCTCGACCTGCCGGCGGGCGCATCGCTGCGCTGGGCGCCGGGTGAGACCCTGGACGTGGATCTCGTCCGCTACGGCGGCGAGGCGGGCACGGACCCGTGACGCGCCTCTCGCCCGAGGAGCGCCTCGCGCGCTACGGCCCGTCCACCGGCGACAGGATTCGCCTCGCCGACAGCGACCTCTGGATCCGGGTCGGCGAGGACCGCCAGGCGACCGGTGACGAGCCTCAGTGGGGCTACGCGAAGAACCTGCGGGGCCGGATGACGCAGTCGGGCCGGGCCGGGCCCTCGGAGCTCGACGTCGTCGTGACCGGAGCGGTCGTCGTCGACCCCACGATCGGTGTCGTGAAGGCCGACATCGGCGTCAAGGACGGCCGGATCGTCGGGGTCGGCCGGGCCGGCAACCGGGCGATCAGCGACGGGATCGACCTCGACATCGGGCCGCACACCGCGCCGATCCCGGCGTACGGGCTGATCGCGACGCCCGGCGCGATCGACAGCCACGTCCATGCGATCAGCCCGCGGCTGTTGCCGGCGGCCCTGTCGGGCGGCGTGACGACGCTGATCACAGCCGGCTTCGAGGAGCCGCCGTGGCTCATGGAGCGGACGCTCGCGGGCCTCGAGTCGTGGCCTGTCAACGTCGGCCTCCAGGCCTGCGCCCGATCCGAGGATGCGGCCGAACTCGAGCCGCTCGTCGAGGCCGGAGCCATCGGGTTGAAGATTCACGAGGACTACGGCGCGTACCCGGAGCTGATCGACGCGGCGCTGACATTCGCCGATGGGCGGGGCATCGCCGTCTGCCTCCACACAGACGGGCTCCACGAGTCGGCCGAGCTCGAGGACACCGTCGCGGCGATCGCCGGCCGGACCGTCCATGCGTACCACGTCGAGGGCACCGGCGGCGGCCACGTGCCGGACCTCATCGGCCTCGTCCGCGAGCCGAACATCATCTGCTCGTCGACGACCCCGACGATCCCCTACGGCGTCAACGCGGCGGCCGAGCACGTACCGATGATCGTGCTCAATCACGGCGGCTCGATGGCCGTCGCGGACGACGTCGAGTTGGCCGCGGAGCGCGTCCACCCAGCGACGATGGCCGCCGAGGGGGCACTCCACGAGCTGGGCGCGATCGGGATCATCAACTCCGACTCGCAGGGGATGGGCCGGATCATGGAGTCGGTGCGCCGGACGCTTCAGCTTGCCGACGTCATGAAACGATGGCGGGCGACCGACGCCGGCGCCGGGCATCCAGCCGTCCCTCCAGAGAAAGGCGATCCGCGCGACGACACCGATCGCGTCCTGCGCTATCTGGCGAAGGTGACGATCGAACCGGCGATCGTCCACGGCGTCGCCGAGGTCGTCGGTTCGCTGCGGCCCGGGCGCCTCGCGGACATCGTCCTGTGGAGCTCCGCCTGGTTCGGGGTCAAGCCGGAGCTCGTGCTCAAGTCCGGGATGGCGGCGTGGGCTCCGCTGGGCGAGGGCAATGCGAGCGTCGAGCGCGCGGAGCCGACCCGCTACCGGGCCGATTGGGGTGGCACCGCAGCCGCGGCCCGCGGTCTGGGCGTCACGTTCGTCGCGCCGGGGGCCTCGCGGCGTGTCCGACGACGCGCCGGCGCGGG
>JBJMMH010000033.1:0-3274 GCA_045804885.1 Chloroflexota bacterium | reverse complement strand
TGATCGCGGGCGCGAAGTACCGCGGCGAGTTCGAGGAGCGCCTGAAGGCGGTTCTCAAGGAGATCAAGGATTCCGAGGGCCGGATCGTCCTGTTCATCGACGAGCTCCACACGGTGGTGGGAGCCGGCGCCGCGGAAGGCTCGATGGACGCCTCGAACCTCCTCAAGCCGATGCTCGCGAGGGGGGAGCTCCACACGATCGGCGCGACGACGCTCGACGAGTACCGCAAGCACATCGAGAAGGACGCCGCGCTCGAGCGCCGCTTCCAGCCGGTCCTCGTCGACGAGCCGACCGTCGAGGATACGATCTCGATCCTGCGCGGCCTCCGGGAGCGGTACGAGGTCCATCACGGTGTCCGGATCACGGACTCCGCCCTGGTCGCCGCAGCGACGCTCAGCCACCGATACATCAGCGACCGCTTCCTGCCGGACAAGGCCATCGATCTCGTCGACGAGGCGGCGTCCCGCCTGAGGATGGAGATCGACTCGATGCCGGTCGAGCTCGACGAGGCCGAGCGGCGCCGGATCCAGCTCGAGATCGAGCGCGAGGCGCTCCGTAAGGAGACCGATGACGCGTCGAAGGCGCGGCTCGCGGCCCTCGAGAAGGAGCTCGCCGACCTCGAGGAGCAGAACCGCGCGCTGAAGCAGCGTTGGGAAGCCGAGAAGAGCGCGATCGGCGCGATCCGCGCGACGAAGACCGAGCTCGAGGGACTCCAGGTCCGGATCGAGCAGGCCCAGCGCGAGACCGATTACGAGACGGCGGCGAAGCTCCAGTACGAGACGCTGCCCCAGCTCCAGAAGCAGCTCGACGAGCAGATGGAAACGCTCGCCCAGCTCCAGGGGCCGGGCTCGCTCCTCCGCGAGGAGGTCACCGCGGACAACATCGCGGAGATCGTCTCGGCCTGGACAGGCGTGCCGGTCACGAAGCTCATGGAGGGCGAGCTCGAGAAGCTCGTGAAGATGGAGGAGCGGCTCCACCGCCGCGTCGTCGGCCAGGACGAGGCGATCGAGGCGGTGTCCGACGCCGTCCGGCGGGCCCGCGCCGGCCTCGGCGACCCACGCCGGCCGCTCGGCTCGTTCCTGTTCCTCGGGCCGACCGGCGTGGGCAAGACGGAGCTCGCCAGGGCGCTCGCGGAATTCCTCTTCGACGACGCGGACGCGATGGTCCGGATCGACATGAGCGAGTACCTCGAGAAGTTCTCGGTCCAGCGGCTGATCGGCGCGCCTCCCGGCTACGTCGGCTACGAGGAGGGCGGCCAGCTGACCGAGGCGGTCCGCCGCCGGCCGTACCAGGTGATCCTCCTCGACGAGATCGAGAAGGCCCATCCCGACGTGTTCAACGTCCTGCTCCAGGTCCTCGACGACGGCCGGCTCACCGACGGCCAGGGCCGCACGGTCGACTTCCGGAACACGGTCGTGATCATGACGAGCAACGTCGGCAGCCATCTGATCTCGGCCGTCTCCGGCGGCCGCGAGGACCAGGCTGCCTACGAGGCGATGAAGCGCCAGGTCACTGACGCCCTCCGGAGCCAGTTCCGGCCCGAGTTCCTCAACCGCGTCGACGAGATCATCGTGTTCCACCCCCTCACCGACGAGCACCTGGCGCGGATCGTCGATCTGCTCCTCGAGGGCGTCGAGCGGCGGCTCGCCGAGCAGGACCTGGCGATCGAGCTCACGCCGGCGGCTCGGGCGCTGATCGCCCGCGAGGGAACCGACCCGGCGTACGGAGCGCGGCCGCTCAAGCGGACGATCCAGCGACTTGTCGAGAACCCTCTCGCGCGGGCACTGTTGCGGGGCGAGTTCTCGCCGGGCGACACGATCGTCGCCGACGCTGACACCTTGTCGGGGACGCTCGTCTTCTCCACGGACCGCTCGACGGTCGTTGCCGAAGCCGGCAATCGCCGTGACGCGCGCTCGACTTCGACGGACGAGGCGGAGCCGGCGGTTGCCGGCGCGGGGCGCGGCCGCGGCCGGAAGTCGGTCCACGACCTGCCCGAGGTCGACGGACCCAAGCGCGACCCGGGCGAGCTCGTCAACTGACGGATCGGCTGTCGTTCGAGCGCGTCGTCGAGCGTCTCGAGGCGCTGCCCGGCCGCCTCCCGGAGCCGCCCGACGAGCTCATGCCAGTTCGCATCGGCGAGACGGCGGCGCGAGCGTGGCCGGGGACGATCGCCGACGCCCGACCCGCCGCGGTCCTCGTCCTCGTCGTCCCGGCGCCGAGCGGAGAGGCCGCGGTCGTCCTGATCGAGCGTGCGACCGGTGGCCGGCACCACTCCGGCGAGGTCAGCTTCCCCGGCGGCCGCCGCGAGGACGGCGACGACGATCTGACCGCGACGGCGATCCGCGAGGCCGAGGAGGAGATCGGCCTCGACGTCGCCTCGGCGGAGCTGAGGGTCCTCGGCCGCACGGAGCCGTTCTGGATCCCCGTCAGCAACTACAGCGTGACGCCAGTGGTCGCGGCCGCTCCTCGCCGGCCATCGTTCAGCCCCTCGCCGACCGAGGTCGCCGCGATCGTTGAGGCGCCGTTGGCGGCGTTCGTGCCACCCGCCCCGATCGAGGTCGTCGAGCGCGACGTCGGCGAGTGGCGGATCCGATACGGCGGCTATCGGATCGGCGAGCTCCATGTCTGGGGTGCGACTGCCCGCATCCTGGGCCAGCTGGGCGCGTTCCTGGCCTGACGGACGACGCCACCCGGAGAAGCCGCAACCGGCTCTGGCAACGGGAACCCGCCAACGTCGGGCCGACCGATGCGGAGTCGATCCTGGCCCGGATTCGGAGCGGCACAGAAACGGGGATCCAGCTCGTCGCGATCGGCGTCGGCATGGGCAATTTCAACGACGTCCTGCTCGAGCGGCTCGCCGACCAGGGTGACGGCTTCTATGCCTACGTCGATGACATCGACGAGGCACGCCGGGTCTTCGTCTCGGACCTCACCGGGACCCTCCAGGCGGTCGCGCTCGATGCCCGGGCGCAAGTCGAGTTCGATCGCGGGAGCGTCGAGGCGTACCGGCTCGTCGGCTACGAGAACCGGGCGATCCCCGATCAGCAGTATCGCGACGACCGGGTCGATGCCGGCCAGATCGGGGCGGGCCACGAGGTGACCGCGCTCTATGCGCGGCGACTCACTGGCGAGGGCGGCGTGCTCGGCCGCATCGCGACCGTCAGCCTGCGCTGGATCGATCCGGGATCCGGGCGAGCATCCGAGTTGGCCCAGGACGTCGTGTTCGCCGATCTCGCCCCGACCTTCGCCGCGACGGCGGCCAGCTTCAAGCTTG
>JBJMMH010000032.1:0-11677 GCA_045804885.1 Chloroflexota bacterium | reverse complement strand
TCCTCGAGGGCGAGGCCGGCGTGGGCAAGACGGAGCTCGCCAAGGTGCTCGCGGCGTCGCTCGGGACCCGGCTGATCCGGCTCCAGTGCTACGAGGGCCTCGACGTCAACACCGCGGTCTACGAGTGGAACTACCCGCGCCAGATGCTCGAGATCCGGCTGCTTGAGGCACGCGGCGAAGCGGAGCACGCAAGCGCGCACGACATCTTCGGGTCCGATTTCCTGATCCGCCGGCCGTTGCTCCAGGCACTCGAGAGCGATGATGGCGTCGCGCCGGTCCTCCTCATCGACGAGATCGACCGTGCGGACGAGGAGTTCGAGGCGTACCTGCTCGAGATCCTGTCCGATTTCCAGGTGACGGTCCCCGAGATCGGCACGATCCGAGCGCAGCGTCCCCCGCGGGTGATCCTCACATCGAATCGAACGCGCGAGGTCCACGACGCGCTCAAGCGGCGCTGCCTGTACCACTGGATCGACTACCCGACGGCGCAAAAGGAGTTCGAGATCGTCCTCGCGCGGGTGCCACAGGCACCCGAAAAGCTCGCACGCGAGGTGGTCGGTTTCGTACATCGACTCCGGGAGGCCGACCTGACAAAGGTCCCGGGCATCGCCGAGACGCTCGACTGGGCAGCGGCGCTTCTCGCCCTCGGCGCTCGCGAACTGAAGCCCGAGCTCGTCGACGAGACGCTCGGTGTGGTCCTCAAGTACGAGGAGGACATCCGCCAGATCCGTGGCGAACAAGCCACGCGGATGCTCACCGAGGTCGCCGCGCGCGGCTAGACCATGAACGCATCGCCGACGTCCGCCGTCACGAGGGGGTCGACCGCGCGATGACATTCCCGGTCCACGTCGGACCGTCGTCGATCACCACGAATCGTGACGACCGCATCCTGATCTGCCAGCCCGACGGCCGGATCACCGGGCAGGCGGACGGGTTCTTCACCCGCGATACCCGGTTCATCTCCGGCTACGACCTCTGGATCAATGGCGTCCGGCCGATCCTCCTCGGCTCTGGCTCGATCCAGTCGTTTTCTTCGCGCTTCGAGTTCACCAACGACACGATGGTCGACCCCGACGGCGCCATCGAGCGCCAGACGCTCGCGATGCGACTCGATCGCACCATCGCGGACGGCGTCCACGAGGACTACGACCTCGAGAACTTCTCGCCCCGGCCGGTCCGCCTCACGGTCGAGATCGCGGTCCTGTCCGACTTCGCCGACATCTTCGACGTCAAGCGTGGCCAGATCGTGCGGCGAGGCGAGCTGAATACGCGCTGGTTCCGGTCACGCGGTGAGCTGCGCTCGACGTACACCAACCGCGACTTCCGGCGCGAGCTGGTGGTCGGCGTCGAACGCCCGGGCTCGAAACCGCAGTTCGCCAACGGACGCCTCGTCTTCGATGTCACGCTGCCGCCCAAGGGCACGTGGCACACGTGTATCAAGTGGTACCCGGTCACCCAGTCGAAGCGCCGACTATCGACGCTGGCCTGCAACGCCGTCGACGCGCCGATGCGCGCGGTCGGGGCCGCGCGGCTGCCGAACGTCAGCATCGAGTCGCCGAACCAGACCGTCGATCGCGCGTGGGCGCAGGCGGTCCGTGACCTCGAGGCCCTCCGCCTCGAGGACCCGACGATCGAGCGTGGCGTGTTCATCCCGGCCGCGGGCGTGCCGTGGTTCGTGACGCTCTTCGGGCGCGATTCACTCATCGTCTCGATGCAGGGCATCTCCGGCTTCCCCGAGTTCGCGAACGGGGCGTTGCGTCGGCTCTCAGTGCTGCAGGCGACGTCGGACGACCCGGAACGTGACATGGAACCGGGCAAGATCCCGCACGAGATCCGGCACGGCGAACTCGCCCAGCTCGGGATCCTGCCGTTCCAGCCGTACTACGGGACCCACGATGCGACAAGCCTGTTCGTCATCGTGCTCTCATACCTCTACCACTGGACCGGTGACGAGAGGCTGCTTCGGCGCTACCTCGGCAACGCCGAGGCCGCGATGGCCTGGATCGACCACTACGGCGATCGGGACGGTGACGGGTTCCAGGAGTACCAGACCCGCTCGACGCACGGGTTCTACAACCAGGGCTGGAAGGATGCGGGCGACGCGATCGTCGAGGCGGACGGCAGCCTGGCGCCGCTGCCGATCGCCACGTGCGAGCTGCAGGGCTACGTGTTCGATGCGAAGACCCGGCTGGCGGAGGTCTACGAGGTGCTCGGCCGCGCGAAGGACGCTCGTCGCCTCCGGCGCGAGGCACAACGCCTGTACGAACGGGTGAACGAGACGTTCTGGTGGGAGGACGAGGGGACGTACGTCCTCGGCCTGAACGGGCGCAAAGAGCAGATCCGGAGCGTCGCGTCGAATGCCGGGTACCTGCTCCAGTCCGGGATCGTCCCCGTCGAGCGTGCCGGCCGCGTCGTGAAGCGCCTTCTGGCCGCTGACATGTGGTCCGGCTGGGGGATCCGCACGCTGTCGGCGGACCATCCGGCGTACAACCCGTTCTCCTATCAGCGCGGATCGGTCTGGCCGCACGACAATGCCACGCTCGCGGGCGGTTTCCGCCGGTATGGGTACGCGGCCGAGGCCGCTCAGGTGGCGAAGGCGCTCTTCGACGCGGCGGAGCAGTTCGCCGGGACGCGCCTCCCGGAATTGTTCTCGGGCATGCCGCGCGTGCCGGCGAGCTTCCCGGCGCCGTACCTCGGCGCCAACGTGCCCCAGGCGTGGGCGGCCGGCGCGATCTTCCGGCTGGTGGCGATCCTGTGCGGCATCCACGCGACGTTCGAGGCGGGTGAGCCGAAGCTGTACGTCAATCCCGCCTTGCCCGACTGGCTGCCCGAGGTCACGATCCACAACCTGCGCGTCGGCACCGGCTCCCTCGAGATCCACTGCCGCGACGGCGCCGTCGACGTCCTTTCCAACACGTCGGGCTTCACCGTCATGCATGCCGCCGCGCCAGGCCCGCTCGGCAGCCGGGGGGCCGTGTCTGCCGAACCTCCCGAGCCGCCCCAGTCGCCGGAGCTTGCGTCGACGGGCTGACGTCGGCCGGCGACGCGTGGGTCGGTGCCGGTGACGCCATCGGGCGTTCGTGGCAGAGTCACGTCATGCAGGCCGGCGACGATCCCTCCATCGTGAAGGCCCCGTGGGGCCCGGAGGTCGACGGCCGGCGATTGCTCAACGAGGCCGTCGGGTTCGGACGGGCGCTGCGGGCCGCCGGTCTGGCCATCGACCTCGGCGCCGCTGTCGATTACGCGAGGGCGCTGCCGCTCGTCGACATGGGCTCCCGCGAGCAGGTCCGTGCTGCAGGCGAAGCCGTCTTCGTCCGTCGCCGCGACGACCGCGAGACGTATGACATCGTGTTCGACCGCTGGTGGCGCGCCCGGGGTCGACGGCAGGGTGACTTCCAGGCCCCTCCGCTGCGCCATCCGGACGGGAACGAGGCCGAGGGCGACACGCCCGGACAGGCCGCACCGGAAAGCGGCGACGATCGGGTCTCGAACCGCCCCGACGAGTGGGGCGTGCCGATCCCGGCGGACGGCGACGACGATGAGAGCGGCGAGGACATCGAGGGCATCGTGGTCGCGCCCGATGCGTACTCGCGCGGCGACATGCTCAAGCACCGCGAGTTCGACCGGATGACACCTGCCGAGCTACGCGACGCCGAACGGCTGGTCGACGGGCTCGTGCCGCGGCTCGAGCAGCGGCGGACCCGTCGCTACGAGCTGCATTCGCATGGGCGCCGGCTCGCTCCGCGCGCGATGTTCCGGCGCAACCTCGGCACGGGCGGACAGCTCATGTCGTGGGTTTGGCGGCGGCCCGTTCGCGAACCCCGCTCGCTGGTCGTGATCTGCGACATCTCGGGTTCGATGGAGCGCCATTCGCGGCTCTTGCTGCGGTTTATCCAGGCCCTCTCGGCGTCGAGCGCCGTCCGTGCCGAGTCGTTCGTGTTCGGGACGCGACTGACGCGCGTGACCCGACTCTTGCGCGACAAGGATCGCGACCGTGCCCTTGCCAAGGTGAGTGAGGCGGTCAACGACTGGGCCGGCGGGACGCGGATCGGCGAGAGTTTCCGGACCTTCAACCAGACGTGGGCGCGCCGCACCCTGCGGTCCAGCGGTGTCGTCATCGTCGTGTCCGATGGCTGGGACCGGGGCGATCCCGCGCTCGTCGCATCCGAGACGGCGCGACTGCGTCGCAACTGCCATCGGCTCGTGTGGCTCAACCCGCTCGCTGGCACGCCCGGCTATCAGCCGCTCGCCGGCGGGATGCGTGCCGCCTATCCGTACATCGACGACTTCCTGCCGGCGGGCACCGTCGCGTCGCTCGAACGTCTCGGTGAGATCCTCGGCGGCGTCCGCTCAGCGGACACGCGACAAGGCGCCGAGGCCGCTGCCCACGCTGCCGTCCCCCTCACGAGCGAGATCACCGCCGTGACACCGCCGACGGTCGTGACTGGCGCATCCAACGACCCGACCACCGCGAGGCCGATCCGATGAAGGAACTGCTCGACACGCTGACCACCTGGCAAGCCGAGGGCGTCGACGCTGGTCGCGCTGTCGTCGTCCGGACCTTCGGGTCCGCACCGCGGCCCGAGGGGGCGGTCCTGCTCCACGCGAGCGACGGTCGTATCGCGGGCTCGGTCAGCGGCGGGTGCGTCGAGGGCGCAGCGGCGGAGCAGATCGAGCACGCCTGGTCGACCGGCAAGGCGCGCGTCATCCGCTATGGGATCAGCGACGAGCAGGCGTGGGACGTGGGTCTCGCGTGTGGCGGCACGATCGACGTCCTCGTCGAGCCGAGTGTCCCGTCAGCGGCAGTCCAAGCCGCGACCGAATCGCTCGGTGCGGGCGGCATCGGGGCCGCGGTCGTGACGCCACTCCCGGTCGACTCACCGCCGGCGGACGCCGGACCGCACGAGCCCGGCCAGGGTGCGGCGCCCGAGGCGAAGCTCGTCGTCCACGCCGATGGTCGCCTCGAGGGCTCGCTCGGCGATGCCGCTAACGACGCGGCACTTGTGGACGCAGCGCTCGAAGCGCTCAAGCGCGGCCAGTCACGGACGATCGAGCTCGGCGGCCGATCGCTGTTCATCGAGGTGTTCCCCGTGCGGCCGCGCCTCGTGATCGTCGGCGCGGTCGAGGTCGCTCGCACGCTCGTCCGTCTCGCCAAGGAGCTCGGCTTCGAGACGGTCGTGATCGATGGTCGAGCCTCCTTCGCCACCCCTGAGCGCTTCCCCGATGCGGACCAGCTCATCGTCGGCTGGCCGGACGAGGTGGCGGACGACATCGGCCTCGGCCCCAACGACGCCGTCGCCGTGTTGACCCACGACGTGAAGTTCGACGAACCGGCCATCGTCGAGGCGCTCCGCCGGCGTGCGCGATACGTCGGCGCCGTCGGCTCGCGCAAGACACAATCGGATCGGCGCCAACGGTTGCGCGAGGCAGGGGTCAGCGATGAGGCGCTCGCCGAGCTGAGAGGGCCCGTCGGACTCGACCTCGGTGGACGCCAACCGGCGGAAACGGCGCTGGCGATCCTCGCCGAGGTCGTTGCGGAGCGGTATGGCGGCAGCGGCCGCCCCATGCGCGAGCAGGCGGCCCTCAGCGAAGGGGCGACACGACTGGCCATCGAGGGCACGCCCGTCACCGCCGGCTGATGACGCCGGCACATCGAGCGAAAGGCAGGACATGAAGGGCGATCGGGTCGAGGTGGTGGTCGATACCGGCGGAGCCGTCCAGACGTTCGACATCGTCGCGAGCCGCGCCGGTCGCCGGATCGAGGTGACGACGGCGCGCGGCGTCGTCGAGGTCACCGAGGTGACGCGCGGCGGCACGCCTGTCCGGACCGGGCGGTTCATGGCTAGCCGGCTGATCGCCCTGGTCGAGCATCCGGCGCGCGAGGGTGACACGACCGTCGATGTCGAGACCCGCCGGCGGATCGGCGCAAAGCCCGGCCGGAAGGGTCGCGCGGCCGATAAGGTGCCCGGCCTCTTCGATGTCGCCGCGGGCGCCGACGACGCCGCGAAGGCGGACGCCGCCGATGCCGGCGACGCCGACGAGGCCGCGGAGGCGGACGCCGCCGACGCCGCTGACGCCGACGCCGCCGAGGGCTAGGGACTTCCGCCTATCGCGTCGATTTGACGGATGCGCGAGCATCGACGGATGGGACGTGCCCGGCCGGACGGGGCTCGCATCGCCGCCATCGTGCTCGCCGCAGGGGCAGGTTCGCGCTTCGGTGGCGGCAAGCTCCTCGCGCCGCTCGAGGGGCGGCCGATCCTGCAGCATGTCCTCGAACGCCTCGAGATCGCCGACCTCCACGAGGTCGTCGTGGTCGTCGGGGCCGATGCGGAGGCGGTGGAGGAGACCATCGACGCCGGAGCTGCCCGGCTCGTCGTGAACCCGACACCCGACGAAGGGTTGTCGAGCTCACTCAAGGTCGGGATCGGGGCGTTGTCCGACGACGTCCACGGTGCCCTGATCGCGCTGGGCGACCAACCGCTGCTGCCGCCGCGGGCCGTTCGCGCCCTGCTCGATGCCGACCCACTCCCCGGCCGCCCGATCGTCGTTCCCGTGTACGGCGACGGAGCAGGCCGGAACCCGGTGCTCCTGCGCCGCGATGCGTTCCCGCTGATCGACCAGACAAGCGGCGATCGAGGCCTCGGACCACTCATCGAGGAACACCCGGAGCTCGTGCACGAGATCTCGATCCGGGTGGAGGGCGGCAACCCCGACGTCGACACGCGCGACGACCTCGTGCGGCTGCTCGAGAAGGCGTGGGCAGCGCGCGTCGTCGCCAACGCCGAACAGGTGGAACGGTTCCGCGAGGTCCCCGACGGGCCGGACTTCTACGCACCCGTTACCGGTCTGTTCCGGGCCGATCCCCGGCGGACCGACGAACCGGTACTCGAGGCGCTGCTCAAGCTCGTTCGAGTGGGCGAGACCTGGCTCGACATCGGTGCGGGCGCCGGCCGCTACGCGCTGCCCATCGCTCGCGCACTCGCGCCATCGGGCGGCCGTGTGATCGCCGTCGATGCGTCACCCGGCATGCTCGACGCGCTGATGGAGCTCCAGGCCGAGCACGGCATCACGGACGTCGAGGTCGTCGAGACGCGCTGGCCGCCGGCGCGGACGCTGTCGCTCGATCGGTTTGCGACCGACGTCGCGCTGATCGCCCACGTCGGCTATGACATCGAGGCGATCGGTCCGTTCGTGCGTTCCATGGAGACCGTCGCGCGGCGGCTCTGCGTCGCGGTGCTCATGGAGCGCCAGCCGTCGTCGGTCGCCGACCCGTTCTGGCCGCCCGTCCACGGGGAGGAGCGCGTCGCCCTGCCGGCGCTGCCCGAGTTCGTCGAATGGCTGCGGGCGCGTGGCGCCGAGCCGACCGTCGAGCTGATGTCGCGCGAGCCGAGGCGGTTCACGTCGCGTGACGAACTGGCCGGCTTCCTGCGTCGACAGCTGTGGATCGAGCCGCGGGGGGAGGCGGAACGCCGGTTCCAGGCGGCACTGGACGACCTCGTCGTCAGTGACGGCGGAGGTGTCGGCCTTCGGACCCAGCAGCCATTGCCGATCGGCGTCGTGACCTGGGATCCGCGACAGAGCGCCGCGTGACGGAGGTGGCCGAGGAGACTGCGCCCGAGGGCAGACCGATGGTCGGCCCGTTCGATCGGGCTGCATGGCGGGAGTGGTTGATCGCGAACCACGCGTCGTCGAAGGGCGTCTACCTCGTCTCGTGGCGTCGCGCGTCGGGAAAGTCGAGCGTCCCCTACGAGGAAGCCGTCGAGGAGGCACTGTGCGTCGGCTGGGTCGACGCGACCGGACGGACGCTCGACGACGAACGAGGCCTCCAGTGGTTCGCGCCGCGCCGCCCGAAGAGCGGCTGGGCCCGGTCGAACAAGGAGCGCGTCGCGCGGTTGGAGGCCGCCGGGCTGATGCTGCCGGCGGGTCTCGCGGCGATCGACGAGGCGAAGCGCAACGGGATGTGGACCCTGCTCGACGATGTCGAGAAGCTCGTCGTCCCGGACGACCTCGCGGCCGCGCTCGCCGGGGCTCCGCCGGCCGCCGAGAACTGGGAAGGGTTCTCGCGAAGCGCTCGACGCGCGATGCTCGAGTGGATCGTCCAGGCACGCCGTCCTGACACGCGCGAGAAGCGGATCTCGGCGATCGCCGAGGCCGCTGCGCGTGGCGAACGGGCGTATCCGCCAGCGTCCGACTAGCAGATCAGGGACCGTCGGCGTCCCGATCCATCGACTGCAGCTCTCGCTCCCCGCGCGTCATCGCCGCGACCCGCGCCGCCTCACGGACGAGCTCCACGCTCCGCTCGACGTCGATGTCGGCGACATCGAAGAACTTCAGCCAGCGGACCTGCTTGGTGATCCCGGCGCCCTCGAGCATCCGGTCCGGATCGCGCATCGCCCAGCCGTGCTCGAAGCCGAGGTGAACGTGGACCTCCTCGGGGGCGACGAACGCGAAGTAGACCCGCTTCCTGGCCATCGGCAGGTCATACCCGATGAGCCGCCAGCCCGGTCTGACACGCTCGACCGCTTCGGGGACCGCCTCGCTGACGACGGCTCGGAGCCGTTGAGCGATCGCCCGCATGGCGGGAGGAAAGTCGTCGAGCAGTGCCTCGGGCGGGATCGGGTCGATGCTGGCCATGCCCTTCGATACTGCCATCGTCAAGCTCGTTCGGCTGACCTGACGGCGGACACCTTGATCGATCTGGCTTGGACGAACGCAGGGAACCGTTGACGTGCCAACGACCTGGGTCGATACTCGATGCCTCCATCGCAGCATCACGGACCGACGCGTCGGAGGAGGACGCGCCGGCGTCCGCGCCCCCGTCATCGGACAGCTTTAGGCCTGTCCGCGCCGGACATGGACAGGCCCCCATACCCGCACCGAGCGGGAGGAGGCAGACAGCGCGATGATCCCCGGTCAGTTCGACTACGTGCGCCCTGGCGACATCGATCAGGCGCTCATGATCCTGCGCGAGCGGGAAGGGGAGGCGAAGCTGCTGTCGGGCGGCTACAGCCTCATCCCACTCATCAAGCTGCGGCTCGCGCAACCGACTGTCCTGGTCGACCTGCGCGACATCGGCGGTCTCGACGGGATCACGGAGACCGACGACGAGCTGCGGATCGGCGCTCGCGCCACGCACCGTCAGATCCACGAGCATCCGATCATCGTCGACCGGTATCCCGGCACTCGTGAGCTCGCCGGTCATATCGGTGACCCGCAGGTCCGCAACTGGGGAACCATCGGCGGTTCGATCGCGCATGCCGACCCAGCGAGCGACTGGCCGGCGATGCTGCTCGCGCTGCGGGCGACGATCGTCTGCCGGAGCGAGGGCGGGGAGCGACTGGTCAAGGCACGCGACTTCTTCCTGGACACTTTCACGACAGCGCTCCAGCCGACCGAGGTCATCACCGAGATCCGGTCCCCCCGCCACCCGATGCACGCGGGTGGCGCATACACGAAGCTCGAGCGGAAGGTCGGCGACTTCGCAACCTGTGGGGTCGCCGCCGCGGTCGGCCTCGGCGACGACGGCCGGATCAGCTGGGTCGGCATCGGCATCACGGCCGTTGCCGATGCCCCGTTCGCCGCGACGCACGCCGAGGCGGCTTTGAAGGGTGCACACCCCACCGAGGCGATGTTCCATCAGGCCGCCGCCGCCGCCGCAGCGCAGACCCGTCCGGCAGCCGACGTCCGGGGCTCCGTCGAATACAAGCAGGCGATGGCCGCCGAGATGACGGTCCGCTCTCTCCGCCGCGCGGTCGAACGCGCCCAGGCGTACGTCTAGGAGATCGACGAGCGATGACCACCCAACACGTGACCCTGACCGTCAACGGAGAGGCCCGCGAGGCCGACGTCGAGCCTCGCCTCCTCCTTGTCCACCTCCTGCGCGATGTCTTCGGGCTGACCGGGACGCACATCGGCTGCGACACGAGCCACTGCGGCGCGTGCACGGTCCATGTCGACGGCGTCAGTGCCAAGTCCTGCACGATGCTCGCCGTCCAGGCGGACGGGCATGAGATCAAGACCATCGAAGGTATGGCGGACGGCGCCAACCTCCACCCGCTCCAGCAGGCCTTCTGGGATCAGCACGGCCTCCAGTGCGGCTTCTGTACGCCGGGGATGATCATGCAGGCGGCCTGGTTGCTCGACGAGAACCCGGAGCCGAGCGAGGCCGAGATCCGCGAGGGGA
Organism: Chloroflexota bacterium; assembly: GCA_045804885.1. GTDB lineage: Bacteria > Chloroflexota > Limnocylindria > Limnocylindrales > CSP1-4 > CF-46. Next base: position 1,494 of record JBJMMH010000032.1, on the reverse strand, counting down.
TCGGCGGCAATCTGTGCCGCTGCACGGGCTACGTGAACATCGTCAAGGCCATCCAGCAGGCGGCCGGCGAGCTGAGCGCGGCGGAATCGGCGCCCGTCGGCGCGGCCGCGACGACCGAAGGCCCCGCCGGGCCGGCCGACCCGGCGGCGGCCGGCTGAGCGGGGAGTTACCACGATGACGATGACGGAACCGCGTACGAGCCCCGAAGTCGGAGGCATGGGCCACTCGGTCAAGCGCAAGGAGGATCCACGCTTCATCCGCGGCGCCGGCGAGTACATCGACGACGTCAACCTGCCCGGCCAGCTCTGGCTGGACATCGTCCGCAGCCCCTACGCCCACGCGACGATCAAGGGCATCGATTCCAGCGAGGCGCTCAAGGTCCCGGGCGTGCTCGCTGTCATCACCGGTAAGGATCTCGAGGGTTACAAGCTGCACTGGATGCCGACCCTCGCGGGCGACAACCAGATGGTGCTGCCTACGGACACCGTCATGTACCAGAGCCAGGAAGTGGCCGCGGTCATCGCGACGTCCCGATATGCCGCATCGGACGGGGTCGCGGCGGTCTTCGTCGACTACGAGCCACTGCCCGTCGTCACCAACCCGTACAAGGCGCTCGAAGCGGGGGCACCGGTCCTTCGCCCCGATCGCGGAGCCGAGAAGCAGAGCAACCACATCTGGCACTGGCAGTCCGGTGACGCCGGCAAGGCTGACGCGGCGCTCGCCGCGTCCCCCGTTCGGGTCAAGGAGCACATCTACATCCCGCGCATCCATGTCGCCTCGATCGAGACGTGCGGCATCGTCGCGGATTGGGACCCCGTCCGTAGCCAGCTGACGATGCACATGACGACGCAGGCGCCGCACGCCATCCGCACCGTCGTCGCCCTCGTCGCTGCGGCCGCCGGCCTGCCGATCTCCGAGCAGAACATCCGGGTGAAGACCCACGACATCGGCGGTGGCTTCGGCGGCAAGGTGCCCGTCTATCCGGGCTATGTCCTCGCTGTCGCGGCGTCGTTCCTCATCGGCAAGCCGGTCAAGTGGATCGAGGACCGCTCGGAGAACCTCCAGGCCGATTCGTTCGCGCGGGACTATCACATCGACATCGAGATGGGCGCGACCGAGGACGGGCGCATCCAGGCGATGAAGGTCAAGACGATCGCCGATCACGGCTACACGGACGCGGCAGCCGATCCATCGAAGTTCCCCGCCGGGCTCTTCAACGTGATCACCGGCTCCTACGACTTCGACAACGCGTTCGTCGAGGTCGACGGCGTCTACACGAACAAGCCGCCCGGAGGCGTCGCCTACCGCTGCTCATTCCGGGTGACCGAGGCGGTCCACGCCATCGAGCGGATGGTCGACATCCTCGCCCACGACCTGGGCAAGGACCCCGCGGACATCCGGATGCAGAACTTCATCCAGCCCAACCAGTTCCCGTACAGGACGCCGACCGGCTGGGAATACGACTCCGGGAACTACCCGGCGGCCCTCAAGAAG
>JBJMMH010000031.1:0-25840 GCA_045804885.1 Chloroflexota bacterium | reverse complement strand
AGCGGGATCGTCGACTCCGGGCCGCTCCGGACGAGGTCCGTCAGCGCCCGCAGCCCGTACTCTGAACGGCGCGAGAGTCGCATCGCGCGGAAGTATGCCCCAAATCCCACGTAGATTGGGGGATTTGGTCGCGTGACCGTGATCGAACGGGCGTGCTAAATGGTGGGCGCCATGCTATCCTCGCCGGGATGACCGACGACGTGGCCCGGATCGTCGCTCCGGACCTCCTCGACGAAGGCGACCGCGTCGTCGAGAGCGCCCTCCGACCGCGATCGCTCGACGAGTACATCGGGCAGCGCGAGGTCAAAGCGAACCTGTCGGTGCTGCTCGCCGCCGCGAAGGGCAGGGGAGAGGCAGCCGACCACGTTCTGCTGTACGGCCCGCCGGGGCTCGGCAAGACGACGCTCGCCACGATCATCGCCCGCGAGCTCGAGGTCAACGTCCGCTACACGAGCGGCCCAGCCGTCGAGCGACCCGGCGACCTGGCCGCGGTCCTGACCGCGCTCGATGAGCGGGACGTCCTCTTCATCGACGAGATCCATCGCCTCAACAGGGCAGTCGAGGAGATCCTTTACCCGGCGATGGAGGACTACGCCCTCGACGTCATGATCGGGAAGGGGCCGTCGGCCCGCAGCCTCCGGCTCAGCCTCAAACCGTTCACCGTCGTCGGCGCGACAACACGGGCGGGGAGGATCAGCTCGCCGCTCCGAGACCGGTTCGGCGCGACGTACCGCCTCGACTTCTACGAGGTCGAGGACCTGACGGCGATCGTCCATCGGTCGGCCGATATCCTCGACGTCGAGATCGACGAGGCGGCGTCCCGGGCGATCGCGACCCGCGGCCGGGGCACGCCGCGGATCGTCAACCGGCTGCTCAAACGGACCCGGGATCACGCCCAGGTCCACGGGACCGGCCGGATCGACGCGGCCGTCGCCCGCGAAGCGCTCGCCGCGATGGAGATCGACGACGAGGGCCTCGACTCGACGGACCGCAAGCTGCTCGCCGCGATCGTTCAGAAGTTCGCGTCGGGTCCGGTCGGTGTGCAGGCGCTGGCCGCCGTGCTGGCCGAGGAGGTCGAGACGATCGAGGACGTCCACGAGCCGTTCCTGCTCCGGCTGGGATTCATCGACCGGACGCCCCAGGGCCGGATCGCGACGGAGCTCGGTCGGGCGCACCTCGCCGGGCTCGGCTACGAGATCCCGCCGCCGCGGCGGTCTGAGCCGGGCATGCCCGGCCTGTGGGACGCGCCCGCGCCGGCGGACCCCGGGCGGGACGCGGGACCGGATCCCGAGCCTGGCGCCACCGCCGGACGATGAGCGTCGGGATGCAGGGGATCGGCTGGGCACTCGTCGCCCTCGGCATCGTGATCGCGCTGACCGGTTTCGTCGTCCTCCTCGGACCGCGGATCCCGATCCTGGGTCACCTGCCGGGCGACATCGTCATCCAGCGGGAGAACGTCACGATCTTCATCCCGCTCGGCACGATGCTCGTCGTGTCGATCGTGGTCTCCGTCGTCTTCGCCCTCATCAACCGCCGCTGACGTGCCCGGCGCCGCTTCGTTCGAGGTCGTCATCGCGCCGCCGACCGACGGCTCGACCCGCGCCCGGCTCGGCCGGCTGCGCCTGACCCACGGCGTCGTCGAGACGCCGCAGTTCATGCCGGTCGGGACGAACGCCACGGTGAAGGCGCTCGACCCGGACGATCTCCGGACGGTGGGTGCGTCGATCATCCTCTCGAACACGTACCACCTGTATCTGCGGCCCGGGCACGAGCGGATCGCCCGTCTCGGCGGCCTGCACGCGTTCATGGCCTGGGATCGCCCGATCCTCACCGACTCCGGCGGGTTCCAGGTCGTGTCGCTGGGTGACCTGCGGGTCGTGGACGACGATGGCGCCACGTTCCGGAGCCACCTCGACGGCTCTCTCCACCGCTTCACCCCGGAGCATGCGATCGCGGTCCAGGAGGCGCTCGGCTCTGACGTTGCGGTCGCGTTCGACCAGCCTGTCACGCCATCGTCGCCGCGAGCGGTCGTCGCCGAGGCGACGGAGCGGACGCACCGCTGGGCGGAGCGGTCGCTGAACGCCCACTCGCGACCCGACCAGGCGCTGTTCGGGATCGTCCAGGGCGGCCTCGAGCCCGACCTTCGGGCCGACAGCACCCGATTCATCGCGTCGCTGCCGTTCGACGGCATCTGCCTCGGCGGGTTGGCCGGCGACGAGACGCCCGAGCAGCGCGACGCGACACTCGACATCGCCGTGCCGCTGCTGGCCGGCGACCCGCGACCGCGATACCTGATGGGTTTGGGCTCACCGGCGGACTTGCTCGAGGCGGTTCACCGGGGAGTGGACCTGTTCGATTCGGTGCTGCCGGCCCGCGTCGCCCGGAACGGCCAGCTGTGGGTCCCCGGCGGCCGGCTCAACATCCGGAACCGGCGCTTCCTCGACGATCCGACGCCGGTCCAGGCCGACTGTCCGTGCCGCCTCTGCACACGCTTCTCCCGGGCGTACATCGCCCATCTGTTCCGGGCAAAGGAGCTGCTCGCGTACCGTCTCGCGACTTGTCACAACCTGACCTTCACCCTAGACTTCATGGCCAGGATCCGGAGCGCGATTCGGACCGGAGACTTCCCAGCCGTCGTGTCGGACCTTCGACTGCGCGCGGGCCGGATGAGCGCCAGTGAAGTCGCGGAGAAGTCCGCGTGAAGGCCGACCCGGTACCGTGTCATCTGCCGCGGAGGATCATCGATGGGCTCGCGAGATCGTCCCCACCGCGAAGCGAAGAAGAAGCCGAAGTCCAAGCTCGCCCAGCCCAAGCTGTCCGCGCTCTCGGAGCCACCGCCACAACAGGCGGAGCTGATCCGGAAGCCGCGGAAGCCCAAGCCGGTCGAGGAGGAGACCGACGAGGGCTGATCCCCGGCCCAAGGCCAATGGCACGGCCTGTCGGAATGTCAGATGTGGCGACAGGAGCGTGACGAGATGGCGATGACCGGGCAGCGGCCGGCGGACGAGCGCAACGGCGAGCGCACGGGCGGGACGGATCGCGCCGCCGATCGCGCCCAGGCGGAGCGCGGCAAGGCCGTGGACGCGGCGATCCTGTCGATCGAGAAGCAGTTCGGTTCGGGTTCGATCATGAAGCTCGGATCAGCTGCGCGGCAGCAGGTCGACTTCATCCCGACCGGCTCGATCGCCCTCGACCTCGCGCTCGGCGTGGGCGGTATCCCGCGCGGCCGGATCACGGAGATCTTCGGCCCCGAGTCGTCGGGCAAGACGACCGTCTGCCAGCATGTCATCGCCGAGGCCCAGAAGCGCGGCGGCGTCGCTGCGTTCATCGACGTCGAACACGCGCTCGACCCGGGGTATGCGCGAGCCTGTGGCGTCAACGTCGACGAGCTGCTCGTGTCGCAGCCGGACACCGGCGAGCAGGCCCTCGAGATCACGGAGACGCTCATCCGCTCTGGTGGCGTCGACGTCGTCGTCGTCGACTCCGTGGCGGCGCTCGTGCCGCGAGCGGAGATCGAGGGCGAGATGGGCGATTCGTTCGTCGGGATCCAGGCCCGGCTGATGAGCCAGGCGCTGCGCAAGCTGACTGGCGCTGTCTCCCGCTCGAATACGTCGCTCGTGTTCACGAACCAGCTGCGCGAGAAGATCGGGGTGATGTTCGGCAACCCGGAAACCACACCGGGCGGCCGGGCGCTGAAGTTCTACGCGAGCGTCCGGCTCGACATCCGCCGCGTCGAGACGATCAAGACCGGCACGGAGTCCGTCGGCAACCGCGTTCGGGTCAAAGTCGTGAAGAACAAGGTCGCGCCGCCGTTCCGCGTCGCCGAGTTCGACGTGATGTACGGCGAGGGCGTCTCGAAGGAAGGCGGCCTGCTCGACGTCGGCGTGGCGATGGACATCGTCAGCAAGACCGGCGCCTGGTTCACGTTCGGCGAGACGCGCCTCGGCCAGGGTCGCGAGGCCTCGAAGGACTTCCTCAAGGCGAACAAGGACGTCGCCGAGGAGATCGAGCGGCGAATCCGCGGGAAGATCAACGAGGTCTCACTGCCGGTCGAGGGCATCGAAGAGGCGGAGTAGCTGGCTCCGCCCGGCGGCGTGGCAGGCCGTTCGAACACCTTCGCGGAGCGCCGAGCGGCGCGGGCCGAGGTCGATGACCCGGCCGTCGTCCTCGAGGCGGCCCTGCGCTTCCTCGAGTCCCGCGCCCGCTCAGAGTCCGAAGTCAGGCGGCGCCTGACCCAGGCCGGCTACCGCACGGAGCTGGTCGACGGCGCCATCGTCCGGCTCGCCGAGCTGGGCGTACTAGATGACGAGGCGTTCGCTCGGGCGTGGGTCGAGTCTCGCGACCGAGTGCGGCCACGCGGCGAGCGAGCGCTGCGCCGAGAGTTGCAGCTGAAAGGCGTCGCTCGCGAGGTGCTCGACGAGGTGCTCTCCGAGCGACGCGGCGGTACGTCGGGCGAGGCCGATGATGTCGACCGCGACGCCGCACGCCGCTTGCTAGCGCGGAATGCTCGCTCGCTCGAGCGGGTCGCGGATCCACGCACCCGACGCCAACGCGCGTACGCGCTGCTCGCCCGGAACGGCTTCGACCCCGACGTCTGCCGCGAGGCGAGCCGCGAAGTCAGCGTCGACGTCGACGACGTCGGCCACTGAACGTCCGGCGTTGGTACGAACGGAGCGACGCCCGGCGCTCCGCTTCAGCGCTTCAGGTAGTGCCGGATCCCCGTGACGACGCCGTTCGCATACTGCTGCCGGCCGGGCCGCGTCGTCATCCGCGCCGCGTCGCCGCTGTTCTTCATGTTGCCGAGCTCGATCTCGACGACCGGCACGTCGGAGCAGTTGAGCGTCCCCAGGTCCGTCCGCGTCTTGATGCCGTTCGTCGCGTAGTAGTTGGCGACGGACAGGCCCATGTCGATCAGGCCCTGCCTCATCGCCCCGGCGAGGACTCCCGACTCGGCGTAGATGTCGTCCGTCCAGCCCGCGACGTTGCCGGGTCGCATGACGAAGAAGCCGTGAGCCGACGAGCTCGCTCCGTCAGCGTGGATGCTGACCTCGACGACCGCCCCCACCTTGGCTCCGAACTGGCCCCGGACGTTGATGCAGGGCCCTACGCCGGTGTCGGACGTCCGCGTCATGTAGACCGTCGCGCCCAATAGCTCGAGGTCGGCCTTGACGCGCGACGCGACGTCGAACGTGAAGGCGTGCTCCGGATAGCCGGCCGTCGTCGACGTCCCGACCTTGTTGCACGGCTTCCAGCCGGTTCCGATCCAGACGAGCTTCGCGATCTCCGCCGCGTGCGCCGCGTTGCCACCGTTGTGGCCCGGATCGAGGGCGATCACGACACCCCACAACGGCTTCGGCGGGAAGCCGACGACCCTCGGCGTCTCGTGACCCAGCGCGACTGACGGAAACGTGAGGCCCAGGACCGCGAGAAGGGCGGCGACGCGGGCGGCATGCCTCATGGCCTCCATTGTGGCGTCCGAGGCAATGTCGGCAAGCCGTACGGATCGGTGACGCACGGCACCGTCTGAAGCCACCCGGACCGCCCTCCACCGCACCGATCCGCCACCCGGCCGGACGAACGTACGGGGTCCGATTCCGAGGCCGCCGCCCGGATACTCGAGGCCGGGAGGGATCCCGGGTCGGCGTATGCCGATCGAGCATTCATTTCGGGGGTAGGAGTGGTGCATCAATGTTGAGGCGTCTCACAGCCACCTCAGTCGCCGGCACGACCGCGATCGTGCTGGCCCTGTTCCTGACCGGCGTCGTGGCCGCCGCGTCGATCCTGACGGCCGTCGCCGCGCCGCAGCTCGATCCGACGGAGCCGACCATCGTCGACACGACGGCGACGTTCGAGGATCTCGATGGAGACGGCGTCGACGACGATTGCCAGGACGCTGTCGTCGGCGACGAGGCGGCCGCCGCGGCAGCCGACGCAGCGGTCGACGCCGACGCCGACGGCACCATCTCGGTGTCCGAGGCGGCCCAGAGCGACCGGACCGGTGGCAAGAGCTGCAACCACGGTGGGTACGTCAACGGCGTCGCACACGAGACGTGCGACGACGTCGACAACGCCGTCGCGGAGACTGAAGGGTCGGGCGAGACGGATGAGGTCAACGCCGATGAGGCGTCGACCGACGACTCGGACGCGACCGACGATTCGGACTCCGACAGCGAGGACGCCGGCGCGCCCGCGGCGGACTGTCCTGCCACGGATGAGGAGCAGCCCGCCGAGGAGACCCAGGCCGATGCGCCCACGACGTGCGACGCCGCGCCCGTGAGCGAGGGCGAGTCCACCGACCCGACCGATACCGGGGACACGCCGCGGAATCACGGCGCCGTCGTTTCCGAGGTCGCGAAGTCGGCCGACGCCCTCGGTGGCAAGAACTGCAACCACGGCGGCGCCGTGAGCGACGCGTCCCACAAGGACAACGAGGCGCGCAAGGTGGCGCGTGATGCGGCGAAGGCCGCTCGGGCTGCCGAACGGGCTGCTCGTGCTGCCGAACGGGCCGTGAAGCACGCCAGTCACGGCAAGGGCCATAAGTAGTCAGCCCAACCCGCCGGGGGAACGGCTCGAGGCGGCGTCGTATCACGGCGCCGTCTCGCCGTATTCGGTCCGCCTCGGCTCGTTTGACCCCTGTTGCGAAGCGGCCGTAGGCTAGCCGAGGACAACAGTTGCGCTGCCCGGGCGGCGCCACAAATCTAGACACGGCCCGATCGTGACCCCGCGGTGCGTCGCCCAGACGGCACCGCGTAGCCGTCTCGCGCACGCGTTCGCGACCGAGCCGCTTCGACGAACCACATCCTCCGGTCGGGAGGCGACCGGACGGGAGGACGAAGAATGGAACCGTTGGTTCTCATTGCGGTGGCCGCGATCGCGGCCGTCGCGGGGGCCTTCGTCGGCATGCTCGCCCGTGGCTTCTGGGCGTCGCAGTCGATGAAAGCGGCCCAGGCCGAGGCGCGGCGGATCGAGGCCGAGGCCCGCGCCCGCCAGAAGGAGTTGATCCTCGAGGCGAAGGACGAGAAGCTTCGTCTCCAGCGCGAGGCCGAGGATGAGGCGCGCGCCCGCCGCAACGAGCTCGCGGCGCTGGAGCGCCGCCTGCTGCAGCGCGACGAGCAGCTCGATCAGCGCACCGACATGCTCGAGCAGCGCGATCGCAAGCTTCTCGACCGTGAGCGGGAGCTGGAGGTGGCGCGCGAGGGCGTCGCGAAGGCCCACCAGGAGCAGGTCGCCGCGCTCGAGCGGGTGAGTGGCGTCTCGGCCGAGGACGCCAAGGCGCTCCTGCTGGAGGCAGTCCGCGAGGAGGCCGAGCACGACGCGGTGAAGCTCGCGCGGTCGATCGAGCGGAAAGCGCGCGACGAGGCCGACGAGAAGGCCCGTGACATCATCATCACCGCGATCCAGCGCGTCGCCGCCGACCACACGGCGGAGCACACGGTGACGGTCGTCCACCTGCCGAACGACGAGATGAAGGGCCGGATCATCGGCCGCGAGGGTCGCAACATCCGCGCGCTCGAGCAGGCTACGGGAGTCGATCTGATCATCGACGACACGCCGGAGTCGGTCGTCCTGAGCGGCTTCGACCCTGTCCGCCGGGAGGTCGCCCGCATCGCCCTGACCAAGCTCATTGGCGACGGCCGGATCCACCCAGGCCGGATCGAGGAGGTCGTCGCCAAGGCCAAGGCTGAGGTCGATCTGATCATCCGTCAGGCCGGAGAGACCGCAGCGTACGAGTCCGGAATCCCGGGCCTGCCGCCCGAGGTGATCAAGCTCCTCGGGCGGCTCAAGTACCGGACGAGCTACGGCCAGAACGTGCTGAACCACTCCATCGAGACGGGGGCGCTGGCGGCGGTCATCGCGGCGGAGCTCGGCGCGGACGTCCAGATCGCCAAGATGGGCGGCCTGCTCCACGACATCGGCAAGGCCGTCGACCACGAGGTCGAGGGGCCGCACGCCGCGATCGGCGCCCAGATCGCGCAGCGCAACAACCTGCCGTTCAAGGTGATCAACGGCATCGCGGCCCACCACCAGGAGGTCGAGTACGCCTGCCTCGAGGCGCCGATCGTCCAGGTCGCCGACGCGATCAGCGCGTCACGGCCCGGCGCGCGCGGCGAGACGATGGAGACGTACGTCAAGCGGCTCGAGGATCTCCAGGGCATCGCCGAGAGCTTCGGCGGGGTGGAGAAGTCGTTCGCCGTACAGGCCGGCCGCGAGGTCCGGATCCTCGTCCGCCCGGAGGAGATCGACGACCTCACGGCGTCGCGACTTGCCCGCGACATCGTCCGCAAGATCGAGGAGCAGCTGACCTACCCAGGCCAGATCAAGGTCACGGTCATCCGCGAGACCCGCGCCGTCGAGTACGCCAAGTAGAACGCGGCCACGGATTCGGCGATGACCGGAGGAGCCCGAGCCACGCCGCCTGACGCGGAACTCGGCGAGTTGCTGAGCGATGCGTACGTCGCCGGCTATTTTCTTCGAGCGTCTGCGCCGACCCAACCGCTCGGCCTGCTCGCCGATCTGCTATCCGGACTCGGGCCGGCGCTATGGACGGGCGTCGTGGTTGCGGCTCTCGTGCACGTCATCCCGGAGGCGAAGCGTCGGCAGATCACGCGCGCGCTCGAGGCGGACGAGGCAATCCAGCGCGAGCGCCCACGGCAGAGCGGCGATGGCTCGTCTCGCCGGTAAGTCGGCGCTCATCACCGGCGCCGCCAACGGCATCGGCCGCGCGACGGCGGAGGTCTTCGCTGCGGAGGGCGCCCGGATCGTCGCGACGGACATCGACGCGGCAGGCCTCGACCGGCTGCAGGCGGAGCTCGAAGCGAAGGGCGCCGAGTCCATTAGCGTCGTCGGCGACGTGTCGAACGATGCCGACGCGCGGCAGATGATCCAGGCTGCCGTGCACCGCTTCGGGCGCCTGGACATCCTCGTCGCGAATGCCGGCGTCATCCCCCTGGGCGCGATCACGGAGTCGACCGCGGAGGATTGGGATCGCGTCATGTCGATCGACGGCCGCGGCATGTTCCTGACCTGCAAGTACGCGGTCGAGGCGATGCTCGAGACGGGCGGCGGGTCGATCGTCTGTCTCTCGTCGATCTCGGGGATGGCCGGTCAGGCGCGCCAGTCGACGTACGGCCCGGCGAAGTTCGCCGCGTCCGGCCTGACGATGCACCTCGCGGTCGAATTGGCCGACAAGGGGATCCGCGTCAATGCGGTCGCCCCGGGCACGATCCGCACCGAAGCCGTCCGCCGCCTGCCGGACCAGCCGGGCGGGGCGGAGTACATCGAGGAGATTCGGAAGAACCACCCGATGGGCCGGCTCGGCGAGCCCGAGGAGGTCGCGAAGGCGATCGCGTTCCTCGCCTCGGACGACGCGTCGTTCATCACCGGCGCGATCCTCGCCGTCGATGGCGGCTATCTCGCCCGCTGACCGCGGGTGTCGCGGGTAGACTCCCGCGAATGGATGAAGGGATCGGGCTGACGAGGCCCGGCAACCCGCCGAACGGGAACGCGTCGCGTCCCGCGGGCGCCGTCCGCGTCCTGATGATCGGCGACATGATCGGCAAGCCCGGCCGCGCCGCCGTCGAGCAACTGCTGCCGGCGCTGCGCGAGGAGCGCGGGATCGACTTCGTGACCGCGAACGGCGAGAACGTCGCCGGCGGAATGGGCCTGACCCCGACGACCGCGGACTCGTTGCTGGCCGCTGGCGTGGACGTGATCACGAGCGGCAACCACATCTGGGACAAGCGCGAGATCTATCCCTACCTGGAAGCGAACGATCGGGTCCTGCGGCCGCTCAACTACGGCACCGACGGCGTCCCGGGTCGCGGCTGGGGCGTCTACCACGCGCTCGATGGCACGGAGCTCGCGGTCATCAACCTCCAGGGTCGGACGTACATGCAGCCGATCGAGAACCCGTTCACGGACGCCGACACCCTGCTCGACGTCTCGTCCGAGCCGCTGCCGCCCGTCCGGCTCGTCGACTTCCACTGCGAGCTGACGTCGGAGAAGAACGCGTTCGGGCTGCACCTGGACGGTCGCGTCAGCGCGGTCGTCGGCACGCATACCCACGTCGTCACCGGCGACGAGCGGATCCTGCCAGGCGGCACCGCGTATCAGACGGATCTCGGGATGACGGGGCCCGTCTGGAGCGTCATCGGGTTCGACCCGAAGACCGTCCTGCCTCGCTTCATCAATGCACTGCCGACGCGGTTCGAGGTCGGTGACGGCGCCGTCGTCTTCAACGCGGCCCAGATCGACGTCGACCCGGCCACCGGACGGGCGCTCGCGATCGAGCGGATCGCACGCTACGTGGAAGTCTGAGCGGGTGCCCCGACACTCGCCGCCGCCAGCCGGCGCGGGCACGGCGCCCGGGAGCGGCACATCGATCGTCGACCTCCACACGCACACGCTCCGCTCAGACGGCATCCTGACTCCGGCCGAGCTCGTCCACGCGGCCGCCGAGGCAGGCGTCACGACCCTCGCGATCACCGATCACGACACGCTCGCTGCGCACCGCGACCTCGCGGCCGGCCCGGCCATGCCGCCTCGCATCGCCCTGATCGCCGGCGTCGAGATCAACGCGATCGCCCGGGGCATCCCGCTGCAGGACGGCGAGCTTCACATCCTCGGCTTCGGCATGGACGTCGACGACGAAGAGTTCGAGGGGCGACTCAGCGCTCAGCGCGCGGCACGACGGCTGCGGTTCCAGCGCACCGTCGAGCGCCTTCGCGAGATCGGCCTCCCGATCGACGAGCAGATCGCGGGTCTGGATCCCGACGATGACGACGCGCTGGGCCGCCCGACGATCGCCCGGGCCTTGATCGCGGCGGGTTCCGCGGCGAGCGTCGAGGACGCGTTCCAGCGCCTGATCGGCTGGGGCGGACCGGCGTACGTGCCACGCGAGGGCATGGGCCCGCGCGATGCGATCAAGGCGATCCGGGCGGCCGGCGGTCTGGCGGTCCTGGCCCACTTCTCGGAGGCGCCCTCGCAGATGCCGCTGCTGCGCGAGCTGGCGGGGATCGGCCTCGCCGGACTGGAGGTCTTCTACCGGACGTTCGACCGGGAGACCGTCACGATGGTCGGCGCGGTCGCCACGTCGCTCGGGCTGATCGCGACCGGCGGTTCCGACTACCACGGCGACCTGATGAGCTACGCCGAGGCCCACGCGACGCTGAACGTGCCAGGAACCGTCGCTGACGCCCTTCGGGTCGCCCTTATCGCCTCCGCGTAACCGGCGAGCAGCCGATTTCTCGGGCGGGCATCATGCGCTCGTCGCCTGCCCGTCGGATAAGAGGAGAACGCCCGTGGCTCGGATCAAATCAGGCGGTCTGACACGAGCCGTCGTAATCGGTGTCGTTGCGATCGCGCTCGCGAGCTGCGGAGCCTCCGCACCGGTTGGTAGCCCGGCGAGCGCGACTATCCCGCCCGGGTCGTCGTTGCCTCGACTCGAGACGCCCAAACCATCGCCGACACCGGTGGCGCAGCCGAGCCCAACCGCTACGTCACCGGAAACCGTCGCGCCGACCACGGCCGCGAACACGTTCGTGTCGACGCAGTACCCATACGCCCTGACTTACCCGCCCGGGACGGTGCAGCTCGGCTGGTACTCGGCGGAACGGGCATGGGACAGTCGGGCAAGGTGGGACATGGGTGAGCCGTACACCGACCGGAACCTGATCGCGGAAGGTGGTCTCCATATCTTCGGGGCGCCGACGCAGGGGCCCGACGAATTCCTCGGCGTCATCAACGCGATCGGCAAATCCCATCGCTGCACCGAGCCGCAGAACCGCCGAGACGCAACGATCGGGGAGGCCACCGCGGTCGGCTTCACCCAGGTCTGCGACCTCGGAACCGCGCTCGCGAGGGTGTTAATCGTCAAGGACGGGTACGGCATTGCGATGTTCGTGAACACGCCGCCCGGTGGCGAGATCGCCGGTCGCGACAAGGCGTTCGAGCTGCTCGAAGGCCTGGAGTGGCTGACCGACTGACCGGCGGACGGGCGCCATGGCCGTACCATGGCGCCGATGACGGAACGAGCGACGACCAGCTCGCGCGCCCTGCCGGTTCTCGATATCGCCGGTCCCTCGGCGTCGATCGGCCGGCGGCCTGACGCAACGGCCGATCAACGCCTGGACGAGTACCGGCCCGAGACTCGGGCTCTGCCCACGTTCCACGTCTGGACGCTCGGCTGCCAGATGAACCGGAGCGATTCGGAGGAAATGGCCGGCAGGCTGCTCGCCGCGGGCTGCGCCGAGGCGCCGGTGCTCGACGCCGCGGATCTCGTGGTCATCAACACGTGTGCGATCCGTGAGGCGGCCGAGCAGAAGGTGATCGGCCGGCAGGGTCATCTGGCCCGTCTCAAGGCAGCGAACCCGGGGATGCGCGTCGTGATGACCGGCTGCGCCGTCCGCGAACCCGATCGGGCCGGCCTCCGGAAGCGTTTCCCGGCCGTCGACCTGTTCCTCCGGCCGGACGAGGAGCCGGAGCTCGTCGACCGGCTCGGGCTGGCCTCGGCGCAGGCGCCGGTCGGGGTTGTGTCGGGAGCGACGACCACCGTCGGGCGAAGCGTCGTCGGCGCGGCCGACCGCCTGCCAGGGACGCGGGCCGGCGCCGTGGCGAGCGCGGCGGTGCGTCGCGAGTCGGCCACCGCGGCCTGGCTGCCGATCATCTACGGCTGCGACAAGACCTGCACCTACTGCATCGTGCCGTTCAGCCGCGGCCCGGAGCGGAGCCGGCCGTTCGACGACATCCTCGACGAGGCCCGCTCGATCGCAGCAGCCGGCTATCGCGAGGTGACGCTGCTCGGCCAGAACGTCAACTCCTATGGCCACGACCTGGCGCCGGAGCCACGTTTCGCCGACGTCGACACCGACCGATGGGCGGGCCGCCGCCTAGACCTCCGCGGCCGGCCCGACCTCGCCGCCCTGATTCGGGCGATCGACGGCATCCGGACAGCCGACGGCGTGCCGGCGATCCCGCGCCTCCGCTTCGTGACCTCCCATCCGTGGGACCTCTCGGATCGGCTGATCGCGGCGATGGCCGAGTGCCCGTCGGTCTGCGAACACCTCCACCTGCCGGTTCAGTCCGGCGACGACGCGGTGCTCAAGCGGATGGGCCGGCAGTACACGATCGAGCATTACCTGGAGCGGCTTGCCCGGATTCGAGACGCGGTGCCGGGCATCGCGATCTCGACCGACGTCATCGTCGGGTTCTGCGCCGAGACCGAGCCGCAGTTCGAGGCGACGATGCGACTGCTCGAGACCGTCCGGTACGACACGGTCTTCGCCGCGGCCTATAGCGAGCGACCGGGGACGCCGGCGACCCACCTCGCGGACGTCGTGCCGTCCGAGGTGAAGCGGCGCCGGCTGAACGAGCTGCTCGCGCTCCAGGAGGGGATCGGGCAGGATCGCAATCGGGCGTGGGTCGGCCGTGACGTCGAGGTTCTCGTCGACGGCGTCACCCCGCCGCGGTCGCACGACCACGACGAAGGTGATGCGACGCAGCCAGCCAGCCCGATGGTTTCGGGGCGGACCCGCCAGAACAAGCTGGTCCACCTTGGCGGCGGGCTGGAGCTCGTCGGTCGCGTCGTCGTGGCGCGTATCGAGCACGCCGGGCCGTACTCGCTCCGAGGGACGACGGTCTGAGGGCCACCCCGCTCCTCGTCATCGCGGGCGCCACGGGCACGGGCAAGACGGGCCTCGCGATCGATGTCGCGACCCGTCTGGCAGGGGAGGGGATTCGTGCCGAGATCATTTCGGCCGACTCCCGACAGGTGTACCGGGGCCTCGACATCGGCACGGCGAAGGCGACGCTCGAGGAGCGGCGCGGCCTTCCGCACCACGGCCTGGACCTCGTGGATCCGGACGAGCCGTTCACCGTCGCTGACTTTGCTCGGCATTCCCGCGCCGCCCTGACCGCGATAGGGGAGCGGGCGGGCCTTGCGATCCTGGTCGGCGGCACGGGTTTGTACCTGCGGGCGGTCGCTCGCGGGCTGCCGACGGAGGAATTGCCGTCCGACCGGGATGTTCGCGCCCGCCTCGAAGCGGACTTCCTGGCCGTCGGACTCGAGCCCCTCGTCGAACGGCTACGCGCCGTGGCCCCGAGCCGCGCGGCGGCGATCGACACGGCGAACCCCCGCCGGGTCGTCCGGGCGTTGGAGATCGCGACCGTCGCCGGCGGCGAGCCCCAGATTCCGGCACCGCGCGGCTACGACGGGCCGATCTCCTGGGTCGGCCTGAGCGTCGAACCGACGACGCATCGCGACTGGATCGCGAAACGCGCGCACCGCCAGTTCGAGACGGGCCTCATGGAGGAGGCGAGCGCGCTCCGCGAGCGATACGACCCCGGCCTGCCGGCGTTCAGCGCGATCGGCTACCGCGAGGCGTGGGCCGTTCTCGACGGCGAGTCGACGCTCGACGCCGCGATCGCCGAGGACGCCCGCCGCAACCAGGCATTCGCGAAGCGGCAGCGGACGTGGTTCCGGAGCGAACCCGACGTCGAATGGCTCGATGGGACCAATGCGGGCGTCGCGGATCGGGCTCTCGCAATCGCCCGGCAACTCGTCGACGGGCGGCCTATCGTGAAGCCGTGATCCGCGCGATTCAGCTGATCGGTATCGCTGTCGGCTCGTTCGTCATCGCCGCGCTCGCGATGAGCCTCGTCGGGTGGTTCCTACCGCCACTCCTCGGAGCATGGACACCGACCGTTGGCACGATCATCCTCGGTGGCCTGATTTTCCAGGACATCGTGCGGCGCGACACGGCGGGCCGCGACCTTCCCAAGGCGAGCTAGAGACCCGGCACCTCGGTCTCGTCGCGGACCTCTTCGATCCCGTCGACGCGGCTCGCCACCTCCACGAGCGCGTCGCTGTCCTCGATCCCGTCAACCTGACCACGGAGGATCGCCGTCGAGCCGACGACCGCGATTTCGAGCCGGTCGGCGAGGGCCGTGGTGGCAGCATCGGCCCGCAGCTCGTCGCGGACCCGGGCGTTGTTGTCCGACTCGGCGTCGATGTCGTCACGGCCGGGCGAGTCGATGCCCTCCGGGTCGTCCGGCGCCAGCGTCAGCGGCGGATCGCTCGGCGGGACGTATGTCTGGCCCTCCTCGATCGCGACGAGGGGGTCGTCGGTCTCGCCCGATCGGAGATCAGGGTCGACCGGAACACCCCACTCCTGCTCGCTGAGCGTCGGCTCACGATCACCCTCGATCTCGTCGGTGTCGAGGATCGCGTCCTGGTCGATCGGGAGCTCTTCGCCCTGGAGCTCGGCAATCTCCGTCTCGAGGGGGTCGTGGCCGATATTCGGCCGGTCGTCGGGGAGCGCGCGCGGATCGGTCATGTCCGGATCGTGTGGCGGCAACCGCTCCGCCGGCGACGCCGCCCGATCGGCGAACCCTCGCAGGAGCGTTTCGGCTCGGTCCGACAGGATGGCGTCGCCAGGCTTCCGGGCTATCCTTCGGCCGTGCCGCGATCCCAGCCCATCGATCTCACACCGCCCGCCGAGAAGGCGTTCCTCGTTGCCGTCGATACCGGCGACGACGGCGGCTGGACGGCAGAGGAGTCGCTGAGCGAGCTCGCCAATCTGGCGACCACGGCCGGCGCCGATGTGGTCGGTGCGGAGTGGCAGAACCGCCGCCATGTCGACCCTAACTGGTACATCGGCAAGGGCAAGGCCGAGGAGCTGGGCCGGGCGAAGAGCGAGACCGGGTTCACGCTGCTCATCGCCGACGACGAGCTCTCGCCCAGCCAGCAGAAGGCGCTCGAATCGCTGCTCAACGTCAAGGTCATCGATCGCAGCCGGCTGATCCTCGACATCTTCGCGCTCCACGCCCAGACCCACGAGGGCCGCCTCCAGGTCGAGCTCGCCCAGCTTGAGTACCAGCTGCCGCGGCTGACGCGGCTCTGGACGCACCTGTCGCGGACGGGCGGCGGCATCGGGACGCGGGGCCCCGGCGAGAGCCAGCTCGAGACGGACCGGCGCATCATCCGGACCCGGATCTCGAAGATGAAGGAGCGGGTCGAGCAGGTTCGAACCCAACGGCAGACCGCGGCTCGCGGGCGCGACCGGCGGATGTTCGCCACGATCGGGATCGTCGGCTACACCAACGCCGGCAAGTCGACGCTGCTCAACGCGCTCGTCGGGAGCGAGGTCGCGCGGGCCGAGGACATGCTGTTCGCGACGCTCGACCCGACGTCCCGGCAGGTCAAGCTCGGCGACGGCCAGACGGCAATCGTGACCGACACTGTGGGGTTCATCCACAAGCTGCCCCACCAGCTCGTGGACGCCTTCCGGGCGACGCTCGAGGAGGTCAACCGGGCCGACGTCCTCGTCGAGGTCGTCGATGCGTCCGATCCCCATCTCCGGGAACACCGGGCCACCGTCCAGGTGGTCCTCGACGAACTCGGCGCCGGTGACAAGCCGCGGCTGGTCGCCTTGAACAAGGCCGACCTCGTGGAGTCGGCGGCCCGCAACGGCGACGCCCCTGCACCGGCGGTCTCCGGAACCGTGCTCGTGAGCGCCCTGACCGGCTATGGTCTCGATACGCTCCGGGCCGAGATGGCGGCGATGCTGTCGTCGCTCTGGGTCGACCTCGACGTCCATATCCCGTACGCGGCGGGCGAGCTGCTGGCGCGCGTCCGCGAGCGGGGCACCGTCGAGCTCGAGTACGGCGAGCGCGACGTTCGCGTCCGGGGTCGCGCGGCGCCCGGGCTCGCGGGCGAGCTCGTGACGGTCGGTACGGACTGGGTCCGGACGCTCGCCTCGACCAACGGAAGCAACGGCTCAGACCCGGCCTGACTCATGGCCGAACTGATCAGGCGAGCGGGCACCGGCCGGTTCGTCAATCTCTTCGACGTCGTCTGGTCGATCGCGGAGGGACAGAAGGGCCGGCGGTGGCGCGAGGTCCGGCTCGTGAACGGCGGCGTCGTCTCGTCGCTCCTGCTCGAGACGTTTCCCGACGGGCGGTTCGCCCACCTTGAGGCGTCGACTGCTGCCGGCCTCGTCACGCTCCACCCGGAGGACGACGGAACGCTCCACGGCAACACCGTGACCGCGGCCGGTATCCACCACGTGGTCGGCGTGCCGTGGCCGGCGGGTTCCGTTGTCGTCCTCGACGCGTCACCGATCGCGATCGCCGCGGCCGCCTGGTACCTGCGCGAGGCGAAGCCGCCCCGGGATCCGTCGGGGCGCCAGCCGATCGTGATGATCGATCCGAACCTCCGCGTCACCGCCGCGTCGATCCCGCCGGACGGCCTTGCCCATGACCGCATCGACCCTGACGGGCTGCCTGTTCTCGAGGACGGGGAGACGTGGCCGCTCGAGATCGAGCATGACTGACGCTCGGACTAGGGCGGCGATCGTGGGAACCCTGTGGACAAGGTGCTCCGGAAGGGCCCTCGAACTTCGAAAGTCGTGGATAACCCCGTAGTCAGCGACCCGTTCGGTTTCGTAACGTACGTCTTGCCTGAAGGGGCCACGAGAACGAAAGCGACGACCCGGGTGCTTGCATCAGGGTTGGAGGCTACGGACTCGGCGGTTCCTTCGGGCGTTTTTGTGTGTCCGATCACCCGCACGGGAAGTGGCTACTGCGGAAGTCGCTAGTCCCGACCGCCATCATTACGTCACTCGAGGAGTCGGAGCCTTTCGACCAGGCGCTCTTGGCCTGGATCGAGGGCCTCGCTCCCAGTCATTGATCTCGGCCCGGCCGGACTCGTTCCGTAGCACGACGCGCCGACCGGCTTCAGCCTGTCGCGCTATGCGCACCGTTCGTGGGAAGGCTGTGGACAACGCGTCGGAATCGCGGCCGGCAACCGCGAAACTCGTGGATAAGCCACTAGCCGCCATGGACGCGCGGCCCGTAGAGTAGGTCTTGCCCGAAGGGGCCACGAGCATCTAGTGAACCGGCCTGTGCTTGCATTGGCTGGGGCAACTAGTGATCGAGGTTCCTTTGGGCGTTTCTTTGCGCCCACGTCGGCGCTGCCGCGCGGCCTGCGCCGCGCGCTCGGGGTGTGGGACCATCGCCCGGGATCGACGCGAGACCCGCGATCCGACCGGGAGGGAGCCGACATCCGAGCCGTGCACCCGGATCCGCCGATGCTCCAAATGGAACGCCGCGTCGCCGTCGCCGCGACCGTCATCGGGATCTCCGTCTTCGGGCTTCTGCTGCTCGCCGTCCCGGCGTTCTTCCTGACATTCGACGAGGCGAAGTACATCGGCATCGGCTACAACCTCGTCGATGGCGTCGGGCCCCGGACGCCGTTCGGCGGCTACTTCCTGCCGCACGCCCCGGTCTGGTCGGGCGTCCTCGCCTATCCCCAGGCGGTTGCCGGGATCGACCCGCTCGCCACCGGCCACCTCCTGAACGCGGTCGCCGGGATCGCCCTGATCGCCCTTACCGCCGGCCTCGGCTGGCGCGTCCGACCGGCGATCGGGGGCTTGGCGGCCGCCGGCCTCGTCGGCGTCACGTACCTTCACGACCTGACGCGGACCGCCCGCCTCGACGTTCCCGCGGCCGCGCTGGCGCTCGGGTACCTCGCCCTCGGGCTCGTCGCCGTCCGGCGCGGCGGGGCGTGGCTGGGGATCGCCACCGGCGCGTTGTTCGCGCTCGCCTTCACCGTGAAGGAGATCGCCCTGCCGCTCGCGCCCGTCCCGTTCCTCGCCGCGATCCTGTGGGGCCTGCCGTGGCGGCGAGTACTCGGCAGCGCCGGCTGGACGCTCGCTGCCGCGAGTGTCGGCGTCTCCTGGTGGTTCCTACTCGTCGCCCAGCTCTCGGGCGTCGTGTACCGCCTTGGGACGCCGGCCTGGACGCTCGCGCCGATCGCGGTCGCGGTCGGGGGACTATCGATCCTCATGATCCTGGCCGGTCGTGGGACGAGCTTCGGGCGCCTCGAGCGCCGGCTCGCGGGCGTGGCCACGCTCGAGCCCGGTGCGTTCGGACGGCGAGCGGTCGTCATCGGGCTCACCGTCGCGTGGTGCGCAGCGCTCACTTGGGTGTTCGCGGGAACACTCGAGGTCCGCGGCACGGACCTGATCGACCCCGCGCAGCTTGGCCGGTATGCCGCGACGTGGCTTCCCGGGCTGCTGAAGGTCGTCGCGCTCATCGGGATCGTCGGGGTACTGCTCTCGCTCGGCGCTTGGCGGACCGCGACCGGCGCGCGCGAGCGGCATGCCATCGGGGACCTCTGGCTGGCGACGATCTGCAGCGTGCCGCTCGTGCTGCTCGTGGTCGAGGTCGGCGAGCCGCCGCGCAACTACCTGGCGCAGATCGGGATCCTGGCCTGCCTCGCGGCCGCGGGCTGGCTCTGGGCCGGCGAGGCCGTCCTCCGGCGGGCGAGTGGCCGGCTGTCGTCCCGCGCGACTGCCATCGCGGTGCCGGTCGCGATCCTCGTCGTCGTCGTCGCCTCGTCGGCCGTGCTCGGCTACCACGCAATGACGTTCCGCGAATCGAGGAGCGGCGCGGCGCGGCAGGGCGCGATCGAGACGACCGTCGATTGGTTCCGGAAGAACGCGACACACAACGAGCGAGTTGCGATCGGATCGTTCCTGAGCTATGAGATCTCACTCGGGCTGCGCGGCGCGAATCCCACCCGGCAGGTCCGTCACCAGCAGGTCGTGTCCGACCCGACAGCACCCCAGGGAATCCGCGTCTCCGGCGAGCCGCCACGCGACGACTGGATCGCGATCGACGTCGCGCCGCGGAACGTCAACGAATTCGAGGCGTTCTCCGCCGCCGAGCTCGCTAAGGATCTCCGCGAGAGCGGCGCGGACCTCTACGTCTACGCCACCGAGGCAGCGACGAGTGCGCCGACCGTCGTCAACGCCCTCGATGGCGTGCCCGGCCTGACCGAGGTCGCCAGCTGGACCTTCCCCGCGCCGTCGATCCCGGTCGGAATCCACCTCTACCGCGTCGATCCCGACGCGCTCCACTTCGCCACGGATCGCGTCCATGTCTCGCCCGAGGCGCTCGAGCGGCTCGTCGGGCAGCTCGAGGCAGCCGGCGACGCCGGCCGGCCAACGGCGCGGAACCTCGCCGACCGGGTGGTCGTGACGCCGCCGACCGCCGCGACCGACGCGCTGATCGTCCGCCTGAAGCAGCTCGGCGGCGCAGCCGGTGGCTGAGGCGGGAGCCGCCGGACGCGGCAGGGGAGCACGTTGGGCGTTCCCGTTCCACCCATTCATCGTCGGGATCTGGTCGGTGGTCCTGCTCTACGGCCGGAACACCGGCGAGCTCGATCCGGTGGACTCGCTCCTCCCGCTGGCCTGGGCGCTGCTGCTCGCGACAGTGACGCTCGCCGCGGCGTTCGCTGCGCTGCGCGACATCCGCCGGGCCGGCCTCCTCGCGACAATGCTCCTGCTGCTGTTCCTCTCGTTCGGGCGGGTCCTCGACGAGATCGACTCGCCTCTCGTCACGAGTGGCCGGCTGCTCGTCGTCTGGACGATTCTGGGCGTCGTCGCCGTTGTCGCCGCGTGGCGGATCCGGCGCGACCTTCGGCGGCCGACCGCCCGGCTGAATGCCGTGGCGCTGCTCCTTGTCGGGATCTCGCTCGTCCCCGCCGTCGCCGGCGAGCTCGGCGGCGCGCGTGGCGGCACCACCGCGACCGCGACCCAAGCCGCGGAGCCCGACGCGTCGCCCGGGGAAGGGGAGGGGACCGCCGGTCCGGATCGCGACATCTACGTGATCGTCGTCGAGGACATCGGGTCGGAGCGGACGCTGCGCGACGTCTGGGGGATGACCGGCGAGAGCCCGTTCGCCTTCCTCGACGAGCTCAGGTTCGAGCGGATCGCCGACAGCCACTCGAACTACGGCAAGACCGGCCACTCGCTGGCGTCGATGTTCAGCCTCGATTACCTCGACGACCTCGCCGCGCGGATGGGCCCGGACTCCGGCGACTACGGCCCGGTCTACGACCTCATCGACGACGCGGCCGCCGCCCGCTTCCTGAAGGACCGCGGCTACGAGTACGTCCATATCGGCTCATGGTGGGATCCGACCGCCGAGAGCTCGATCGCCGACGTCAACCTCGGGCTCGAGACCCCCTCCGACCTCGCGACGGCCTGGCTCGACACGACGATGCTGCCGGCGATCACGAGCCGCCTCGCGAAGCTCGGGATTCACGTCGGCGTCGCGGGCCTCGAGCCGCACGAGCTGCAGTATCAGTCGGCGCTCGTCGGTTTTGACGCGTTGCATTCGACGCTTGGCCGGCCGGGGCGGACGTTCGTCTTTGCCCACTTCCTCGTGCCCCACGACCCGTACGTCTTCGCGACCGATGGCTCCTTCGTGACCGACGACGCCGCCGCCGACCGATCGCGCGAGCAACTGTTCCTCGACCAGTCGCGGTACACGATGGGTCGCGTCGAGTCGTTCGTCCGCGAGGCGCTCGCCGGCCCCGACGAGAGCGACCCGATCGTCGTCGTGACGACCGACGAGGGCCCCAACCCGCTGGCTTACGAGCAAGACGACGACGCCTTCGACTGGCAGGCCGCGAGCGACGCCGACCTGCGCGAGAAGTTCGAGATCGAGCTGGGCCTGTACCTGCCGGGCGTCCAGGCCGCGACCGCTGGCGGCGGGCCGCACGACCGGATGAGCCTCGTGAACGTGTTCCGGGCGCTGTTCGACGCCTACTTCGGCATGTCGTACGGGCAACTCCCGGACCGGAGCTACGTCTACCGGGACAAGGCCCATCCGTACGACATCACCGAGGTGACGGACCGCCTGCCGTAACGCAACGCGCTACTTCAGGCGCGGCAGCCGGTCGGTGATCTCGAGCGACGCGTACGGCCGGCCCCAGGTCGAGGCGAAGACCCGATCGGGGAGGGTCGGGTAGTCGAGCCCGAAGTAGCGGTCGAACAGGGTCGGGAACGTGTTGATCGCGGTCTGGTCCTGGCGCAGGCCGAGCGCCCCCGTCCCGCCCGGGACGTACCAGGCGTTGAGGATCCCGAACTTCATCTCGAGCTCGTCCTCCGACGCCGCCGCCCAGTTGAAGCCGTACTTGTTACTGCCGTAGGCGTCGGGCCAGGGCCCCTCGTCGGCCTGGAGGATGATGATCGGCCGCTCGCTCTCCGGCTTCGAGAGGAGCTCCTCGAGGAACGACTCGAGGCGGCGGTTCGTGTACTCCAGCTGGCCCTCCCAGCCCTGCGTCTCGGAGATGCCGGCGCGCTGCGGCGACTCGATGTAGGCGCCGTTGGCGTCGAAGACGTACGGCGGGTGCGGCAGCAGGATGTGGCCGAAGACGAACTTGGGCCCGCCCTCGAGCGGCAGCGCGTCGAGCTTGTTGAGCGCGAACGTGTTGTGCTTGAGGTGCTTCGCGGGCTCCGTCGGCGGCAGCTCCTCGGGCACGAACGCCTCCGAGAGGACCGGGACGATGCTCGACTCCGCGACGGCCGACGTGAAGTCCGACACGCCGTCGGCGTTGAAGTTGCGGTCCGCCGCCGAATCGGTCCGGGTGGGGTTCCACCACGATCCCAGATGGAGATAGCGATAGCCGAGGGCCTGGAACTGGCGAACCGTGAGCGACCCCTGGAGGGCGCGGTAGACCGGCTCGTAGCTGTTGCTCGTCTCGGGCACGCCCTTGGTCAGCTCGGCGAGCGGCGTCATGTTGAGGGTCGTAGAGAGCGACAGCGCGGTGCCGACGTAGTTCGCGTGGCTGTCGGCGAGGACGTCGAAGCCGTGATCCTTGAGCCACGGCGTCAGGGGGTTCTTCGTGTCGTAGCCGATCTGGAACGAGCGGTCCGAGCCGTAGCGGTCGAAGATCAGCCAGTAGACGTCACGCTTCGGGGCGGCCGTCGTGGTCGGCAGCGTCCGGCCCGCGGCGACGACGGTCCGGGGCGTCGTCGCCTCCTCGACCTCCGTCGGCAGGATGGTCGCGAGCGAGATCACGGTCAGGGCGACGGCCAGCGCGCCCAGGCCGAGGTCGAGCCGGGCGACCCAGCGGTCGGGGAGCTTCAGCGCCGCTACGAGGGCGATTGCCATGAGTGCGAGCACCGCGGCCTGCTCGGTCTCGAACACGATGCCGAGTCGCGCCACGTGGCCCCACAGCAGGAAGGCGAGGATCGCCGGCGTGATGAACAGCGCGCCGCGGGCGCGGTCCTGGAAGGCCAGCCAGGCGAGGAGCATCAGGGCGCCGGCCGCGAGGAACGCGAACCCCAGCACGTCGCTGACATCGGCCGGGCCGACCTCGCCGACGTTCTGCGACCACAGGAACAGGACCGGGTAGACGCCGAAGAGAACCGGGTGGATGCCCCGCGACAGGCCGCCGACCGTGACCTTTGGGACGTCCGTCATGCGGGTCCAGGCGCCCGGGCGACGGTCCGCCGGCGCCGCCGTGCCCACGGGAGGCATCGGGACGGCACCGGTCGCCGGCCGCGTGCCAGGGGCTGGCGAGGCGGCCGGATCGGCAGCGGTTCGCGGGATCGGGCGGTCGCTCGCCGTCATGACGCGGTCACGATCGGGCCCACCGCACGGACGGAGGATCGCACGAGGCGGATCGTACCCAAAGCGCGGGATCGGCAGGCCCGCGGTCGTGTCGGCGGCGTGGATGGCGCGTTGCAGATTCCGGCTCGACGTTGAAACGCCTCTCCCGGCGGACCCGGGAGCGGCAGATGTGAGAGTGGGGGAGGGTGGCTACGGCGCGACTACGGGTTGGCGATCACCCACTTGCCGTCGGCCAGGCCCTGGCCGTTGGCGTCGCCGGCCTTGGCGTCGCCCTTGAAGTAGTAGACCGGCATGCCGTTGTAGGCGACCTGCTTGGTGCCGTCGTCGCGGGTGATCATCGTGACCGTCCCGGTGACGGCATCGTCCTGCTCGAGCGTCTCGTCGGCCTCGAGCGTGTAGGGCGGCCAGTTCGTCGCGCAGTCGCCGTTGCAGACGCTCTTGCCGGAATCCTTCGTGTCGGCCTTGAAGATGTACAGGGTCTTGCCGTCCTCGCCCGTGAGCGTCTGGCCGGCGCTGACGGTCGCGACCGCGAGCGGGTAGTCCTCGCCGCCGGCCGCCTCGCTGGCGCTTGCCGTCGGGCTCTCCCCGGCCGAGGCGCTCGGGCTCGCGGCCGGGGTCGCCGGCGCCGCAACGGACGGCGACGCGGTCGCGCCCGAGTTGCTCGAGCAGGCGGCGACGACGATGGCGATCGCCGCCAGCAGGGCGAGCGGGTACTTGCGTCCAACCATGGTTTTGAACCTCGCATGGGTGATGTTGTCTCGGGGACGGTCCCCCAGCGACGAATACGCGCTGGGGGTCCGGTTGGTTTCGGAGCAGAGGTAGTGAAGTCGGCGCCTGCCGATGGGAAACGGCGGTCCAGGTCAGTCGGCGACGTCGCCAGCGGAGCCCGCCATGAGATAGCCCCCGAAGGCCATCAGCCAGAGCATCGCCGGGTAGACGATCATCCGCTCGGTCCCACCGTGGCCGATCGGGCCGAACGCGGCCGCGTTGCCGGCGTCGCCGATGACCATGAGGACGACGAAGACCAGGCCGATCACGCCAGACAGGCGCGAGACCGCCCGCATCGGCCCGTGGGCGAGCTGGCCCGCAACGATCGCCTCGACGTTGAACCCGATGAACGCGACGAGCGCGAAGAGGGAGTGCAGCCCGCTGGCGCCGAGGGGATTCGCCGCGGCACCGATGGCGCCGATGCCGGCGAGGGCGAAGATCGACAGGAGGCCGAGGCCGCCCAGGATCCCGAAGAGCAGCAGGCCCGCGCCGATGTTGAGGACGCCGACGACGAGCAGCGACAGGTTGAACAGCGCCGCGGTCTCCGGGATCGCGCCGAGCTCGCTGATCGCGCCGCCGCCGATGTCGTAACCGGGGGCAACGCCCGCGGCGAGCATGATGACGGTCATGAACTGGGCCGCCAGCAGGAAGAGCAGCAGTCCGGGCAGACGGTCGTCCCTCCACCGATTCGATGCGCGGGTCCCGTGGCCCGCCAGAGGCGTTGTCGGCCTGTCGAGCGTTTGACCGGTCATCGCTGGGCTCCTTCCTCGAAAGCGCCGACCGCGCAGGCGTCAACGCGGTCGGCGTCGGACCCATCGTCATCGGCTCCAGGTTCGATCACGAGAGCCATCGGGCACGCTGTGAGGGTCCACACGGTCCGGGCCCGGTCATCGTTGGATTGCTAACTTGGACTAACCCGATACGGTTCCGCGCCATGGAGAAGGCCGTCAACGTCCACGACGCCAAGACTCACCTGTCGCGCTTGCTCGAACGGGTGGAGGCGGGGGAGGAGATCACCCTCGCTCGCGCGGGCCGCCCCGTGGCGCGCCTGGTTCCCTACCGCCGGACGGCGGAGCCGCGGGTCCCAGGCCTTCTCAAGGGCCGGATTCAGCTCTCGGACGACAGGGACGCGCCGGAAGTCAACGCAGCGATCGCAGCGTTGTTCGATCCGTGATCCTGCTCCTCGACACGCACACACTGGTGTGGTGGCTCGGCGACGACCCAGGGGTCTCGCCCGTGGCGCGTGGCGCCATCGCGGACGCTGGCAACGACGTCGTCGTTTCGGCAGCCACGGTATGGGAGCTGACCATCAAGCGCGCCGTGGGCAAGATCCAGCTCGTCGAGAACTTGGCGGCGGCCGTCGAGGCGGCCGGATTCTCGGGCCTCCCGGTGACCATGGACGACGCGGAGGCGGCGGCAGGACTCCCGCCCCTGCACCGCGACCCCTTCGATCGCATCCTCGTCGCGCACGCCCTGCGCCTCGACGCGACGATCGTCTCGCGGGACCGGCTCCTCGAGCCGTATGGCGCCCCGATCCTGCCGGCCTGACGTCTCAAGGTTTATCGGCGTATGAGCGCCTTACGGATCCCCCGACTACTGCCGATAAGGTGAGTTATGTCTGTACTGCTATGAGTGGACGGCTGCTGCA
>JBJMMH010000030.1:0-15146 GCA_045804885.1 Chloroflexota bacterium | reverse complement strand
TGAGTGGCGTCGCTGCGGCCGTCTGCCGCGGCGTTGTCGGGCGAAGTCGACTATGGCGAGTACCGGTGACCGAGCCTGAGCCGGTCGTCGCGTCCGTCGGCCGACTCGCCTCCGGCCAAGCGGGTGTTCCGCGGCTGGCGGGAGGTCCGATGACCGCGCTGCGACGGTGCCCTGCCCGTGCCAACCGTCGAGCCGGCGGCGCGGGCGACGACGCTGGCGGCGCCTCCACCGACTGGCGGTTCGTCCTGGGAACCACGGATCGATCGAACGTTCGGCTACGTCTTCGCCGCGGAACGTCAGGCGACGTTTGGGCCCTGCGACGAACCGCGCGCGGCCACGCTCGGACATCCGGCGACGCCCGGCACGTCGGATGAACCATCGCGTGATCGACGAGCCGTTCAGCAAGTCCGAGATGATGATCGTCGCCGCGGCTCGGGAGCTCGCCGGCCAGCACGTCTGCTTCGTCGGTGTCGGGCTGCCGAACATCGCCGTCAACCTCGCGAAGCGGACGGTCGCCCCGGACCTCGAGCTGGTCTACGAGGCGGGCGTTTTCGGCGCGCGGCCCGCCCGGCTCCCGCTCAGCATCGGCGACCCGACGATCGTCACGGGCGCGACCGCGGTCACGAGCATGTACGAGCTGTTCGCGTTCTACCTGCAGGGTGGGCTGATCGACGTCGGATTCCTCGGCGCGGCCCAGATCGACCGCTTCGGCAACATCAACACGACGGTCATCGGCGACTACGAGCACCCGACGACGCGGCTCCCCGGCAGCGGCGGGGCGTGCGAGATCGCGATCAACGCCCGGCAGGTCTTCGTGATCATGCGCCAGAGCAACCGCAGCTTCGTCGAGCAGATCGACTTCCGGACGAGCGCCGGCAATCTCGGCGGCGCCGAGCAGAGCGAGCGCATCCGTCGAGAGCAGGGCTGGCTGGGCCGTGGCCCGAGCGTGGTCGTGACCGACCTCGGCATCTACCACTTCGACGACGAGGGTGAGATGCGCCTCGACTCGCTCCATCCGGGCGGGACCGTCGACCAGGCGCGCGAGACGATCGGCTGGCCCCTCAAGGTCGCGGCCGACGTGGCGACCACGCCGGCGCCGACTGACGACGAGCTCCGCCTGATCCGCGACGAGCTCGACCTCGGCGGGGCCTACACGAAGTAGTCGACGCGGAGCCGGAGGAGTCAACCCGCTAGCGAAGCGACTCCGCAAGTTGGATCGCAGCCTCCATCCCGAGCTGCGATTCGAGCCGGTAGGTGTGGTCGCCGTCCGACCAGATCAAGGCGTCGCCGACTTCCCGGTGCGAGTCCTCGACGACCCGGCCGGTCGGGTCGATGTAGTAGAAGAAGTGCGGCGAGCCGTCGATCCAGTAGCCCCGCTTGCCGTTGACTTCGACCTGGGTCACGCGCGTCCCGCTGTCGAGGGCCTTCGTGTAGTAGCCCTCGTCGACGGCGCCACGGAACTCGTTCAGCAGCAAGCCGACGCCGGTTTCGGGATCGGCCGGGAGCCCCGGCCGCCCGGACCACACGAGCGCCGCCCGGTTGACCAGGATGTACGAGACGTCGGGGGCGCCGATCTCCGGGTCGGTCGGAAGGATGAAGTCCATGCCCGCGATCCGCTCGGCGTCCTCGAGCGGGACCACCGCGCCGAGACCCAGCGCCATCCCCAGCGCCTGGCTCACGGCCGGCGTCGGCCCGACCGACGACGGGGCACTCGGGAGGGCCGTCGGGCCGCCGAAGATGATCCGGATGCCGGGCAGGCCGAGTCCGATTGCGCCGGCGACGGCCGCCAGGATCAGGAGGGCCGCCGCGGCGATCAGGAGGCTTCGCCGAAGCGGTCGCGCGCCGACCCAGCCGAGGATCCCGCGGGGTGCGGGCGCGGGCGGCGCGGCGACGATGCGCTGTCGGACGAGCGACGCGATGTCCGAGGCGCCGACGACGGCTGCGGGATAGGCGATCGCAGGGCCCAGGTCGCGGAGCGCCGCTTCCAGCGCGGTGTCGTCCATGGCGCCGAACGGCCCGCGCTGCTCAGCCACGGGACGGCTCCTCTCCGTCGCCGGCGAGCTGGCCGCGCAGGCGCCCCAGCGCGCGCGATAGCCGTGACTTCACCGTCCCCCGTGGGATGCCCAGCGCCTCGGCCGTCTCCGACTCGTTGAGATCGAGGAAGTACCGCGCGCCGATGATCTCGCGGTCCTCGTCACGGAGCCCGTTGATCGCGGCGAGCAGCGTCGCGCGCTGCTCCTCGGCGAGGACCGCCGACTCCGGCGATGGAGCCGCATCGCCCGGCCGGCGGTCCTCAGCGGCCCGAAGTGCGAGACCGGCTCGGCGGCCGGCCGACCTCCGGCGGTTGCGTGCCTCGTTGGCGACGATCCGCAGGACCCACGGCCGGAACGGGGCGTCCGGGCGGAAACGCGACAACGCGGCGTACGCCTTGACGAACGCCTCCTGCACCGCGTCCTCGGCGTCGCCGTCGGGCGAGATGAGGTGGGCGGTCCGGACCGCGACATCCTGGTAGCGCCGGACCAGTTCCTCGTAGGCCATGACCTCGCCAGCTCGAGCGCGACGAATCAGCTCGGCGTCTTCCGTTGGACGGCCCTCCATCGGATCAACCGTAGCGGATACACCGAGCCGCTCCGCGAGGTTCCGCTGATACGATCCCGGCCGTGAGTTCGCACGACTCAGGAGAGGCGATCGGACGCGTGTTCAGGCGGTCGCTCGACGCCGAGCCGCCGGTCGCCGTCGAGGCCCATGGCTCGACCATCCGCGACGCCGACGGCAACGAGTACCTCGATGCGGCGGGCGGTGCGATCGTCGTCAACGTCGGTCACGGGCGGGCGTCGATCGCCCGGGCCCTGGGCGAGCAGGCCGCCCGGTTGAGCTACGCCCACGCCAGTGCCTTCACGACAGAGCCTCTCGAGGCCTATGCCCGAGAGGTCGCCCACGTCCTGCCCCTGGATGCGCCCGCGATCTATCCCGTCAGCGGCGGCTCGGAAGCGATCGAGACGGCGCTGAAGATCGCCCGTGCCTATCATCTCGCCCGCGGCGCCGACCGCCACGTCGTCATCGCCCGTCACGGCAGCTACCACGGGAACACGCTCGCCAGCCTGGATCTCTCGGGCCGCCCGCCGCTCCGGCGGCCCTACGAGTCCTGGCTCAACCGACCGTGGCTCCGGCACGTGTCGGCGGCCTACGACTATGGGGCCGACAGGGCCGGCGCGAACGCCCTCCGCGAGGCCGAGGCCCTCGCCGATGAACTCGATGCCGCGATCCGCGACACGGGCGAGGGACGGGTCGCGGCGTTCGTGGCCGAACCGATCTCCGGCGCGACGCTCGCCGGCGCCGTCCCACCGGACGGCTACTGGTCGCAGATTGCCGACGTCTGTCGCCGGCACGGCGTCCTTCTGATCGCCGACGAGGTCATGACGGGCTTCGGGCGGACCGGTCGCTGGTTCGGGCTCGACCACTGGGGTGTCCGGCCCGACATCCTCGTCGCCGCGAAAGGCGCGACCAGCGGCTACTGGCCGTTCGGGTTCGCGGCCGCGTCGGGCGACGTCCACGACACGGTCCTCGCGGCCGGGCCGTTCGTGCACGGGTTCACGTACTCCCACGCGCCCGTCGGCGCGGCGGTGGCCCGGGAGGTGCTGCGGATCCTGACGGCCGAATCGCTGGTGGACGCGAGCGCCCGGAAGGGCGATCGGCTGAAGGCGCTGCTCCACGGCCGCCTCTCCGAGCACCCCAACGTGGGCGACATCCGCGGCCGGGGCCTGCTGGTCGGGGTCGAGTTCGTCGCCGATCGCGACACGCGCGCGCCGTTCGCGCGGGCCGCCCGCCTGACGGAGGCGGTCGTCCGGGCGGCGCGCCGCAGGGGAGTGCTCGTCTACTCCGCGACCGGGAACGTCGACGGGGTCGCCGGCGACCAGGTTCTGCTCGGCCCGCCGTTCGTCGTCACCGACGAGGAGCTCTCGCGGATCGTGGACGTCCTCGGGGATGCGATCGACGAGGCGATCACAGCCGTCGCGACGGCGGCGACCTCGGCCTAGGAGGCCCTGTTCCGGCTCCCGACCAGGAGGAGCACGCCGATCACGACGATGAGCAGCGGGAAGGCGATTCCGGCGATGTCCGGCTGGGTGATTTCGACGCCGCCGAGCGTGACCAGGACGCTGCCCCACATGAGCTGCCAGCCCCAGCCGCCGCCTCGAACCGCGCGGACCGCGGCAATGAACAGGAACGCCAGGCCGAAGCAGAGCGTGCCCCAGCCCGGCCCCAGATCCGTTCCGGTCGCCGCCTCGTAGGTCCCGGGCGCGGCGAGTGCCGTGAGGAACGCGCCGGCGTAGAGCGCGATCGTGCCGCGCCTGATCGCCCACGCGACGAGCGACGCGATCCCCGCCGCCAGCAGCACGATGTTGCCGAGGCCGCGGTATTGCGGCAGCGCCTGCTCGACGAGGAGCAGCCCTCCGAAGACGACGAGGAAGATGCCGATCCACGGCAGCCCCGGACGCCGGCCCTCGTCGGGACCCCAGCGCCACTCGTAATACGTGACGTCGGACGGCGCGTTCTCGTCCGGCGGTGGGATCCGGGTCACCATCGGCCGCGAGTCTACGGGACCGACGGCGTCGCAGGCAGGCCGGGCGAGCCGGCCGGGACCGGCGAATCGTCCCCGGGAAGCGAGCCGGCCGGCTCGTCTTCCGCATGGCTGAAGCCGAGCCGGTCGGCGAACCGTCCGAGCGGCCCGGGCGCCCACCAGTTCCACTTCCCGAGGAGCCGCATCGTGGCGGGAACGAGGAGGACCCGGACGATCGTGGCGTCGATCAGGACTGCGATCGCCATCCCCACGCCGATGCTCTTGATCGTGATCGAGTCGGCCAGCGCGAAGGCGGAGAAGACCGACACCATGATCAGCGCGGCGCCGGTGATGACGCCGGCCGTCTTCGCGAGGCCCTCGGCGACCGATGCGGTGTTGTCGCCTGTCCGCCGGTAGGCCTCCTGCATTCGTGACAGGAGCAGGACCTCGTAGTCCATCGACAGCCCGAACAGCACGCTGAACATGATGATGGGGTTGCCAGCGATCGTGAACCCGGGCGTCTGGAAGCCCAGGACGTTCGAGAAGTTGCCGTCCTGGAAGATGAAGACGAGTGCGCCGAACGAGGCCGTGATCGAGAGCAGCGTCATCAGCACGGCCTTGATGGGGATCACGACCGAGCCGAACAGGAGGAAGAGGATCACGGCGCTCGCGCCGAGAGTCAGCGCGATCGCCCACGGGATCGTCGCCGACTGGCTGAGCATGAAGTCCTTGCCCTGCGCGGCCAACCCGCCGACCTGGGCGCTGACGCCCTCGAGGGCCACCGCCCGGACGGCCGGGATGACTGCCGTGCCGGCCGGGCCGACCGGCGAGAGCGGGCTGATGGCATCGAGGCGGACGGCGTCGCCCCGGATGTAGGTCGATTCGAGCTGCTCGAGGCCCGCGGCGAGCTCCGGCGGCAGCTGGTCGCGCGGGGCGGCGAACAGGGCCGCGATGCCAGCGGCATCGAGATCAGCGCCGGTCTGGGGGTCTTTCAGCCCGACGAACGGGCCTTCGACCCGGTCGATGCCGTCGATCGCGTCGACCCGCGCCGCGTAGTCGAGGATCTTCGCCACGTTGGCGGGCGCGGTGGGCGAGCCGTTCACGCTCGCGAGGATCGTGATCGGTGTCGTCTCGCCCTTCCGGAACTCGTTCGCGAGCGCGACCGACGCCTCGCGGCTCTCGATGCCGGCGGGCAGGACCGACGCGTCCGGAACGCCCTGCGTCAGCCGCAGGAACGGGGTGCCCAGGAAGAGAAGGAACGCGAGCGTCGGGATCAGAACCATGACCGGTCGGGCCATGACCCAGTGGGCCATCCTCTCCCAGCGCGACTCTGTGGCGGCTTCGGCCGCGGCGCCGACGGGCCGGCCGAACAGCCGCCGGATGCGGTCACGGAGCGCGGCGGTCCCGAGCGAGTTCACCCGCGGACCAAGCATCCCGAGCGTCGCGGGCAGGAACGTCAACGCGTAGAGGACCGACGAGGCGACGACGAGCGCGCCTCCGATCCCGAACGAGCGCAGCGCCGCCGGCTCGAACAGCAACAGGCCGCTGAGCCCGATCGCGACCGCGAGGCCCGAGAACGTCACCGCCTTGCCGCTCGTGGCGACAGTGATCTCGACGGCGGTTTCGACGTCGCGGCCCTTCCGGAGCTCCTCGCGGAACCGGCTGACCATGAACAGCGAGTAGTCGATCGCCAGCGCGAGCCCGAGCATCGTCGCGACGTTCTGGACGTAGATCGAGAGCTCCGTAACCTGGGCGACGAGGAAGACGCCCGCGAGCGTCGTCGGGATCGCGAGCGCCGCGACGACCAACGGCATCCCCGCGGCGACGAGCGACGCGAAGACGAGGATCAGAATGAGCGCCGCGAACGGGAACGAGACCGACTCGGCCTGGAGCAGCTCCTTCTCAGACTGGTGGGCCTGGTCGACCGTCACTGGTGCGACGCCGGTCAGCTGGAGCGTGAGATCCGAGGGCGCGTCGATGAGCCTGCGGAACTCCGGCATGGCGTTGACGGCCGCCTCGTCGTCGATCGCGAGATTGACGACGACGTAGGCCATCGTCCCGTCTGTCGAGATGAATCGGTCATCGCGCGTCTCCGCGTAGCCGATGACGCCGTTGACGCGGCTATCCCCGGCGAGGCGGTCGAGGCTCTCGGCGATCTCCTGCTGGAAGCCGGCAGAGCGGGCATCCGCCCCGGCCGCTCCACGGAAGAGCGCGACGATCGTGCCCTTGCCGGCGTCGTACTCGTCGGCCAGGCGCTGGCTGACGGTCGCCGACTCTGACGAAGGGTCGAACCAGCCACCGGAGGACAGCGCGCTCGACACCTGGCTAGCCAGCACGAGGGAACCGGCGGCGAGGATGATCGCGAGGACGAAGACGATCTTTCGGAAGCGGTAGACGAACGCTCCCCAGCGCGTGAACAGCATCGGGCGCTCCCTTGGATGGGCCGGATGGCCGGCGGGCGGATCGGGACGGGCGGCGGTCGAGGTTCCGTGTGCCGGGCACGATAGAGAATGAGCATTCGTTTTGTCAACAGCACGAGCGCGACGCGCGCTTGCAAACGCCGCCATGCCGAGCTACCGTGAAAGGAGAGCAACCGTTCGGTTTTATCGGGAGGATCGGTGCCCCGAGTCAGCGCCCAACACGAGCATGAAGTCCGCGAGCGGATCGTCCGCGCCGCGACCCGAGTCTTCTCGGAGCGGGGCTTCCACCGGGCGACCATGCAGGACATCGTCCGCGCCAGCGGCCTCTCCGTCGGTGCGATCTACACGTACTTCAAGAGCAAGGACGAGCTGATCCTCGCCGGCTGTGACCTCATCACCGACCAGGAGATGACGGAGCTCGCCCGACGGATCGCCCCGGTGGACGACTTCCGCGAGCGCATCGCGATCGCCGTCGGATTCGTGTTCGATCAGATCGAGCTCGAGAGCTGGCAGCTCGGCAGCACCCGTCTCCTGGCGCTTGCCTGGGCGGAGGCTGACACCTCGCCTGCGATCCGGGAGATGCTGCTCCGCCGGCGGCGGGAGATCCACGGCGTCGCCGTCGGGCTCATCCAGGAGGGCATCGCCCGGGGCGAGTTCCCATCGTGGCTCGAGATCGACCGGACGGCCGCCGCGCTGGGTGCGCTGATCGACGGCGTCGTCCTCCAGAGCATCGAGGAGGGCGCGGGCTACCGCCGCTCGGAGGCCGAGCGGCGCGTCCTCGGCATGATCGAGGTGTTGATGGCCGCGGCGGCGACGCCGCGGGCGGAACGCCTCGAGTCGGCACCGCCCCGGACCCTCGCCGACCGCGAAGAGCGCGCCGCCTCGTGACCCTCGCCCGCGGCCGCGCCCAGACCGTCTGCGGCCCCGTCGACCCGAGTGCCCTCGGCTGGGTCCTGCCCCACGAGCACACGGCGATCGCTCTGTGGCACGTCCCGGACCGCTGGGACTACTGGGAGCTGCGACGCGACGAGCCGGTCATCGTCGACGAGCTCACCGCCTTCCGCGAAGCGGCCGGCGAAGGCGCTGCCGTGGTCGACCTGACGCTGCCAGGCGTGGGGCGGGATCCACGCTGGCTCGCGGCCCTGTCGGAGGCGACGAAGCTGCACGTGGTCATGGGCGCCGGCTGGTACCGCGACGCCTACTACCCGCCGGATGCGCTGATCGACCGCCGCTCCGTCGACTCCCTCGCCGGCGAGATCGAGCGCGAGGCAACCGACGGCGTCGCCGCCACGGGCATCCGGCCCGGGATCATCGGCGAGATCGGTACGGACAAGCCGTGGATCTCGCCCCGTGAGGAGCGCGTCCACCGGGCCGCCGCGCGCGCCGCCCGCAGGACCGGTCTCGCGATCACCACCCACGCGGTCCAGTCGACGGTCGGGCTCGACCAGCTCGACCTCTTCGAGGCGGAGGGCGCCGACCTCTCGCGGGTTGTGATCGGCCACGCCGACTCCCACCCGTCTCTCGAGTACCACGGGGCGATCGTCGAACGCGGCGCGACGGTCGAGTTCGATTTCCTCGGCATGAGCTTCACGCCGCTCGAGCGCCACGGCGAAGGCCGGGTCGTCGAGTCGGTTTGCGAGCTGCTGTCGCGCGGCCACGCCGGGCGGATCGTGCTGTCCCAGGATGTCTGCCACGACTCGCAGCTCAAGCGCTACGGTGGCAACGGCTACACGTACCTCGCCGATTCGTTCCTGCCGAGACTGCGCGACGCCGGCGTCTCCGACGAGGAGATCAGGACGATGACCGTCGAGAATCCGCGGCGGCTGCTCACGATCGCCTGACGTCCGCGCGGGAGCGTCAGCTCCGAGCGTCAGCCCTCGTGGAACGCCTCGATCGACAGGTCGACGTTGCCCGCGAGCGCGCGCGAGATCGGACATCCGTCTTTCGCCGCCTCGGCCGCCGTCCGGAACGACTCCTCGGTCGCGCCGGGGACGTTGCCGCGGACCGTGATGTGGGCGTTCTTGACGGTCCAGCCGGCGTCGGTCGTGTCGGCCGTGACGTCGACCGAGACCGACAGCGAGGTCGGCGGCGTCCCTGCCTTGGCCAGGTTGTTCGAGCACGCCATCGCGAAGCACGCGGCGTGCGATGCCGCGAGCAACTCCTCCGGCGTCGTCATGGCCTGGTTCTCGCCGATGCGCGATTCCCAGCTGATCGGGAGGTCCGCGAAGACCCCGGTGGTCGCCGCCGTCACCCTACCCTTTCCCTTGAGCAGGTCACCGCTCCAGGTCGCTTCCGCTCGTGTCGTCGCTGCCATCGGGCACGCCTCCAACGGTGGGTCATTCGCTCTCGCTGGGACCATCGTCCCACAGCTTCCGCGTGCCGTTCGCGGAGGCCCGGGCGTGTCCGGTGGAGACTGGTGCGGTCGCTTGCGCGCGTGGTGGCGGCCGGCGCTCGGAACGAACAGGCAGACCCCATCGGGACGCGTGACCCATACCGCCCGGCCCGCCGGGCCGCGATCGTCTGGCCATGTCCCTCGGCATCTCACCCGGCACGTCCCGGCCCGGCCTGCGGCGCTCCCCCCGTCGCTCGGCATCGTCGCTGCGTGCGCGGCTCGCGGTGCCCATCATCCTGGGCCTGCTCGGCGCCTCGCTCGCCGTCCCGGGAACCGCCGCGGCGGCCGATCCCTGGACGGTGTCGCAGGCCGAACTCGCGGTGGTCGATCACCTCAACGCGGATCGGACGGCCGCCGGGCTGGTCCCCGTCCGTGTCGACAGCCGGCTGATGGCGATCGCCCGCGCCCGGTCCGAGGACATGGCGACGAAGCACTACTTCAGCCACACCCAGCCTGACGGCAGGAACGTCTTCAACATCCTCACAGCGCAGGGCATCACGTGGTACGGCGCGGGCGAGATCATCGCCTGGAACAACTACCCGACACTCGAACTGTCCGCCGCCAACGCCAACAGCCAGTGGATGAACTCGCCGGGTCACAAGGCGATCGTGATGTCCACGTCGCTCAACTACGTCGGCGTCGGGCTCGGCATCGACGCCTCGACGGGCAAGAAGCTCTGGACGGCGGTCTACATCAAGGGGCCGGACCGGACCGGCGCCCGCTCGACGACGAAGACGCCGACGATCGCCGCCGGCTCGACGAGCGTCAGCAGACGCGTCACGGTGTCGTGGACCGGCCAGGACGTGAAGCTTCAGGTCCTGACGTCCGGGTTCTATTCCTGGAAGATCCAGCGCCGGACCGACGGCGGCGAGTGGCAGACGATGTGGGCGAGCACGACGCGGGCGTCGATGGGCCTCGACCTGCCGATGGGCCACACGTACGACTTCCGAACCGTCGCCCGCGACAGGGCCGGAAACTGGGGCGCCTGGTCGGTCGCCTCCGTGGCACTGCCGCTGCCCGTCGGCTCGTCCCGCGCCACGCGCTGACGACCGCCCACCGACGCTCAGGCCGGGGTCGCGACGCCCCGCTCCACGGACCCCGTGGGTGATCGTCCGCCCCCCGCTCGCTTCACGGCGTCGACCAGCGGCCGCAGGCGGGTCCTCCGCGGCCAGACGACCTTCGTCATCCCGGTGAATGCCCGGTGGGCCTCGACGGCCTCCGCGAGAGCCGCGGCGAAGGTCCTGTCCGCGAGCGGGTCGAAGCCCGCCTCCCACCACAGGCCGAGGATCCGGAGCATTCCGGCCTTCCGGTCGGCCCTGGGTTCGATCCGGCCCACGATGCGGTCGCCGTAGAGGATCGGCAGGACGTAGTAACCCCAACGCCGCTTCGGCGCGGGGACGTACACCTCCCAGATGTAGTCGAAGTCGAAGCATGTCCGCAGGAACTCGCGGTCCCAGACGAGCGGGTCCAGCGGGGCGAGGAACGCGACGCCCGGCACAGTGCCGCCTGGCGGCGCGCCCGACGCGAGCTCATCGGATGCCTGGTGGAGCAGCGGCAGCTCCTCCCTGACGACGAAGCGCCGGCCGCGGACGCCGTCGATCGTGACGGGCAGCAGCCGGCCGTCCTCCACGAGGTCCGCGAGGAGGAGCTTGCGCGTCGCGACGCCCGCCGGGAGTCCGTCCTCGGCCCCGATCTGCCGCTGGAAGTAGGTGCTCGCGAACAGCTCGTACGACCCGGTGGCTCCAAGCAGCCCGTGGCCGCGGTAGCGCGACAGCAACTTGTGCCGGAACTGCTCCCGGCGCGGCCGCTGCTCCTCCAGCAGCGCCGCGGGGAAGAGTCGCTCGGCGAGGTCGTACACCCGGGCATTGCCGTCGCGCCGAGCGATGCCAAGGATCCCGGCTTCTGCGAGCGCTTCGAGAATCGCCCGGACCTGGTTGGTCGGCCGCCAGTACCAGTCGATCGCCTCCCGTGGAGCGACGTCACGCGAGGACATCCGTCCGTTCTCACGAATGCGTTCCAGCAGCTCGTCGACCAGCGGGGCATGCTCGTCGAACGCCCCGCCCTCGTGCAGGATCCGGGCGCGGTCCCACGCGATCCGGTACCACGGCAGCTCTGCCGTCGGGACGATCGAGAGCATCTTGTTGAACGTCTCGAACAGCCGGCGTTCCTCGTACAGCAGGGCGTCCGTCCAGTCGCGGCGGTAGCCGGCGATCCTGGCCAGCAACACCAGGTCGTGGTTGCGGCCCGACACGTCGATCGGGTCGAACTGGATCGAGCCGAGCCGCTCGAAGACCCGCATCACGCTCGACGGGTCCGGCGGCAGCGACCGCGGCGGCGCGAGCAGGTGATGAAGCACGAGGAACCGGCGAGCGACCTCGCGCGAGATCTCGATGGGGGCCGGGCCCGCGCCGTTCAGCGCATCCGAAGCTGGCATGCGCGGACGATCGTACCGCTGGAAACATGACAGCCGGTGACTACATTCCGGGCCGCGGCGGGCGTGTCAGCGAAGCGCCTCGACGAGCCGGTCGATGAGCGGGATCTGCGTCGGCTTCACGCGCCGCTTCGCTTCCTCGACGTCGAACCACTCCACCCGGTCGATCTCCGGGAATGTCCGGACCCTGCCCGAGCCTGGCGGCCAGATCATCTCGAAGGTGTTGCTCTCGGCATTGGCCGGGTCAAGCTCGCCCTCGAGTCCCCACGCGTGGACGATCTTGCCGCCCTTCTGGACGATGCTCCCGAGGTCGATCGACTCCCCGTCCGGTGGGGGATGCCCCGTCTCCTCCTCGAACTCGCGGCGAGCGACCGCGACCAGCGGCTCGTCGCCATCGGCCTCGCCCTTCGGGATCGTCCAGTGGCCGACGTCGCGGTTCGTGAAGAACGGCCCGCCGGGGTGCGCGAGCAGGACCTCGATCCCGCCGTCTCGGGTCCGGAAGAGGAGGATGCCCGCGCTCGTCCTTGGTGGCATGCGTCAACGATCGCGGACCTGCGATGGCCCTGCAACCCGCGCATCGGCGGCGGTCTCCGGGCTGTCACGCGGACGCGCGACGATTAGGCACTGCGAGCCATAAGGAGGCGTGGGATGCCAGAGATCACGCTGCCGGAGGTCAAGTTGCCGGACATCAAGTTGCCGGACAACCTCCGTGACATGAACAAGGACGACTTCGTTCACGCCGTTCGGGAGACGAAGCTCCCCAAGAAGGTGAAGCTGCCGGACATCGACCTCACGAAGGTCGAGGTCCCCGACGCGATGCTCGATCGCATGCCGGACTCGATCGCCGACCGGATGCCGGGCCGACGGCGGACGAACCCGCTCATCGCCTTCCTCGCGATGACGGTCGTCGGTCTTGCGCTGGCGGGCATCTGGTGGCTCGTCGCGTCACCGTCGACAGGCCCGCGTGTCCGTCGTGCCGTGGACGACCTCAAGACACGGATGAATGGCGAGCGCAGCGACCTGATCCGGTACGACGACGAGACGGACCTCGGCAGCCTCGTCGGCCAGGGCTCGACGATGTCGAGCCCGACGACGTCCGATCCGTACGGCGTCGGCTCCAGCTACGGCGAGGGCGTCGCTGTCGGCCCCGGCATCACTTCCGCGGAGGAGCAGGCTCGGAGCCAGCTCTGACCGACTGACCCAGCGCAGCCCCGAAGCGGCGCCGCGAGAGCGGCGCCGCTTCTTCGCGCTCGCCGCCGGAGTCGTCTCAAGCGCTCGGCGGCAGGTCCCGCCACGGATCGCCGTCGGCGGGAGCCGCGTCCGCCGCCGTCGAGGCATCGGGAGCCGGTCGATCGGGCGCCTCGCCTCGTTCCGCTTCTTGGAGCTGCTCGAGGGCCCGGAGCGTGACCTCGCTCGGCCGGCCGACGGCGTCGAGCGATTCCGGCGACCCCATTCGCTCGCGCCCTCCGGCGACGTACTCCGCGGCCGCCACAGCGGCGATGCCGCCGAGCGCCGCGAGGCCCACAGGTCCGCCGATCACAGCCGCCGCCAGGACGCCACTCGCCAGGCCCTGCGTGGGACTCGGCCCGGGGAGCTGATGCGGCCGGCCGTCGGCATCGAGGAGCGAGGGCTCGATCGTCGTCACGCCGGGGATCGCGACGTCCCCGATCGACTCGCGTTGGGCGAGCGCCGCCCCGCACGACACGCACGTCGAGGCTTCGTCGCGAGCGGGGGTTGAGCACCACGGGCAGTGCCGCCCGACCTCGATCGCGGCCGCCTCGTCCACTCTCGTTCCTCCGTGCGCGCTCCGGTAGGCCGATGCTACGTGCGGGGTCAAGCGTGTCGTTGACGCTTCTCGGGCTAATCCCGATAATTCAACTCGGAATTACGAAGACCCCCCATCGGCCGCCGGCCGGGAGCATTCCTTGACCGCAACACGCGAGATCGTCACCGATCGCCGCGACGAGTACGCCTTCCACGACGACATCGTCTATCTCGCCGAGACGAAGCGCGGCCTGACGCGCCAGACCGTCGAGGAGATCAGCGGCTTCAAGGGCGAGCCCGACTGGATGCTCCAGGCGCGGCTGCGGGCCTACGACCACTTCGTCAAGCGCCCGATGCCGACCTGGACCGACGGGCTCGACCGGATCGACTTCGACAAGATCGTCTACTACCGGAAGCCGTCCGAGCGCGAAGAGAAGTCGTGGGACGACGTCCCCGATCAGATCAAGGCGACGTTCGAGCGGCTCGGGATCCCCGAGGCGGAGCGGAAATTCCTCGCCGGCGTCGGCGCCCAGTACGACTCCGAGGTCGTCTACCACTCGGTCCGCGAGGAGCTCACGAAGATCGGCGTGGTCTTCATGGGGATGGACCAGGGCCTCAAGGAGCACGAGGACATCGTCCGCAAGCACTTCGCGACGGTGGTCCCGGCCGAGGACAACAAGTTCTCCGCGCTGAACACGGCGGTGTGGTCGGGCGGCTCGTTCGTGTACGTCCCGAAGGGGGTCGAGGTCCCGCTGCCGCTCCAGGCCTATTTCCGGATCAACGGCGAGAACACGGGCCAGTTCGAGCGGACGCTGATCGTCGTCGAGGAGGGCGCGAAGGTCCACTACATCGAGGGCTGCACCGCCCCGATCTACGCGACGGACTCCCTCCACGCAGCCGTCGTGGAGGTCGTCGCGCTGCCGGGCTCGAAGGTCCGCTACACGACGATCCAGAACTGGTCGAACGACGTCTACAACCTCGTCACGAAGCGGGCCCACGCGTACGAGAACTCGACGGTCGAGTGGATCGACGCCAACACCGGCTCGCGCAAGACCGTCAAGTTCCCGGCGATCTACCTCCGCGGGGAGGGTGCCACCGCCGACATCATCAGCGTCGCCGTCGCCGGCAAGGGCCAGCACCAGGACACGGGAGCCAAGGCCATCCACCTCGCCCCGAACACTCGATCGCGTATTCCATCGGGAGCTCCTTGGTGAACACCTCGAGGAAGCCCTGGACGATGAGATTCGTCGCCTCGTTCTCCGTGAGGCCCCGGCTCATCAGGTAGAAGACCTGGTCGGCGCTGACCTTGCCGACGGTGGCCTCGTGGGTCATCGTCGTGTCGTCTTCCTGGATGTCGATGTATGGGTACGTGTCGCTGCGGCTGATGTCGTCGAGCATCAGCGCGTCGCAACGGACGCTCGCGACGACGTTAGTCGCGCCCGGCGAGACCTTCAGGTGGCCGCGGTAGGTCGCCCGGCCGCCATCCTTCGAAACGGACTTCGAGACGATCCGCGACCGAGTGTTCGGCGCGAGGTGGATCGCCTTGGCGCCGGTGTCCTGGTGCTGGCCCTTGCCCGCGAC
>JBJMMH010000029.1:0-2601 GCA_045804885.1 Chloroflexota bacterium | reverse complement strand
TCCACGCCGGCCGCCGCGCGGCGATCCAGGCGACGGCAAGCGCGATCCCCTCGAGCGCCAGGATGTAGGCGTGCGGCGCGAGGGCGACCGCCGAGTGGATGAACGTCCCGCCGGGGACGTGGACGGCCGAGACGAGGGCCGAGAACGCGAAGAAGATCGCGGCATACGCGAAGAACGGCCCGAAGTCCGGCGAGCGTCGCCGCGCCCAGCCCCCGACGATCATGAACGGCAGGAGCAGGAAGTTCGCGACCAGCGTCGTGAAGATGACAATTCCCGAAACGAGCCCGCTGACCCGACTCGCGACGAGCGGCCCGACCCCCTCGCCCAGCAGCCAGCCCAGGTTGGCGGGCGTCGTGATCGAGTTCCACTCGTCGATCGACCGGATGAAAAGCACCTTGCCCGACGCAGTCGAAGGCGACAGCTGGCCGAACACCACCAGTTGGCGGATCCACCAGGGCGCCATGACGAGCAGGAACAGCGCGCCACAGCCGACGGCCGCCGACCACGGAATCGCGCGCGATTGCTCCCCGCTCGCCCGCCACACCCGCCACCGGCTGTAGAAGAACGTCAGGCCGAGGACGCCGGCGACGAGCAGCCCGTCATTTCGGGACAGCGTCGCCAGGCCGACCAGCAGCCCGCCGATCACGAACGACCTGGCGTCGCCCTTCAGCCCGCGGGCCGCCATCCACAAGGCGCCCGCGATCAGCGGCTGGTACAGACCGAAGTTGTCCGGCTGGGTCATGAAGATCGTCATGAGTCCCGGGACTGCGATCAGGACGGCGGCGCCGACGGCGACCAGCTCGCGCGCGCCCGCGTCGCGCGCGATTGCCCAGGTCAGCGGCGCGGCGATCGAGCCGAGCAGGGCGAACGGCAGCGCTGAGGCGAACCCGGTCGGGCCGAGGAGCCAGATGAACGGCACCTGGACGATCGACGCGAGCGGCATCCAGTGGGCGTTCGACGGAATCGGCAGGTGGGGGTCGGCCGGAATCGTCCCGCCGACCTCCGGGAAGATCCAGATGAAGTCGACCTGGAAGCCGTGGCCGGCGGCGATCTGGCGGGCCACGTCGACGTAGTACGACGAGTCCGGATAGGCGGGGTCCGGAAACAAGGCGATGAGGGCGAGCCGAACGCCGAGGGCGACCAGATAGAGGGCGATCGGGGTTCGCACGGCCGGTGCAGCGTAGCACCGGCCTCTGGCCGGTCCGACCGGTACGAATGGCCTACCGGCGACGCGCTCCTGGGGCCGTCGGACGCTCGATTCCGATCGCTAGGATGGCGCGATGGCCACCTCGGGCGGGATCGCCGCCTTCGACACGCCGAACGTCCGGCGGGTGCTCGTCCTGGCGGCGGTCGTTGGGCTCGCGCTCGGGATCGAGACCGTCATCCTCCACCTGACGACGGACCCCCTCGCCGACATGCACGCCTATTACGACGCCGGCGCCCGGCTGAACGCGGGTCTGCCGCTGTACGAGCAAACGGCGACGACCAACGAGGCCGAGTTCTACCGCTATCCGCCGCTCCTCGCGATCGTCTTCCGGCCGCTCGCCCGACTGCCGTTCGAGGCAGCGGCCGTGATCTGGATGACGTTCCTTGTCGCCTGCCTCGCGCTGACGATCGTCCGGCTGGGCGCGAGACGGCGCGAGACGTGGCTGGTCATGGGGATGCTCGCGCTGCCGACCGGCTGGAGCCTCGCCATCGGCCAAGCCCAGGTCGTCGTCACGCTGCTGACGGTGCTTGCGGCGCCGTGGGCCATTGCGCTGGCGGCCAACCTCAAGGTGTTCCCGGCGCTCATCGCGATCTGGTGGGTCGGTCGCCGCGACGTCCGGTCGCTCGCCTGGTTCGCCGCTTCGGTCGCCGGGCTCGTCGCGGTCCAGTTCGTGCTCGAGCCGCAGGCGACGATCGACTTCGTCGGACAGTTCGGGCTGGCGCAGGTCGGCCATGTCGAGAACCGGTCGCTGTACGCGCT
The DNA here is from genome assembly GCA_045804885.1 of Chloroflexota bacterium. Taxonomy (GTDB): domain Bacteria; phylum Chloroflexota; class Limnocylindria; order Limnocylindrales; family CSP1-4; genus CF-46. Next base: position 635 of record JBJMMH010000029.1, on the reverse strand, counting down.
CTCGCCGATCCTCTGGGCCGCCGCGGTCATCGCCGGGATCGTCCTCGCCTGGCGGCTCGCGCCGACTCGCTGGGGCTGGCCGGCCGCGGTCGCACTCAGCGTGCTCGCGACGCCGCGGCTGCTGATCTACATGCTCTCGACACTCGTGGCCGTGATCCGTGAGCCGGATCCGCCCGAGGAGCGCGAGTGAGGGGCCGACCGAACCCGGTCGTCCTCGCGCTCGGCGTCGTCGGCTGGATCGGTCTGCTGTGGCTCGGCTGGACGATGTGGAATGCGACGCCGCGGACGGCGGGATTCGATCTCGAGCTCGTGCTACAGGCGGGCCGCGACGTGGCGGCCGGACAGTCGCCCTACGACCCCGCGATGGTTGGCGGCGCGGCGCCGGGGTCGACGGATCTCTTCTACTCGTACCCGCCGCCTGTCGCGCAATTCTTCTCGCTGTTCGCCGGCGTTCCGTCGGGGGTGATGTTCGCCGCGCTCTGGGTGGCGTCCGGGGCGGGACTGGCCGTCGCTGCGGCGCTGATCACGCGGCGCTTCGCCCCGGATCGGAGTGCGAGCGCTGGGGTCGTGCCCTCTGTCGCGATCGCGCCGTTGTTCTTGCCGTATTCGGTCGCGCTCCTGTTCGGCAACCTCGA
>JBJMMH010000028.1:0-4144 GCA_045804885.1 Chloroflexota bacterium | reverse complement strand
TACCTCGCCGAGGGCCCACACGAGTTCCCGTCCGAGTGGCGCGATGCGATCGCCTCGGCCGCGGAAGAGACGTCGCAGCGCCGGCCGTCGACGGACTGGCGCGCGATCCTCGATCGCCGATGGCCCCGACTCGCGATCGTCGCCGTCGTGATCGGGCTGCTCGCGGCCCTCGTGACGCCGCTCGTTGGTCGACCGGAGGTCGAGCCGCGGCCGACGACCGGGCCGCTCGTCGTGCCATCCCAGCCAACGCTCCTGCCGTGGACGTCCGACGCCCTCCGAGAGGCCTACCCGGTACCGCTGCGCGCGGAGCCGTCGGGCGGCGCTGATGTGGTCGATGCGGTACCGCTCCCCTCCGACCCGGGTGGTGGATGGCAGGAGTTCGCCTGGCGTGACCAGCCGGGCGACGCCGCCCCGGGGCGCGACCCGCGCGTTGATCTCGTCAAGATCGAGTTCTTCCAGTCGATGAAAGCGGGGTGCCTCCATCCGGATCAGCTCTGCGTGTTCTACGCGCCGGCGCAGTTGCTGGAAACGTCGCTCCCCGATCCACGGGTCGAATGGATCTCGTACGGCATCGTCGTCGATCGAGACGGCGACGGGTCGCCGGATGGTCAGGTCGGTCTCGACAACATGCCGGGTGGCCTGTTCCGGGCCTGGTACACGGACGCGACCACCGCGGCCATGAAGGTCGTCCTCGGCCATGGCAATAGCTGGCCCGACGGCGCCTACGGAGAGTCGGAGGCGCCGATGGCCGGTCGAGGGACGCGGCCCGGACGCGGCTACCTCTGGATCTCGTCGGGCCTCGCGGGAACGGACGCCAACCCGCACGGCAACTTCTATCTCTGGGCCGCGCTGATGCGAGACGGCCAGCTCGTCTCGGTCGACTACGCCCCGGATGTGGGTTGGCTCACCGTGCCCGATGAGCCGTGACGTCCTCGACGTAGGCGTCGGCCGATCGCGCCATCTAGCGCGGCGGTTCGAGCCCTTGCTTCTCGCGCGCCGTCCGCTCAGCCTCGTGATATCGGTCGCGCGCTGCGGCCTCGTGGGTCCGAGCGTCGACCTCGGTCTGGTCGGCTCTGACCTGGCGTGTGCCCCGGCTGTCGGTCGCGAACGCCGACGCCCGGTCGGCCGCCTTCCTCGCTACCGATGCCGCCCGCTCGGCGGCCTCTGCCGCTTGCTGGGCGAGCTCCGCGATCTCAGTCGCGGCCACCTCACCACGTTCCGCCTGTTCGGCCGACTCCGCGGCAATGGCCGCCAATCGCGCCGCGAGCTCTGCCGCGCGCGTTGCTTCGCGCCACTGCTCCAGAAGATCAGAGGTGCTCATGGTGACGGGCTCCATCGGGCTAGAAAGTGACGTTGGTCGAGTCGAGGCGCGTGCGGCGGCTGCCGGTAACGTTACAGGCACGGCCCCGTGCGAACTTCCGTCCTCAGTCACCGTCATCTATCTAGACTCCGCTGGATCACGCGGCGCACACTCCTGGCATGACCGAGCGGTTTGTCACGCGCGGGTTCGTCGGCCGGCGGGGCACGGACGGCCCGGCCGGTGACGTGGCCTCGAGGATCCCGCCCGGGCAGTACCTGACGACCGACTTCCCCGTCCTCTCGGCCGGGCCGACCCCTCGCACCGACCTCGCCACCTGGTCCTTCTACATCGAGGGCCTCGCCCGCGAGCCCGTGACGTGGACGTGGGACGAGTTCACCGCCCTGCCGGGCCGCGACTGGACCGTCGACATCAGCTGCGTCACGAAGTGGACCAAGCTCGACATGCGCTGGCGCGGCGTCAGCGTCGACACCCTCCTCGAGGCCGTCGACCTGGAGCCTGACGCCGCCTTCGTCATCGCCCACTCGGACGGCGGCTACACGACCAACCTGCCGATCGGCGACGTCCTGAACGGCCAGGCGTTCGTCGCCTGGGAGTACGACGGCAAGCCGCTCGCGCCCGAGCACGGCGGCCCCGCACGGCTCGTCGTCCCTGGCCGCTACTTCTGGAAGAGCGCGAAGTGGATCCGCGGCCTCCGCCTCATCGACCGCGACGTGCCCGGCTTCTGGGAGTCGCTGGGCTACCACAATCGCGGCGACCAGTGGCTCGAAGAGCGCTACAGCGGCGATTGAGGGCCCCTCGGTGACGATCGCCTCCGCCCCTGCCGCCCGCCGGCCCAGCCCGATCGCGTGGCAGATCGCGACGGTGACGGCCATCCGGGTCGAGACGCCGACCGTCCGATCCTTCACGCTCGGCGCGCCGGAGTGGCCCGGTCATCGGTCCGGCCAGCACGTCGACCTGCGGCTGACCGCCGAGGACGGCTACAGCGTCGAACGGAGCTACTCGATCGCATCCGAGCCGGAGCGGACCGGCGCGTTCGACATCACGGTCGAGAAGATCGAGGGCGGCGAGGTATCGCCGTTCCTGCACGAGGTCGTGGTCGTCGGCGACCGGCTGGAGGTCCGCGGCCCCATCGGCGGCTCTTTCGTCTGGGAGGCAATCGCCGCCGCGGCGGCGGAGCCGCTGTTGCTCGTCGCGGGCGGCTCCGGCGTCGTGCCGCTGATGGCGATGCTCCGGCACCGCGCTCGCTCCGCGGCGCGCAACCGCGCCCGGCTCCTCTTCTCGTCGCGTCACTGGGAGGAGATCATCTATCGCGAGGAGCTCGACGCCCTGGCGGGGGCCGGGGACGGGCTGGAGGTCGTCCATACGCTGACGCGATCGAGGCCGGCCGGCTGGTCGGGCTACGACCGCCGGATCGACGACCGGATGATCGCGGAGGTGCTCGAGCCGCTCGGCTCCGGGGCGCGCTGCTTCATCTGCGGCCCGACGGCGCTCGTCGAGGTCGCCGCCAACGCCCTCGTCCGGCTGGGCGTCCCGGCCGACCGCGTCCGGACCGAGCGGTTCGGCCCGACCGGCACGTGAGCGAGGAGGATCGAGCCATGGCCGTCGACGACGCGGTCCTGGACGGGAACGCCGTCGCCGGGCTCCTGGCCGCGACGTTCGGGATCGAGATGTCGGCCGTTCCCGGCCAATGCGCCCATTGCCACACGGTCAGCGTCGTTGCTCAGCTCCGGGCCTACACGCGGGCGCCCGGCACGGTTCTGCGCTGCCCCGCGTGCTCGGGCGTGGTCCTGCGGGTGGTCGAGACGCCGACCGCGACGCTCGTGGACGCGAGCGGCATCGCCTGGCTCCGGTTCGAGCGGCTCTGACAAGCCGGCGAAGCACGGCCGTTCGACAGGAGGCTGCGGTGAGGAACGAGGCGACGTTCGAGCGGTAGCTCGGGGCTGCCGTGTCAGAGAACGCTGATCGTCCCGACCCACTTCACCCAGTCGAGGCCGCGATGGTCGGGGAGGACCAGCCGGAGCGGCGCTCCGTTGGCGAGCGGCAGTGGCCGGCCTCCGACGGACCACGCCAGGACGGCCCCGCGGGCCTCGGCGATGTCGATGGACGTTGCCCAGCCGGTGACGGACCGGACCTCGACCCGCCGGGCGGTGGGGAGCACACGGGCCGCTTCGAGCACCCTCGACAGGCCCACGCCTCGCCAGGTGAGGTCGACCGCCCAGCCGGAGGTGCAGTCGAGGACGGCCCGAGTCTCGTCGTCTCCGACCGAGCGCAGCGACGCCAGATCGAAGACCATCGGACGTTCGACGGCTCCCTCCACGCGGAGGCGCCACGATGCGTCGTCGATGTCGGGAACCGGCTCCCCGAAGAACGTCGTGGGGATCGGCAGCGCACCCGCCGGCAGCCACCGCGAGCCGGTGAACCGCCGGCTGGCGCCCGCGACCAACTCGACGGCGGCGGTCGCCGCCCACAGGCCGATGCCCGCGGCGGCCAGTACGCCGCCGGCAAGGAGGGCCCGGCGCGTGACCTGTGGCGCCGGGCGCTGCCCGGTAATGACCCTGCGACGCGGCCGGAGGAGCCGCCATCGCTTCGGCAGCACGTGGACGAGCACGAGGGGCAGCAGGACGAGCCCTGCCCAGGCGTGGAGCGTGAGCAGCGTCCACCGACCGAGCGTTCCGACGTCGATCCATACGATCCCGGGCGAGGCGACCCAGAGGTAGCCGCCGGAGAGGGCCGCCACGGCGACGAGCGTGACCAGGAGGCCGAGTGCCAGCCGGACCACTCGCCGCCCGACGACTGCCCGGGGAACGCTGTGGCGCAGCTTCC
>JBJMMH010000027.1:0-32515 GCA_045804885.1 Chloroflexota bacterium | reverse complement strand
CTCGATCGTGAGCGGCGTCGGCCTCGCGACGTACGCCGTGCTGGCTCACGCCTTGCGCATCCCCGAGCTGCCCTCTATCGTCGGGATCATGGCCGACCTGCTGCGCCGACCGCGCCGAGCGTGAGCCAGCGCCACGACCCGGTCGACCCAGAGGACCCACAGAGCTGGGACGCGTTCGTCTCCGCGGCCGATCCCGGCTCGTACCTCCAGCTGACGCCGTGGGCGGCCGTCAAGGCCGTCAACGGCTGGTCGACCGTCCGACTCCTCGCCGAGGCCGGCAGCGGTCTGCCGATCGGCGGCCAGGTCCTCGTCCGGCGGCCGCAGCCGCTGCCGTGGGCGTTCGCGTACGCGCCACGCGGGCCGGTGGCCGCGTCGTGGACTCCCGCCGCCGAGGCGACCGTCGCGGCGTTCGCCGATGCGTGCCGAACGACGCTGCGCGAGCGGGCCGGGCGCGTCTCGCATGTTCGGATCGACCCGGAGATCGAGGCGGACGGGCCGCAGGACGAGGACGGCGCGACCCGGCGGGCGCTGCGCGCGGCGGGCTTCAGGCCGGCGGCGCCGGTCCAGCCCAACGCGACCCGGATCATCGACCTGACTGCCGACGAGGAGGCGATCTGGGGCGATCTTCGCAAGAAGTGGCGGCAATACGTCAACAAGGCACGGAACGCGGGGGTCACCGTCGTCGATGCCGAGGGCGATCGGCTGCCGGAGTTCTACCGGATCTACCGGGAGACGGCCGGGCGGGCGGGCTTTCTGATCCGGACCGAGCAGGCCTACCGCGACGTATGGGAGGCGTTCCGGCCGGCGGGCCTGGCCAGGCTGCTCTTCGCTCAGACGAAGGCCGGCGAGCCCGTCGCGACGCTCCTCCTGATCCGGTCCGGCACGCGTGTCGTGGAGCCGTACGGCGGCATGACGGCAGAGGGCGGCGAGTCCCGGGCGAACTACCTCCTGAAGTGGGAGGCGATCCGGACGTCGCGCGAGCGGGGCGCGACGAGCTACGACCTGTGGGGCCTGGCTACGGGCGGGATCGCCCATTTCAAGACGGGGTTCGGCGGGCGCGAGGTCACGTACATCGGTGCCTGGGATCTCGTGCTCGATCCGCTCGGCCGTCAGGTGTACGGCGCCGCTCAGCAGGCGCGCGTGCTCTGGGAGCGGCGACGTCATGGATTGAGCGGGTCCGGATCGGCTGCCGCCTATTCCGGGGACGCAGCAGGCGACGCCGGATGACGGCCGGCGGTGTCGAGCGCGATCCCGATCGCGAGCGCGACCGCGGCGACGACCGCGACCCATGGCCGGCCGACGGCCCGATCCGCGTCGAGAGCGAGCCGCCGCTGAACTGGAACGAGCACACTGTCGACGAGCCTGCAGGCCACGTCTACCAGTCACTCGAGTGGGCCGCCCATCGCGCGGCCAGTGGCTGGCTGCCGCGCTATGTCGTCGAACCCGGCGGTCCGGGTGTCCTCACGCTCCTGCGGCCGTGGCCGCAGATCGGCGGCTCCAGCGCGTACATCCCACGCGGTCCCGTCCCGACGGGGACGCCGACCGAGTCCGCGCACCGCCTCGTGGCCGTCGCCGCGCTCCTCGCCGATGACGGCGTCGACGTTGTCGCAGCCGATCCCGAGGTGCCGGCGAACGACACGTACCGGGCGGTCCTCGCCGACGCGGGCTTCCATCCGATCGAGGAGATCCAGCCGTCGCGCCACCGGATGTCACTGTCGCTCGCAGGCGCCGACGAGGAGGCGGCGTTCCAGGGCATCTCGAAGTCCACCCGCCAGCGCGTCCGGCAGGCGGAGTCGGACGGTGTCCGCGTCGTGCGGCACGACGCGCGGGCCGGCCGGGGTGGGCCCGGCGAGGGGTTCGAACCGCCACCCGAGCCGACGCCGGTCGCGCTCGACCGCTTCTACGACCTGCTGCTCGAGACCGGCGAGCGCCGCCACTTTTCCTTCGGGCCACGCGAATCGTTCGTGGGCTGGTGGACGTCGGCTCATCGCGCGGGTCATTTGATCCACCTCGAGGCCCGCGCGCCGGCCGGCGACGCGCTCGCGGGCCTCCTGCTGTACCGCCACGGGCGGCGGCTCTCGACGGTCCACAGCGGCGACCATGAATCCGCCCGGCGGGATCACCCCGGCGCCCTTCACCTCCTCCGCTGGCGAGCGATCCAGCTCGCGATCCGCGAGGGCCGCGACGAGATGGACCTCGGCGGCGTCGACACGACGGGTGCGCGACACGAGCCAAAAGAGGGCGACGCAACGTACGGCCTCTACCAGCACAAGCGGTCGTTCGGGGCCGAGTGGATGGAGCTGGCCGGCGCTCACGAGAAGGTGATCCGCCCAAATCGGTATCGAGCCGGCCGCGTCATGGCCCGGCTGGCGCGCCTGCTCGACCGGCGGCCGGCCGGCGAGGCGTCGACCGAATCCGGCGGCGGCGAGGCGTGACCGGCGCGGGAACGATCGATAACGTCCTCGCGGCGTCCGAGCCGACCGAGGCCCGGGCGCTCGGCGAGCTCATCGCGCGGCTCGACGGACCGGGCGGGCCGGGCGTCCGCGGCGCGCGCGAGGGCGGCAAGGCGATCGGGCCGGCGGCTCTCGCCACGATCGAGGTCCGGGGCGTGACCGACGACACCCGCCGGCTCCGACCGGGCTCGCTGTTCGTGGCGATCCGCGGCGAGCACGTCGACGGTCACGACCTCATCGGCGACGCGCGGATCGCCGGCGCCACGGCGGCGATCGTCGAGCAGCCCGTCCCGGGCAGTCCGCTGCCCCAGGTCGTGGTCGGTCGGTCGCGGGCAGCTCTCGCGGACGCGGCAGCGTGGTGGTACGGCGACCCGAGCCGCTCGCTCGGGGTGGTCGGGATCACCGGCACCGACGGCAAGACGACGACCTCGTTCCTCGCGGTCGCCGCGCTCGAGGCCGCCGGCGTGTCGACGGGCTTGATCGGGACGGTCGAGACGAAGATCGGCGAGCTGCGCGAGGCCCACGCCGAGCACCTGACGACGCCCGGGGCGCCGGACCTCCAGCATGCCCTGCGGGCGATGATCGACGGCGGCAACCGGGCAGCGGTCCTCGAGACGACGTCACACGGTCTCGCGACGGACCGCGTCCGGTCCGTCGCGTACGACGCCGCGATCCTGACGAACCTCAGCCATGAACACCTCGAGTTCCACGGCTCGTGGGAGGCGTATCGCGACGCGAAGCTCTCGTTGTTCGAGAAGCTCGCCGTCGGACGCGGGAAGCCTGGCAAGCCCGCCCCAGCCCCAGCATGGCCGCGCCTCGCCGTCATAAACGCGGATGATGCGAACGCGAGCGCGTTCGTCGGCGTCGCCCAGGAAGCCGGCGCCGCAATCGTCACGTACGGCGCCGACGCGAGCGCCGATGTCCGTCTGGCGCGGGTCGAGGAGGACGGCCGACGGCTGCGCGTCGCGTATGTCGCCGGCGGCGCGGACGCCTCGGTCGATCTCCGGCTGGCCGGTCGGTTCAACGCCTACAACGCGCTGGCGGTCGTCGCGCTGGGCCAGGGGCTCGGGCTCGATGCGGACGCCGTCCGGGCCGGCCTCCAATCGATCGAGCGGGTGCCGGGCCGGATGGAGACGCTCGACGTCGGCCAGCCGTTCGGGGTGGTCGTCGACTTCGCCCACAGCCCCGCGTCGCTCCAGGCGGTGCTCGACGTGCTTGCGCCGGTCGCGGCGGCGCGCGGTGGCGGGTTGATCGCCGTGTTCGGCTCGGCGGGGGAGCGCGATACCGAGAAGCGGCCGATGATGGGCCGGATCGCCGGGGAGCGCAGCCGGCTCGTCGTCGTAACAGACGAGGACCCGCGTGGCGAGGACCGCGAGGCGATCCTCGAGGAGATCGCGGCGGGAGCGGAAGAGGCCGGCCGGCGGCGAGACCGCGACCTGCTGCTGATCCCGGACCGGCCGGCCGCGGTCGCCGCGGCCTTCGAGCGGGCGAAACCGGGCGACGTCGTGCTGCTCGCAGGGAAGGGCCACGAGCAGTCGATCATCGGTCCGGCCGGCGCTGTCGCATACGACGAGCGGACGACGGCGCTGGCAGCGCTCCACGAACTCGGCTTCGAGGCCCGCTGAACGATGCGCGGCTGCCTCAGCGTGCTGGTCATCGCCGCGCTCTTCGTCGTCGCGGGGGCGTGGTTCGGCGGTCCGCCGGTCGCGGAGGCCCTGGTCACGTCCGGCCTCAGCGCGTCCGGGCTACGCTCCGGCGACCTCGACGTCACCGTCGAGGCTGCACCCCCGCTGACGCTGGCGCTGGGCCGGGCCGACCGTGTCCTCGTCGATGCGACTGACGTCGACTGGAACGGCCTCCACGCGGAGCGGCTCGACCTGACGCTCGACGACGTCGACTTCCTGGGTCGGACGGCCGGGCAGGCGCAGGGCCTGTTGTCCGGCGTCGAGCTCAACGTCGAGCCCCCCGGGTCGAAGGCGACGATCGAGATCGACGGCCCCGGCGATTCCGCGACGGCGACGATCACGATCGACGGCCGGACGGCCAGCGCGATGGCCGTCGAGGCGTTCGAGGAGGAGCTCGGCGTACGGCCCGACAGTGTTTCGCTCCGCGACCCCAACGTCGTGCGGGCCCAAGCCGGCCCCGTCGAGGTCGCGGGCGCTTTGACGATCGGGCCGGGCGGCTCCCTCGACGTCTCGACGTCGCTCGGGACGGTCACGATCGTACCGGCCGATCCTTCTCAGCCGGTCGAGCTCACGAGCGTGGCCGTCGAAGATGGCTCGCTGGTCCTGACCGGAACGCTCGACGTCGGCGAGCTGCTGCGATGAGCGCGACCCCGGCAGCGCGCGAGATGCCGACGAACACCGCCGCTGCGTTCGTCGCCCTGGTCGGGCTCATCGGCGCGAACCTCGTCGCGATCCGCATCGGCAACCGCGAGCTCGCGCCACTGTGGAACGCCGGCGTCAGATTCCTCGTGGCGGCCGCGCTGTTCTGGCTGATCGCGCTCGTCAGGCGCGCAGCCGTACCGACTCGACGGGCCGCGGTCGGCGCGGCGCTGTACGGGTTGCTGTCATTCGCGGCGTTCTTCGGATTCGTCTACGCCGGGCTCGTCAACGCGTCCGTCGGCATCGCCACGACGACGCTCGCGCTGGGTCCGCTCCTGACGCTCGGGATGGCGACGGCCGTCGGCCTGGAGCGGCTCCGGCCGGCCGCGGTCGCCGGCGCGCTGATCGCGTTCGCCGGCATCGGGGTGATGTACGCCTCGGCGTTGTCGGCATCCGTCCCCATCTCGTCGCTAGCCCTGCTCGTCTCGGGCGCGGTCTCGTTCGCGGCCGGCGGGATCGTCGTGAAGCGGACCGCCCCGATCGACCCGGTAGTGCAGAACGGGATCGCGACCAGCGTCGGAGCGGCGGTCCTCGTGGCCCTCTCGATCATCACCGGCGAGCCGCTGACGCTGCCCCGGAGCGCCGAGACGTGGATTGCGTTCGCGTACCTGGTGGTCCCGGGGACGATCGTGACGTTCGGGATCCTGCTCTATCTGCTCCATCGCTGGCCGGCGTCGCGCGTCGCCTACCAGTTCGTCCTGGCCCCCATCGTCGCGATCGGGCTCGCCGCGCTCCTGCTCGGCGAGCCGGTCGAGCCGGCGGTCATCGCCGGAGCAGGCCTCGTCGTCCTCGGTGTGTGGCTCGGAGCCCTCCGGCCGACCGACGTGGCCCGATAGGGTCGGCTGAGCGCGGAGAGCCCGCTGCTATCCTTCGAGCATGGCCCAGCCACGCACGCCGACCGCCCAGGATGACGCTCGGCCGCCTCGCGGGACGCGCACGACGCGATCCAAGCCGAGCGGCCCGCGGCGAGGGTCGCCGGCTGCGCCGGGCTCGCGCTCGGCGCCAAGCCTGGAAGACCTGAAGAAGCACCTCGTCAAGACCGTCGCGAGCCACTATCCGCAGGCCGACCTGACGCCCATCTCGAATGCGTTCGATCTGGCGGTCGAGGCCCACACCGGCCAGGTCCGCGCCACCGGCGAGCCGTACGTCACCCACCCGATCGCTTCGGCCCAGATCACCGCCGAGCTGGGGATCGACCCGGTCGCGGTCCAGGCGGCGCTCCTCCATGACGTGCCCGAGGACACTGAGTACAGCCTGCAGGACGTCGAGGAGCAGTTCGGCGCCGAGGTCGCCCACATGGTCGACGGCGTCACGAAGCTGTCGAGGTTCTCGACGCACAGCCACGAGCAGCAGCAGGCCGAGAACATCCGGAAGATGCTGCTGGCGATGGCGGAGGACATCCGGGTCGTCCTCATCAAGCTCGCCGACCGGCTCCACAACATGCGGACGCTGTACGCGCTGCCGTCGGAGAAGCAGCAGCGCATCGCTCGCCAGACGATGGAGATCTACGCCCCGCTCGCCGAGCGGCTCGGAATCTGGCAGATCAAGTGGGAGCTCGAGGACCTCGCGTTCAAGGTCCTCGAGCCGGAGCACTTCCGGGAGCTCGCGAACCTCCTCGACACGCGTCGCAAGGGCCGCGAAGGCTACATCGAGCGGGCGATCGCGGAGCTCGAGCCGCGCCTCGCCGACGCCGGCATCGATGCCGACCTCCAGGGCAGACCAAAGCACATCTACAGCATCTGGAAGAAGATGCAGCGGAAGGGCGCGGAATTCGCCGAGATCTACGACGTCTACGCGATCCGCATTCTCGTCGACGACGTCCGCGACTGCTACGCGGCACTCGGCATCGTGCACGCGCTGTGGCGGCCGATCCCGGGCCAGTTCGACGACTACATCGCGGTTCCCAAGAACAACCTCTACCAGTCGCTCCACACCGCCGTGATCGCGCTCGACGGCAAGCCGCTCGAGATCCAGATCCGGACGCACGCGATGCACCAGGTCAGCGAGGTCGGGATCGCGGCCCACTGGCGGTACAAGGAAGGCTCGAAGAGCGACCGCGAGTACGACGCCAAGCTGGCCTGGCTTCGGCAGCTGATGGACTGGCAGCGCGACGTCAGCGACGCCACGGAGTTCGTCGAGGGCATCAAGCTCGACATCTTCCAGGACCAGGTCTTCGTGTTCACGCCGCGCGGCGACATCAAGGACCTGCCGACGGGTGCGACGCCGCTCGACTTCGCGTATCGCATCCACACCGACGTCGGCCACCGGACGATCGGGGCGAAGGTCAACAACCGCCTCGTGCCGCTCGACTACCGGCTCAAGAACGGCGACATCGTCGAGATCGTCACGACCAAGGGCGAGCACGGCCCGTCACGCGACTGGCTGAACGTCGTCCGGACCAGTCACGCCCGGGAAAAGATCCGGCAATGGTTCAAGCGCAAGGATCGCGACGAGAACATCGTCCACGGCCGCGAGTCGCTCGAGCGGGAGCTCCGTCGGCTCGCCCGCAAGAGCATCCAGGTGGTCGGGCTCGACCGGATCGGCGAGGTCGCCAAGCAGTACAACCAGGATTCGCTCGACGACTTCTACGCCGCGATCGGCTACGGGGCGATCAGCGCTCAGCAGGTCGTGACGCGGCTCGGCGTCCTCGACGACGAGGAGGTCGGGCTGCCGACCGTCGCGCCGCCGACGATCCCGGCCCGCACCGGAGGCGTCCGGGTCAAGGGGGTCGGCGACCTCCTCGTCCGCTTCGCGAAGTGCTGCCATCCGATCCCCGGCGACCCGATCGTGGGCTTCATCACCCGGGGCAAGGGCGTGACCGTTCACCTCCAGAGCTGCCCGACGGTCCTCAACGAGCGCGAGGTGCCAAGGCTGATCGAGGTCGAGTGGGAGTCCGCGCCCGCGGCGAGCTACCCGATCGCGATCCGGATCGAGGCCTACGACCGGACTGGCCTGCTCAACGACATCACGCAGGTCGTCGCCGAGAACAAGGTCAACATCGTCGCCGCGGCCGTCCACGTGAATCCCGACCACACCGCGATCGTCACCGCGACGCTCCAGGTCGCATCGGTGTCACAGCTCGCCCGGGTCATGGGCCGGATCGAGGCGCTCAAGGACGTCCTCAGCGTCCAGCGCGACCTCGGCTAGCCCGGCTTCACGGAAGCCGTCGTCGCCGGCATCGGCCGCTAGACTCGCGCCCATGCCCACCTTCCGCGCGCCGCGCGGCACGCGCGACCTCCTGCCGGCCGAACGAGCGGCCCTCCGCCGGCTCGAGACGATCGCCTCGGATCTCGCCCGGCGCTACGGCTACCGCGAGATCGAGACGCCGATGTTCGAGCAAGCGGCCGTCTTCGAACGGGGCCTCGGCGAGGCCACCGACGCCGTTGAGAAGGAGCTGTTCCGGCTCGCGCCACGGAGTGAGGAGGCGGAGGCGTGGGCGCTCCGGCCGGAGCCCACTGCGGGCATCGTCCGGGCCTACGTCCAGCACGGGATGCAGACCCTGCCCCAGCCGGTCAAGCTCACGATGACCGGGCCGATGTTCCGCTACGATCGGCCGCAGGCCGGCCGGTTCCGGCAGTTCTGGCAGTTCGACGTCGAGGCGATCGGCGATCCCGGTCCGGGCGTCGACGCTGAGCAGATCGAGCTCGCGTCGCGCTTCTACCGGGACATCGGCCTCGGCGACGTCGTCGTTCACGTCAACTCGATCGGCGACGGCGACTGCCGGCCGGCGTACATCGAGGAGCTGACCCGCTACTACCGGCGGCACACGGCGGAGCTGCCGCCGCTCGAACGCGACCGCCTCGAGCGCAACGTCCTCCGGCTCCTCGACTCGAAGAACCCGGCGATGGCCGCGCTCAACGCCGCGGCGCCGAAGATGGCCGACCGTCTGTGCGACGCCTGCGCTATCCACTTCGCGGGCCTCCGCGCGCACCTCGAGGCGCTCGGGATCGAGCACGTCGTCGAACCCGGCCTGGTGCGCGGACTCGACTACTACACGCGGACGGCATTCGAGTTCTGGCCGAAGGCGGGCGGCGGCCAGCAGTCGGCGCTGGGCGGCGGCGGTCGGTACGACGGCCTGGTCGAGCTGCTCGGCGGCAAGCCCACGCCGGGCATCGGGTTCGGGCTGGGGCTCGACCGCGTGCTGCTGGCACTCGAGGGCCAGCCCGCGGCCGCGGCGCACCACGCTGACGCGCCGCTCGCTGTCGTGGTCGGGGCGGACCCGGGCGCGACCGCGGAGCGCCTGAAGATCGCCACGAGCCTCCGGGGCGACGGCCTGGCGGTGGGCGTCGACCTGATCGCGCGCAAGCTGGGACGGCAGCTCGAGGCGGCCGTCAAGGCCGGGGCGCGGTTCGCCGTGATCGTCGGCGACGAGCTGGCGGACGGCAACATCGTGCTGCGAGACCTCGACGCCGCCTCGCAGAAGCCGGTCGCGCTCTCCGACCTGACCGCGCTCCTGAGGCGGAAGGCCGCCGGGTAGGGGACGCATCGAAGGCTGGGGCGGCTTCGAGCGTCGGCGTCACGTACGATACGCCGGCCATGACGACGACCAGCCCCGGCCTCGCCACGCCCTACCGGACGCACACGGCGGGCGCGCTCCGGGCCTCGGACGCCGGCGTCGATGCGCGACTGTCGGGCTGGGTCCATCGCCGTCGCGACCACGGCCAGCTGATCTTCCTCGACGTCCGGGACCGGCACGGAATCACCCAGGTCGTCGTCGACCGGACGGAGCAGCCGGAGGCCCACGCCGTCGCGAGCCGCGTCCGGAGCGAGTTCGTCGTGACTGCCGCCGGGACCGTCGAGAAGCGCCTTCCCGGAACGGAGAACCCGACGCTTCCGACCGGCGAGATCGAGCTGCGGGCGCGCGAGGTCGAGATTCTCAACGAGTCGAAGACCCCGCCCTTCTACATCAACGATCCGGACGCGCCGGTCGAGGAGTCGCTCCGCCTCCGCTACCGGTACCTCGACATCCGGCGTGAGCCGATGGCCCGGCGGCTGATCCTGCGGAGCCGCCTCGTCCAGGCGATTCGCGAGGTCCACCATGCGAACGGCTTCGTTGAGATCGAGACGCCGAACCTCATCAAGAGCACGCCGGAGGGCGCCCGCGACTTCGTCGTCCCGTCGCGCCTTCAGCCGGGGACCGTCTACGCCTTGCCCCAGAGCCCCCAGCAGCTCAAGCAGCTGCTGATGGTCGCCGGCGTTGACCGCTACTTCCAGATCGCCCGCTGTTTCCGCGACGAGGATCTCCGTGGGGACCGTCAGCCGGAGTTCACCCAGCTCGATCTGGAGATGAGCTTCGTGGACGAGGATGCCGTGATGGGCTTCGTCGAGCGGATGGTCGGCCAAGTCTCGCGGGCAACGACGCCGGAGCGGCCCATCCTCGAGGATCCCTTCCCGCGGTTCACCTACGACGAGGCGATGGAGCGGTTCGGCTCCGACAAGCCGGACGTCCGCTTCGCGATGGAGCTCGTCGACCTTGCCTCTGCGCTCGGCGGCGGCAGCGGCTTCCGCGTCTTCGACGAGACGCTCGCGAACGACGGCCGGGTCAAGGCGATCGTGGCCCCGGGCCTTGCCGGCGCGACCCGGAAGGAGACCGATCAGCTGACGGAGCAGGCGAAGCGCTTCGGTGCGAAGGGTCTCGTTCATCTCGCCGTTCAGGCAGATTCAGAGCTTCACGGGCCGGTCGCGAAGTTCCTGTCCGACGATCTCCAGCGCCGGATCCTCGAGCAGACGGGCGCCGGCGAAGGAGACTTGATCCTGATCGTCGCGGACGAGGCGACGACGACGGCCGAGGTCCTTGGCCGGCTCCGCGCGGAGCTCGGGTTTCGCCTGGGCCTTGCCGATCCGAACGTCCTCGCATACGCCTGGGTCTATCGCTTCCCGATGTACAAATGGGATGTCGAGGGCCGCCGCTGGGACGCCACGCACAACCCGTTCAGCGGCGTCGTCGCCGAGGACGAGTCGCTCCTCGTGACGGCGTCTGGTGATCCGTCGCAGCCCTCGCCGGCGGACCCTGCGGGGCGGGCGCGGGCGATGCAGTACGACATCGTCCTGAACGGCTGGGAGCTGGGCGGCGGCTCCGTGCGGATCTGGCGCCAGGATTTGCTCGCGAAGAGCTTCGCGCTCCAGGGTTACAGCCGCGAGCGGATGCAGAACATGTTCGGCGCGATGCTCGAGGCGTTCGACTACGGCGCGCCGCCTCACGGCGGGATCGCGCTCGGGATCGACCGCGGGGCCGCGCTGTTGTCGGATCAGACGAACATCCGCGAGGTCCTGGCGTTCCCCCAGACGCAGTCCGGAACGGACCTCATGCTCGAGGCCCCGTCGGCACCCGATCCCGCGCAGTACGAGGAGCTCGGCCTCCGCTTCGTCGGCGGGCCGCGCGGGACGACCACGGCGACGAAGGCGGACGACCAACCGACCGAGTCCGCGGCCGCGCCGGCCGCGGAGGCCTGACCGACGGCGGGCGCGCCAGCGGCCGCGTCCGCCTCGGACCTGCCGGGGATCCTCGCCTCGATCGCTGCCCGGCCCCGGCTGGCGGCGCTGCTCGGCGCGATGTCGATCTCGTTCTCGGGGATCTTCTACCGCTGGGCTGAGGTCTCGCCGTCGACGGGCACCGTCTTCCGCTGCCTGTTCGGTTTGCCGTTCCTGGCCGCGGTCGCCTATCTCGAGCGACGCAAGTTCGGGCCGCTGCCGCGCGCCACGATCCGGCTCGCGCTGATCGCCGGGATCTTCTTCGCCGGCGACCTGACGTTCTGGCACCACGCGATCGAGTACGTCGGAGCGGGGCTCGCGACGGTCCTCGGCAACCTCCAGGTGATCGTCGTCGCGCTCGTCGCGTGGGCCGTGTTCGGGGAGCGGCCGCCACGCTCGGTCATCGTCGCGCTCCCCATCGTTCTCGCCGGCGTCGTCCTGATCTCGGGCATCGTCGGGACGGGCGCATACGGCTCGGCGCCCGTGATCGGCGTCTTCCTCGGACTCCTCACCGCGTTGTGCTACGCCGGCTACCTGCTCATCATCCGGATGGGCGGACGCGACCTCCGCCGCCCGGCAGGGCCCGTCGCCGTCGCGACTCTGTCCACGGCGGTCTTCGCCGCGGGTGCCGGCTTCGTGGTCGGCGACCTCGATGTGACGCCCGGACCCGAGAGCCTCTTCTGGCTCGCGATCCTCGGGTTCACCTCGCAGTTCCTCGGCTATCTCCTGATCTCGCTCTCGCTGCCGAGGCTCCCGGCGGTCGTGACGTCGATCATCCTGTTGTCGCAACCGGTGATGACGGTCGCCCTGTCGATGATCCTGCTCGGCGAATCGCCGTCTCCGGGGCAGCTCGCCGGCGTCGGGCTCGTGATCGGTGGCATCGCCGTGGCGACGCTGCCGGCGGGGCTGGCCCGAACGGCCGCGCTTCGGCCCAGCCGGGAGCCCGGCGGCTAGGTCAGACGCCCTCCGTGTCGGCACCGGCCGGAGCGTACGGCGCGAGCGACGGGCCCTCGAGTGGCGCGTCGTCGGCCGCGTCGGCGATCTGCGCGCCCCATTCGTGGACGTGGCCCGCCGGCGGCTCGGTCGGCCCGACGTAGGGCGGCAGATCCGCGCGCGGCGTGTCGCGGTCGTGCGTCACGCCCGGATCGCCCAAGGCGAGATGCCGGTCGGCGACGCCGCTCGCGACGATGTCGTCGATCACGAACGGCGGCATGCGATCCGGGGCAACGGCGCGGAGCGCGTCGAACGCCGAGGCGGGCAGGAGGACGGGCCAGCCCGGCTCGCCCTCGAAGTCCGGGCGGAGCAGATCGCCGACGGCGATGCCATGGGCCTCGATCAATGACGTGACCGTCTCCGGCCCAACCCAGACCATCCGGGCGGGCCAGAGGAGCGCGGCCGTCACGTCCCGGACCTCGCCGAGCGCCACCTCGATGCCCCGTACCATCTGGCCCTTGGGGCCGTGCTCGGCGGGTGCCGGCTCCGCGAGGGTCACCGGCGCGCCGGTGAGTGCGGCGGCGACGTCGCCCGCCGGATCGAACGAGACGACGACGATCGGCACCGCGCCGCCCGACCAGGCGACGTCCGCGATCCGGCGGACGCTCGGCAGGCCGTCGGCGTCGGCGACGGCCCCGTCGGGCGATGCGGCGAGGATGACGGCGGCGACGGTCATGACCAGCCGATGCTACGCGCCGACGAGCCGCCTTGTCGCGACCACGGCGACTACACTCGGCGGGCGACCACGCGAGGGTCGGCTCCGGCGCTCAAGGAGGGAGTCTCGAAGATGTGTTGCGTGATCGCTGCGTTGTTCGCGCTCGGCCCGCGAGCCGCGATCCTCATCTGGTGGCTCGTCGATCAGCTCCGCTGGAACGCGGCGTTCGACACGTTCATCTGGCCCCTCCTGGGGTTCCTGGTCCTGCCCTGGACGACGCTGATGTGGGTCTTGGTTTTCCCCGGCGGCGTCGACGGCTTCGACTACGTCTGGCTGGGAATCGGGTTCGCGTTCGACCTGTTCAGCTGGTTCGGCGGCGGCTACACGAACCGCGACCGGATCACTGCCTACAGGGCCTGAGCTCGCCCCGACGCTCTACCAACCAAGGGGGCCGAGCAGCCCCGAGTCAGCGCTCCGCCCCGAGCTCAGGCCCGGTCATCTACGACCTGCGGGTCGACGGCCGTCCGCGCGGCAACTGGGTCGCAACGATCGCTGACGGTCAGGTCTTGGAGTGGTCTCTCGTCCCGCCGGGCGGCTCGCTGCCGGATGGGACGACCGCCATTTGGCCGGAGCCGGTCTTGTCCGTGACGGGCTAGGGTTAACGGGAGATGCGCACGAACCTCACCGCCGAGGACGTCGCCGACCTTCTCGAGGAGCCGCTCGTGGCGATCCTCGCGACGCGCCGGGCGGACGACACGGTGCTCCTCTCGCCGGTCTGGTTCGAGTGGCGCGACGGCGGGTTCAACGTCTGGGCGACCGCGACCGACCGGGGTAAGGTCAGCCACATCCGGCGCGATCCGCGGGTCAGCATCGTCGTCGCCAACTCGGACTGGCCGTACAAGGGGATCGAGGTCCGCGGCGAGGCGCGACTGAACGCCGACGGCTTCTCCGACGTCCTCGGCCGGACGGCCCGGCGCTACTTCGGCGACGAGATGGGCGCGGGCTTCGCGGAGTCGTTCACAGAGGCAGGCGTCGTGATCCGGATCGAGCCTGGAACGCTGCGGGCCTGGGACTACACGGACGAGCTCTGAGGCGAAGCCAATACCGCGGTCACGCGACTGATCGGAACGGGCAAGCGGAGGGTGCCTGGCCTGGTGATTTGACTCCCGATCGTCGAGAGCGGCCGGGTCTCAGGCTCACCTGCCACCCGCATGATCAGCCCGACTGGTCACCGCGGCGGTCCGCCGCCACGCCGGAGTTTGGCCGCGTCGTCAAACCGCAGGCACGTGGCACCAGCAAATCGACGGAGCGTAGTACGAGCTACGCGCAGGTTCCGTGCGAGAATGCGCGCCGCTCACCGCCTGACCCGACGACGGATCCGAGGAGACCCGCCCGACCGTGCCCGCCGCCCCGAACACCGCCCCCCGCGCCATCCGCTCCGACATCCGCAACGTCGCGATCGTCGCCCACGTCGACCACGGCAAGACCACGCTCGTCGACGCGATGCTCCGCCAGACCGGCACGTTCCGAGCGAATGAGGCCGTGGTCGATCGCGTCCTCGACTCAATGGACCTCGAGCGCGAGAAGGGGATCACGATCCTCGCCAAGCAGACGACCGTCGACCACGGCGGCGTCCGCCTCAACATCGTCGATACCCCGGGTCACGCCGATTTCGGTGGCGAGGTCGAGCGCAGCCTCCTGATGGTCGACTCCGTGCTGCTGCTGGTCGACGCCGCCGAGGGGCCGCTGCCGCAGACCCGGTACGTGCTCCAGAAGGCGATGGCGCGGCACCTGCCGGTCGTCGTCGCCATCAACAAGATCGATCGGTCCGACGCTCGGGCGGCCGAAGTCCTGGACGAGGTTTACGAGCTGTTCATCGACCTCGGCGCCGACGATCGCCAGATCGACTTCCCGGTCGTCTACACGAATGCCAGGGCCGGCACGGCAACGATGGATCTCTCGCGCCCCGGCCGAGACCTCACGCCGCTCCTCGACGTCCTCGCCGCCGTGACGCCGCCGCCCTCGTTCGAGGAGGGTCACCCGCTGCAGCTGCTGGTGACGAACCTCATGGCGAACGAATACGTCGGCCGGATGGCCGTCGGCCGGATCTGGAACGGGACGATCCGCACCGGCCAGCGACTCAGCGTCGTCAGGGAGGAGCCCGACGACACGGCGGGCACGGTCGAGCCCGGCCGGACCGTGACGCTCCAGGGCACGGTGACATCGCTGCAGACCGCGAAGGGCATCGACCGCGTCGACATAGAGGAGGCCGGCCCGGGCGACATCGTGTCGGTCGCCGGACTGCCGGAAGTCACGATCGGCGACACGCTCACGGACCCGGCCGACCCGCGGCCGTTGCCGCGGCTCGACGTCGACGCCCCGACCCTGCGGATGACGTTCGGCGTCAACACCTCGCCGCTCGCCGGCCGCGAGGGGAAGCTGCTGACGTCGCGCCAGATCAAGGCCCGGCTCGACCGCGAGACGCTCGGCAACGTATCGATCGAGGTCCTGGCAACCGAGAGTGGCGACACGTTCGAGGTTCGCGGCCGCGGCGAGCTCCAGCTGGCCGTCCTCATCGAGCAGATGCGGCGGGAGGGATTCGAGCTCACGGTGTCGCGGCCGGAGGTCCTCCTCCGCGAGGTCGACGGCGAGACGCAGGAGCCGTACGAGCGCATCACGGTCGACATCCCGCCCGACTACATCGGCGCCGTCCAGGAGGCCTTGGCCGGCCGTCGCGGCCGCCTCGAGCAGATGTCGACCGACACCGACGGCCGGGTGAGGATGGAGTTCGTGCTGCCGGTTCGGGGGCTGATCGGCTACCGCGGCCAGCTCCTGACGGACACGCGCGGGACGGCGCTCCTCCACCAGATCGGCGAGGGCTACGGGCCATGGGCGGGCGAGGTGACGCACCGGACGAGCGGCGTCCTCGTCGCCGACCGCAGCGGGGCGTCCAATTCGTATGCGCTCTTCAACCTCCAGGACCGCGCGGAGCTGTTCGTGGGCGCGGGCGAGGACGTCTACGAGGGGATGGTCGTCGGCGAGAACTCGCGGCCCGGCGACTTGGATGTGAACGCGACCAAGGAGAAGAAGCTGACGAACATCCGGACTCACGCCCACGACGAGGCGCTGCGCCTCACGCCGCCCCGGCCGCTCACCCTCGAATCCGCGATCGAGTTCATCGCGGCCGACGAGCTGGTCGAGGTGACGCCGAAATCGATCAGGATCCGGAAGCGGGTGCTCTCTCAGCACGACCGCCGCCGGGAACGCGGGCGCGAGTTCGACTTGAAGCAACCCGCCGAGCGCGCCACGGGCTGACCGCCGCAGATACGACGATGCGCGGGCGCCCTCTCGAGCGCCCGCGCATCGTGCGAGGAGGGGGAGTCCCGCCGGCGGCGGGAGCCGTCAGCGGTTCGAGGTCAAGCGCCTCCGGAGCTCGTCCATGAGGCGGTCGGCATGGCGCCGGTCGTCCTGCGCCATCTGCTGCCAGAGCTCGGCGTTGCCGCCGTCCTTCTGATACTTGGAATAGGTGTCGATCGCCTCGAGCTTCGAAGCGAGCGCCATGAGCACGTCATAGGTCGCATCGTCGACGGGCGAGTCGGTCATCGAGCGCTGTGGCGTTTGGGTCGTGGCGGTCATCGTGCACCTCTCGGTTGTATGGCGAGTCTCGCGGCGGGGCCATCTTGTCCGCCTCCCACGATGCGATGTCGTGTTGCGAACTGATCGCAGCGGCATAACGGGGGTCGCGAGGATGACCGGGCGTACAATCCCGGCCGATGGCGATCTACATGGACCACGCCGCCACGACGCCGCTGAGATCCGAGGCGCTCGAGGCGATGCTGCCGTACCTGACCGAGCAGTTCGGGAACCCGTCGTCGGCCCACGCCTTCGGGCGCAAGGCGCGGGCCGGGCTCGACGAAGCACACGAGCGGGTCGCGAAGCGACTCAACGCCGAGCCCCGCGAGATCATCTTCACGTCCGGCGGCACGGAGGCGAACAACCTCGCCATCAAGGGCGCGGCATGGGCCGGCAAGGGCCGCGGGCACCGGATCGTGTCGTCTCCCGTGGAGCATCACGCGGTCGGCCACACGCTTCGCTACCTGGAACGCTTCGGCTTCGAGGTCGTTGAGGTCCCGGTCGATCGCTACGGTCGGGTCGACCCCGACCAGCTCGACGCGGCGGTGACGGACAAGACGATCCTCGTCACGATCATGCTCGCCAACAACGAGGTCGGCACGATCCAGCCACTGGCCGAGATCGCCAGGCAGGTGAAGGGCCACAAGGGCGTCCTGCTGGCGGTCGACGCCGTCCAGGGCGCGCCGTACATCGATCTCGACGTCGCGGCGCTCGGCGTCGACATGCTCTCGATCGCCGCCCACAAGTTCGAGGGCCCGAAGGGCGTCGGTGCGCTCTATCTCCGGCACGGGACGCACATCCTGGCTCAGCAGCAGGGTGGGGAGCAGGAACGCCACCGCCGGGCGGGCACGGAGAACGTCGCCGGCGCGGTCGGCCTGGCGGCGGCGTACGAGCTCGCGTGCGACGAGCGGCCCGACACCGTAAAGCGCCTGCGCCGCCTCCGCGAGCGCCTCCAGAAGGCGGTCCTCGCCGTCGACGGGACGGAGTTGACGGGTCATCCCAAGGAGCGCCTGCCGGGACTGCTCTCGATCATCGCGCGCGATACCGACGGTGCGTCGTGCGCGCTGTCGCTCGACCTCGAGGGGATCGCCGCGTCGGTCGGGTCGGCGTGCACGACGGGCTCGACCGAGGTCTCTCACGTGCTCTCGGCCATGGGCTACCCCGACGAGGAGGCCCGCGGGGCGCTCCGCCTGTCGCTGGGCAGGACCACCACCGACGCGGACGTCGAGGCCGCCGCCGAGATCGTGCCCCGGGTCATCGCCTCGATGCGGGTCGGCTCCGTGGCCGTCGCCGCGGATCCGCTCGGGCAGGGCGTGGGCGTGTGACCCGGATCCTCGTCGCGATGTCGGGGGGTGTCGATTCGTCGGTCGCCGCAGCCCTCGTGGCCCGCGAAGGCCACGAGGCCGTCGGTGTCTGGATGCGCCTCCACGATGTCGCCGACACGTATTCCGAGTTCAAGAAGAGCTGCTGCTCGCTCGACGCCGCCGACGACGCCCGCCGGGTCGCCGCTCAGCTCGGGATCCCGTTCTACGTCATGAACCTCGAGCGCGAGTTCGGAGCCGGCGTCATGCAGCCGTTCCTCGACGCGTACCTCGACGGTCGGACGCCCAGCCCGTGCGTCGACTGCAACACCTACGTGAAGTTCGGGGCTCTGCTCGGTCGGGCCCGGCATCTCTACGACTGCGAGGCGGTCGCGACGGGCCACTACGCGCGCCGCGTCGTCGGCGAGGACAGGGTCGCCCGGCTGGCGCGCGCTCGCGACGAGGACAAGGACCAAACCTACTTCCTGTACGGCCTCCGCCAGGACCAGTTGGAGCATGCCAGATTCCCGCTTGGCGACCTGACGAAGGCCGACGTCCGGGGGATCGCTCGCGAGCTCGGGCTTCCGACGGCCGACAAGCCCGAGAGCCAGGAGATCTGCTTCGTGCCGGGCGGCGACTATCGCGACGCTCTTCGGGAGCGCGCGGGCTGGCAGGAGACGCCGGGCGCCATCGTCGACGCCGATGGCGCGCAGCTCGGCGAGCATCGCGGCGCGCCGGCCTACACGGTCGGGCAGCGGCGGGGCGTCGGGATCGCGGCGGAAGACGGCCTGCCCCGCTACGTCAGCCGGATCGACGCGCTCACCAACACGATCCAGTTGGGTCGACGCGAGGACCTCGAGACCCGCTCGTTCGGCGTCGAGCGGGTCACGTTCGTCGCCGACGGCCGGCGCGCCACCTCGTTCCGGGCGGCGGTCCGCATCCGCCACCGGGCGGCGCCGATCCCCGCGACGATCCGGCCGGCGACGACGCGGGAGCCGTCAGGCAGCGGACGCTGGGTCGTCGAGACCGAGACTCCCGTCTGGGCGGCGGCGCCCGGCCAGGCCGCCGTTTTCTACGACGGCGAGTTCGTCCTCGGCGGCGGCCGGATCGGCCGGCCTCAAGCGCTCGTCGGAGCGGCCTGAGCGGGTCAGGTCCACCGCCAGCGCCGCGTGCAAGGCGGCGTTTCCTCCGCGGTGCTATATAAGCGTTGCCGGGCTACGAGCGGAGCGGCACGACGGTCGCCGCGTGACGCCAGGGAGAGCCGGCCCGGCTATCAGCACAGGGGAGTGGAGATGCGAGATCGTTCCGCCCTCGTTTCCGGGCGTCCGCCCACTGCGACGACGTTGCGGCGGATCGTCGCGATCGGCGCGGCGTCGCTCCTCGCCCTCGCGGTCGTCGGTCCGCCCGCGGCCGCGGCGCCGAAAGCCGGCGTCGGCCATCGCTCGACGGCGAAGATCAGCCGGATCCACCAGACCCACCTCGCGAAGAAGGCGGGCACGGACCTCGAGGAGGGCGCCGACCCGGAGACGGGCCCGCGCGAGCAGGAAGACCTCGCCACGAGGGCGCCCGGCTCGCAGTCCGCCAAGCGCGTGCCGGCGGCCCACGTCCCCAAGCCCGGCGACCTCGCGATTACCGGCGCCGCCGGCGCATCGGGCTTCGACGGCCAGACGCACGCCGATCAGCGCCTCTCGGGCACCGGCATCTACGCCAACTCGAACTTCTCGGCCGAGCCGCCCGACATGGGACTCTGCGTCGGGAACGGCTTCGTCGTCCAGGGCGTGAACACCGCGCTCCGCGTGTTCGACACGAGCGGCGCGCCGCTCACGGCGTCTACGCCCCTCAACCAGCTCTTCGGGGTGACCCCGGCCGTCAACCGGACCACCGACCCGGTGACGTTCGGCGACGACGTCGGCGACGTCAAGTGCTACTACGACGCGGACACCGACCGCTTCTTCGTGAGCGCGTACCGGATCACACTCGACCCAGCGACCGGCGCGACTCCCGAAGACGCGTCGTCGGTGCTGCTGGCGGTCAGCGCGAGCGGCAATCCCACCGGAACGTGGAATGTCTACGAGCTCGACACGACCGACGGCACGGGCAACCTCGCGGACCACCCGGACTGCCCCTGCTTCGCCGACCAGCCCCTGATCGGGGCGGACCACTTCGGCTTCTACATCTCGACGAACGAGTACTCGCTCGTGCCCTTCGGCGAGAACTTCAGCAGCGGCCAGGTGTACGCCTTCAACAAGGCGGCGCTGGCCGCGGGTGCCGGCGGAACGCTGGCCGGCGTCCACATTTCCGGAATCCCGCTCGCCGAAGACCAGGCGTACACGATCGAGCCCGCGACGACGCCGGCCGGCGGGACGTACGAGCTCAGCCAGGGCGGCACCGAATACTTCCTCTCGGCGCTCGACTTCACCGCCGGCATCGACAACCGCATCGCCGTCTGGGCGATGACCGGGACGAGCACGCTCGGCTTGACCAACCAGGTGACGCTGACCAGCAAGGTCCTCGCGAGCGAGGTGTACGGCCAGCCGCCCGATGCTGAGCAGATGGACGGCCCGACACCGCTAAGGGACCTCGAGGCCCAGGGCCTCGAAGGCGTGAAAAGCGTCGAGCACCTTGAGCTGCTGGCTGCCAACGACGACCGGATGCAGGAGGTCAAGTACGCCGCCGGCAAGCTCTGGGGTGACGTCAATACGGCTGTGAAGAACGCCAACGGCGACGTCAACGCCGGGATCGCCTGGTTCCAGGTGACGCCGACGATCGGCGCGACCGGGGTCGGCGGATCGGTGACGAGCCAGGGCTATGTCGCGATCAATCGGGCGAATGCGCTCTACGGCGCGATCGCGGCGAACAACGCCGGCGACGCGGCGATGGGCTTCACGCTCAGCGGCCGCGACTGGTTCCCGAGCGCGGCGTGGGTCTCGCTCGGCGGCGGCGGCGCGACGAGCGCAGTCCATGTCGAGCAGGCCGGCGAGCTGCCCGAGGACGGCTTTACCGGGTACGTCATCGAGGGCGGCGCCGGGACCGCCCGCTGGGGCGACTACCATGCCGCCCAGGCCGACGAGGACGGCAACCTCTGGATGGCCGTCGAATACATCCCCGACGCCCCGCGGACGCTGTTCGCGAACTGGGGCACCCGGGTGATGATGGTCTCCCCGTAAGGCGATCGCGCTGTCCGCAGCACATCGGAGCCGGGTCCCACGGGCCCGGCTCCGACTCGTTGCAGGTACCTATACTCGGGCGGTGATCGGTCCCGCGCCCATCCTCGCGCTGCTTGTCGGGATCTTCAACACCTCGCTGTACGTGCTGATCCGCGGCTCCGCGGGCGGCCAGCTACCGCCGCTGCTCATCGCGGCCTTCCTCGGCGCGTGGGCTGGCGACGCATTGGGCGCCCGGCTTGGGCTCGACCTGCTGCGGGTCGGCGACTTCCACATCCTGGCGGCGGCGGCCGTGTCCTGGATCGGCATCGCGTTCGTGTCGATCGTGGCGATCCTCGGCCCGACGAAACGGAGTGCACGCCCATGACCGACCGCGGCTCTCTGATCGATCGGCTCGTCGGTCCCATCGCCGCGGGCGACGACCCGCGTTCGGCCCAGTTCGTCCGGGGCCTCGCGATCGGCGCGCTCGTCGGGGCCGCGATCGCCGGCTCGACGCTCTGGCAGCGACGCCGGACGACGGGCCGCAAGACGCTGAGCGGGACCGTTAGCAGAGTCAGCGCCGACGCACCCGAGGCGCCTCCGGGGGCTTAGTCCCGCGCCTCGAATCGCTTCAGCGGCGTCTCTCACCGTCTCGGCGCCGTCACCCGCGACGAGGACGATGTACGGGTCTTCGAACCATGCAACGGCTGCTCCGCCGTCCACGAAGTGGTCGGTGAGCATTACGTCGTGGCCCTGGATCGAGTCGATGATGACGAGGTA
Organism: Chloroflexota bacterium; assembly: GCA_045804885.1. Classification (GTDB taxonomy): domain Bacteria; phylum Chloroflexota; class Limnocylindria; order Limnocylindrales; family CSP1-4; genus CF-46. The sequence goes on along the minus strand of JBJMMH010000027.1, from coordinate 10,702 downwards.
TGTCGAGAACGCGCCGCCGCGCGTGATCCGGCGGAACTCCGTGGTTCCCGTGAAAGATCCAGGTGAGCGTTCCACGTTCACCGGATGGTTCAGGTATCGGGATCATCGTCGCCGCTGCCTCGTCACCGGGTGCGCCAGCGCTCGCGCCGAGCGCCCCGCCGAGCAGGATCGCGACGACGACGACGACGGCGATGACGCCGACAAGAGCCGCCGCCCGTCCTCGATCGTTGTCGGTTCCCGATCGTCCGTTCGGTACCATTGCGGCCGATGTCCAGCCCCACGATCGACCGCGATCCGCGGATCGAATCCCGGCCCGCGGCCGAGATCCGGCGCCGTTTCGTCGAGTACTTCGCCGAGCGCGGCCATACCCACGTCCCGTCGGCCAGCCTCGTTCCGGCAGGCGACCCGACGTTGCTGTTCACGAACAGCGGCATGGTCCAGTTCAAGGAAGTCTTCACGGGCGCCGAGAAGCGGTCGTACACGCGCGCGGTGGACTACCAGCGCTGCCTGCGGGTCGCCGGCAAGCACAACGACTTCGAGGAGGTCGGCCGCACGCCCCGCCACCACAGCTTGTTCGAGATGCTCGGGAACTGGTCGTTCGGCGACTATTTCAAGCAGGACGCGATCCGCTGGGCGTGGGAGTTCCTGACGCGCGACCTCGGCATCCCAGCGGAGCGGCTCGCGGCGACGACCTACACCGACGACGAAGTCGCCTGGAACATCTGGCGCGACGAGATCGGCCTGCCGCCCGACCGGATGGCCCGCTGGGGGGACGTCGAGCACGGCGACGACAAGAACTTCTGGCGGATGGCGGAGCTCGGTCCGTGCGGGCCGTGCAGCGAGATCCACTACGACCGCGGCGCGCACCTGTCCGAGGGCCCGCACTGCATCCCGGACCACAGCGAGCAGTGCCCTCGCTGGCTCGAGATCTGGAATCTCGTCTTCATGGAGTTCGACCAGCGCCCGGACGGCCGGGTGCCGCTGCCGTTCCCTAGCGTCGACACCGGGATGGGCCTGGAGCGGCTCGCGAGCGTCCTCCAGCAGGTCCCGTCGAACTACGACACGGACCTCTTCACGCCGATCCACGCCCGCCTGCGGGAACTGCTCGACCACGACCCGGACGCCTTCGAAGCCGAGCGTTTCAGCTACCAGGTCATCGCCGACCACTCGCGCGCGGTGACGTTCCTCGTCGCCGACGGCGTCCTGCCGTCGAACGAGGGCCGCGGCTATGTCCTACGGCGGATCCTGCGCCGCGCCGTCCGGCACGGCCGCCTGCTCGGACGGACCGAGCCGTTCCTCGGCGCTTTGGCCGAGGTCGTGATCGAGATCATGGCCGACGCCTACCCGCATCTCGTCGAGCGGCGGCATGACATCCTCGCGGCGATCGAACGTGAAGAGGCGCAGTTCGCGCGGACGCTCGACGCGGGGACACGGCTGCTCCACGACGAGATCGCTGACGTCCTTGACCGAGACCCGAGATACGCCGTCGGCAGCGGTCACCTTCGACCTCCGCTCAACGTTGGTCAGCGGGCCGAGGATCTGCCGGGTGACGCCCCCGTGCTTCCCGGGTCGGCGGCATTCCGCCTGAACGACACCTACGGCTTTCCCTACGACCTGACCGTCGAGCTCGCGGCGGAATACGGTGTCGTCGTCGACCGGGCCGGCTTCGAGGCCGCACTCGAGGAGCAGCGGGAGCGTTCCCGGGCCGGCACGAAGGCGGGCCTCACCCGACAGGCCGAGGCGATCGCGCTGTACGGCGCGATCCAGGCGCGGGCCGGCGATACCGCGTTCCGAGGCTACGAGACGACGTCCGCCGACGGCAAGGTCGTTGCGATCATCCGGGACGGCATCGAGTTCGACGAGCTGACCGGCCAGGGCGCGGCCGAGGTCGTCCTCGATCAGTCGCCCTTCTACGCCGAGGGCGGCGGCCAGGTCGGCGATCGCGGCGTCATCCGGGAGGCTGGCGGGGGGTCGGAGCTGTTCACCGTCGAGGACACCCAGAAGCCCGTCGGCGGGCTTATCGTCCATGGCGGAACGCTCCACGGGCGGCTCAGGGTGGGCGAGACCGTCAGTGCCGTCGTCGATGCCGAGCGGCGGGCCCACACGATGCGCAACCACACGGGGACGCACCTGCTCCATCGCGCGCTGCGGAACGTCGTCGGTAACAGCGCTCGCCAGGCGGGCTCCCTCGTGACGCCGGACTACCTCCGGTTCGACTTCCCCTTCGACCGGGCGCTGACGCCCGACGAGCTGAAGGCGATCGAGGCCGAGGTCCGCGGCATTGTCCGCGACGATCGGACCGTGACGCCCAGCTTCATGTCGATGCGGGAGGCCGTCGACGCGGGTGCCGACGCCTTCTTCGACGAGAAGTACGGCGAAACCGTGCGGGCGGTCCGCGTCGACGGCTACTCCCACGAGCTGTGCGGCGGGACGCACGCGCGGGCGACCGGGCAGATCGGCAGCTTCGTCATCACCGGCGAGCGGTCGATCGGCTCCGGAATGCGCCGGATCGAGGCGCTGACCGGGGCCGGCGCAGACGCCTGGCTCGATGCCCGCGTCGCGACGCTCGAGGCCGCGACCGACACCGCGGGCGCCCAGTCGGCGGATGTGCTGCCGGACCGGATCCGATCGCTCCAGGACGAGCTCCGTGAGACGAAGCGGCGGCTCAAGGCGGGTGGGGGAATAGGGCTGCCGAAGCCGGCCGATCTCGTCTCGCGGGCGGAGGAGATCGCGCCCGGCGTCAGGCTCATCGCGTTCGCCGGCCCGTATGAATCGATCGATGCGGTGAAGGGGGCTGCCAAGGATCTCCGGGGCAGCTTCCCCTCCGGGGTGATCGCGCTCGGGCTCGAGGCGGACGAGCCCCAAATCTTCGTGACGGTCAGCGACGACCTCGTCGCGAAAGGCATCTCCGCCGGCGACCTCGTCCGCGACGCGGTCGCAGCGATCGACGGCAAGGGCGGCGGTCGATCGGAGATGGCCCAGGGCAAGGGCACTCGGGCCGATGGGCTCGACCAGGCAATGGAGGCGATCCGAACCGCCTTGTCCAAGGGCGGCTGAATGGCCTTCTGGCGGCGCATCCTCCAACGCGACGCCGGCGAGGCACTCGCTGCCTGCACGGCGCTCGACATCGGAACGGAGTTCGCGAAGGCGCTCGTGTTCGAGATCGGCGACGACCGCCACGGCACGGTCCGCGGCGTCGGCCGGAAGCGCCAGGGTCTCAGTCATATGCAGTCGGGCACCGTCGCGGACATCGCCGCGGTGGTCGACAACTGCGCCGTGGCCCTCCAGGAGGCTGAGGAGATGGCCGGCTTCCGGCCGTCGCAGGTCGTCGTCGGCATCGCCGGCGAGCTCGTCAAGGGCTTCACGACGACCCACAGCCAGGAGCGCAAACGGCCCGACCAGCCGATCAGCGAGGCCGAGCTCCAGAAGCTCATCGACCTCGTCCAGCGCGAAGCGCTTCGCGAGGCCGAGCGATCGATCACCTGGGAGACAGGCCTGCCCAACGTCGACGTCCGACTCGTCCATGCCGCGGTCGTCGGCGCGTCGATCGATGGCTACGCCCTGACGAACCCCGTCGGGTTCCAGGGCCGGCACATCAAGATCGGAATCTTCAACGCGTTCGCGCCGCTCGTCCACCTTGGCGCGCTCCAGAGCGTCGCCTCGCAGCTCGACCTGGAGCTGCTCGAGGTCGTCGCCGAGCCGTACGCGGTCGCTCGCGTCCTCGGCTCAGAGCAGGTCCGCCAGTCGGGCGCGCTGTTCGTCGACGTCGGCGGCGGCACGACCGACGTCGCCCTCGTCCGCCAGGGCGGCATCGAAGGCACTCGGATGTTCGCCCTCGGCGGCCGGGCCTTCACGAAGAGCCTCGCGGATCGGCTCGACCTGCCATTCCCGCGGGCTGAGGCGGCGAAGGTGGACTACGCCCGGGGCCTCGAGGTCGAGGGCCGGGACGAGATCGCCGAGATCGTCGCCGATGACGTCGAGGTCTGGGCAGCCGGCGTCGAGCTGGTCATGGAGGAGCTTGGCGGCGGCGACCTCCTGCCCGGTCGGATCTTCCTCTGTGGCGGCGGCTCGCGCCTGCCCGAGATCCCGAAGGCCCTCGCGGCCGATCGCTTCTGGAAGCGACTCTCGTTCGCGCGGCCGCCTGAGGTCGTCGTTATGGCCCCGAACCAGGTCGAGGCGCTGACAGATGCCACGGAGCTTCTCGTCGACCAGCAGGACGTCACACCGCTCGGCCTCGCGTACCAGGCGATCGAGCTCCAGACGACCGAGGATCCGCTCGACGCCGCGCTCCGGCGCGTGCTCCGCGCCATGAAGGTGTGACCGAGCCGTCGCGCCCACGCCCGGGACCCCAGACCGGCTACCCTTAGCACCCGGCATGGCAACGGGCACCGTCTATCTCGACGTCGACGACGAGATCACCTCCGCCGCCGCCCGGATCCGGGATTCCGAGGCGACGAAGGTCGCGCTCGTCGTTCCGTACGGGTCCCGTATCTCGACCTCGCGGATGAATTTCCGGCTGCTGTCGCGCGAGGCCATCGTCAACAACCGCCGGCTCTCGGTCGTCGCGTCCGATCCGGCGACGCGGGCCCTCGCGGCCTCGGCCGGGTTGCCCGTGTTCGGATCAGTCGCGGAATACGACGCCGCGGCGGCGAGCGCGGCGGCCACGTCCGCGCCGCCCGATGCGCCGCTCGACGACGGCCCTGCCCCCTCCGGAGCGGCAATTGCGGCGGCGGCGGCCCGGGACACGACGCCGGACACTCCCCCGAGCGACGCGGAGGCCGATTCCGAAGCCGAGGACGCCGGATCAGCCGCCGTCGCGGCGACGATTGCCGCGGCCGCGGCTGGCGCGGCGCTCGCCCCGGCCGCGGCAACGCCGGGGCCATCGGCACCGCCGTTGGCCGATCCGACCCTGGCGCGCAACGGCCCTACCGCGATCAGCGATGAGACGCAGCGGGTCGTGCTGCCGCCGACGGCATCGGCGCCGCCATCGTCGCCCTCGGGGAGCGTCGCGGCCGGCCTTGCGGCGTCAACGCTCGGCACGTCGCGGGTCGCAACCGGCCCGGCCGTCCGCGTCCCGGTGATCCCGAGCCGGCGTCTGCCTCGGATCGGAGCGTCGGCGGTCGTCGTCGCCGCGGTTGCCATTCTCACGATCGTCGCTGTGGCGATCGCGGGCTGGGTCTACCTGCCGTCGGCCGAAATCATCGTGACGCCGCGCGAGGAGCCCATCCCGCCGATCTCGCTGACCGTCCGCGCGGACCCCGACGCGACCAGCGCGGATCCCCAGGCCGGCGTCGTCCCTGCGAGCCGGGTCGAGGTTCCCGTCAGCGTTTCCGACACGTTCACGGCGAAGGGCCGCCGGGTGGCGGAGGAGGCGGCGACCGGGACAGTCACGTTCCGCAATGTCGACTTCACCGCGACGAACACGATCGCTTCGGGCAGCGTGGTGAGCACCCAGTCGGGCGTCCGCTTCAAGACCAATCGCGCCGTCACCGTCCCGAGGGCGAAGCTTGTAGGCCTTCAGGTCATTCCCAGCCAAGCCGACGTCGCGGTGACGGCGGTGAAGCCGGGCACGGCGGGCAACGTCGAGCCGAACACCATCACCGTGATCCCGGCTCGTGAGGACCCACTGACGCTGAGCGTCCGCAACAAGGCAGCCACCAGCGGCGGGACTCACGACGAGTTTCCCCAGGTCTCGCAGGCGGATGTGGACGAGGCGATGACCGCTCTGACCGGCCAGCTGGAAGACGCGTTCACGGCGGCGGTCGCGGACGGCGCCGGCGCACCCCAGAACGCGACGCTGTATCCGGAGACTGCCGCCCTCGGTGATCCGACACCGACCGTCGATCCAAAGACGCTCGTCGGCAAGGAGCAGGAGTCGTTCGAACTGGGGCTCGAGGCGACAGGCAACGTCATCGCCGTCGACGATTCCCCCGTCCGCGGCATCGCGAAGTCCCGCTTGATGGCCAACGTCGGGCCCGGCTACCAGCTGATCGAGGACTCCGTCGACATCGAACAGGGCGATGCGACCGTCGCGAACGGCGACGTCTCGTTCCCGGTGACGGCGTCCGCATCGCGCGTCCGAGTCCTCGACCCCGCGGACCTCCTCACGCTCGTCAAGGGCAAGTCGCTCGGCGAGGCGAAGGCGGCTCTCGAGCCGTTCGGTGACGTCGAGATCACGCCATGGCCGGCATGGGTCAGCTCCGTCCCGAGCATCGACTCGCGGGTGAGCCTCTCGATCGTGAGGCGCGACGCGGCGGCGGGAGCGTCCGGCGCGCCGGCTCCCAGCCGGAGCCCGTGACCCGGCTCCTGGGGGTCGATCTCGGGGAGCGCCGGATCGGGCTCGCGGTCGCTGACCGGGACGGCGGTCGGGCGATCGCCCACTCCACGCTGACCCGCAAGCCGACGCCCGCCGCGGATGCGGCGGCGCTCGGGCCGATCATCCGCGACCAGGACGTGGACGAGCTCGTCGTCGGGCTGCCACTCCACGCCGGCGGCTCCGAGGGCTCGCAGGCCGCCATCACCCGTCAGTGGGCGGCCGCCGTCGCCCTGATCCTTGGTTTACCGTTAACCTTCCGCGACGAGCGTCTGACGAGCCATCTCGCCGAACAGCGGGTGGGCCCGATGAAGCGGGGCCGGTCGGGCGGGCCGCCGACGCGAGCACAGCGCGAGACCCATCGCGCAAGGGTCGACCGCGAGGCTGCGGCGATCATCCTCCAGGACGAGCTCGACGCTCGAGCAGCAGCGACGACCGAGCCGCGCGATCCGGCTCCGACATCCAGTCCCGCGACACACGCGAACGGCGACACCGAGTCGGCCGTGCGCGCAGACGCTGACGACCACGTGGAGAGGACCCAATGACGATCCGCTCAGGGGGCCGACCGCGCGACACCGGCGCGGGGCGCGATCTGCGCCAGGCTCACCCGGCGGAGCAGGCGAAAGTCGACCATCCCTGGGAGTCCGACTACCGCGGCCACGACGACGCTCGAGACCGCCGCGGCGGCGGGAATGGCAACGGCAACGGGTACGGCAACGGCTACGGTCGCGACCATCGACGTTCTGACCGTGGCGCAGGCAGCATCGTCCGGTTCCTGGCCTTCGCCGGCATCCTCGCGGCGATCGTCCTCGTCGCGCTGGTGACCGTACTGCGGCCCGTCGTCCAGAGCGCCGTCGTCGGCTGGGCCTCGGACAACCCGGGTGCGCTCGGGGTCTCGTGGGTGGCCGACATGGTCCGCGAGGACCTCGGGCCCGCGCTGACCGATCCTGTCTCAGCCGACACGGCCCAGGTCCCGTTCCAGATCGGCTCAGGCGAGACGGCCACGACGATCGCCCAGCGGCTGCAGGACCAGGGCTTCATCAGCGATCGCCGGTCGTTCATCCTGATCGCCGTCGAGAAGGGCCTGACGGACAAGCTCAAGACGGGCGACTTCATCCTGCGCAGGTCGATGACACCCGATCAGCTCGTCACGGCGTTGCTCAACCCGCCTGCCGACCCATTCGTCCAGATCGACCTTCGAACCGGACTCCGGCTCGAGCAGGTCACCGCCAAGCTCGAGACCATCGAGAGCCTCACGATGAACCCGCGCGACTTCTACGAGCTCGCCAAGCACCCGACGCCGGAGCTGCTCGCGGACTACCCGTGGCTCGAGTTGCCGGCCGGCGGCTCACTCGAGGGTTTCCTCTGGCCCGCGACGTACCGCGTCCTCCCCGACACGAGCGCCGACGAGCTTGTCCGGCTGATGCTCGACCGGTTCCACAAGGCGGTCGGCGACCGGCTGAACGTCGCGTCCGAGAGCGGGCTGACGTTCTACGAGGTCCTCACCTTGGCCTCGCTGGTCGAGAAGGAGGCCGTGCTCGAAGACGAGAAGCCACTGATCGCCGGCGTCTACCAGAACCGGCTCGACGGGAAGAACAGCCATGGCCTCCTCGAGGCCGACCCGACCGTGATCTACGCGAACGACACCGTCGAGCTCGACAAGATTCCTTTCGACCAGTGGAAGCTCTACGAGTTCGGGCGGCCGCCGGAGGACGTATCGCTTCGCGACGTCAAGCTGCCGGCTGACCTCGAGGGCTACAACACGTACCGCAACGGCGGCCTCCCGCCGGGTCCGCTGGCCACGCCGACGCTCTCCTCCATCGACGCGGCATTGCACCCCGACACGAAGGACGGCTACCTGTTCTTCGTCGCCAAGAACGACGGCTCACACGGCCACGCATTCGCAAAAACGCTGGGTGAGCATCAGCGGAACCTCGAGAAGTACGGCTACCGATGACGCTGGCTGGCACTGGCTGGCCGACCGCCGGCGACTTCGCCGATCCGCCGACGGCCGCCGATCACGCCCGCTGGACTGAGGCCGACGCCGCGGCGCGACCGATCCGCCTGGGGCGGCTGCGCGACCGCTTCGAGGGACTTGGCATCGACGCCTACTTCGGGGTTCGGCGGGAGAACAGCCGGTACCTGACGGGCTTCGTCCTGGCCGACGGCGAGGAGAAGGTCGCGGGCCACTCCGGCCAGTTCCTCGTCGGCCGCGACGAGGTCGTCGTCCTCGCCGACTCGCGCTACACGATCCAGGCCCGTCGGCAGGCGCCCGGGGCGCGCATCGAGGACGCTGGTTACGACCTGCCTGCCGCCTGGCCCGAGCTGGTCGCGTCGCTCGCCGCCCGGCGGGTCGCTGTCGAGGCTGGGTTCGTCGCGCACGCGGCCTGGCGTCGGCTCGAGGCAGCGGCACCCGACGTCGAGCTCGTACCGGTCGAGGGCTGGGTCGAAGCCGATCGCGCGGTCAAGGAGCCGAGTGAGGTCGAGCGCGTCGCAGCGGCCTGTGCCGTCGCGGATCGGGCGCTTGCGTCGCTCCTGCCGAAAATCGTCCCCGGTGCGTCGGAGCGGGCGCTCGCGCTCGAGCTCGAATGGCTGCTGCGAACGGGCGGCGCGGAGGCAGTCGCCTTCGACCCGACGTGCCTCGTCGGGCCGGCCGCCGCGATGCCTCACGGCTCGCCGTCCGACGCGGTCGTCGAGCGCGGCGCAGTCGTGCTGTTCGATTTCGGCGCGCAGGTCGATGGCTATCGCAGCGACATGACGCGCACCCTGTTCGCCGGCGCGCCGTCGGAGCGGGACCTGGCGATCTTCGAGCTCGTCACGGCCGCCCAGGCGGCACCGATCGAGCGGCTGACCGCGGCGATCGGCGCAGAGGTCGAGCTGCCGAGCGGGCGGGACCTCGACGCCGTCGCCCGCGACGTGATCGACACCGACGGCCGGTGGCCGGCCTACCGCCACGGTCTGGGCCACGGCATCGGCCTCGCGACGCACGAGCTGCCGTCCCTCAGCCGCAACGCGAACGACGCGCCCCTCCCGTCTCCGACGGTGTTCAGCGTCGAGCCTGGTATCTACGTCGAGGGTGAGACCGGCGTCCGGATCGAGGATCTCGTCGTTCTCGACGCCGGGGCCGGCCGGCTCGAGTTCCTGACCCGGTTCCCGCGCGGCCCGCTCGTCGTCGGATGACGCGGCCGCGGCTCTCGTGATGGTCTTTCGCGGCTCAGCCGGGGCTCGAGGGCTGCCGTGACGCCGCCGTGACTCAGCGGGGTGGCGCCCGATCCGTCGGCTACAATCCGGAGCCACCATCGAACCGTGACCGCGCATCGGCGCGCCCGACGGCCGCTCGGCCGTTGCCCGACAGGAGCCCCGTACCGACATGATCAGCACCGGCGAACTGCGCAAGGGCGTCGCGATCGAGCTCGACGGAGAGCTCTGGCAGATCCTCGACTACCACCACATCAAGATGGGCCGCGGCTCGGCCCAGGTCCGGATCACGCTCCGCAACATCAAGCGCGGCCAGACGGTCGAGCGCAGCTTCCAGGCCGGGACGAAGTGGCCACGGGCCTCGATGGAGCGCCGCCCGGTCCAGTTCCTGTACCGCGACGACGACGACTTCCACTTCATGGATCTCGACACCTACGACCAGTTCCACCTGACGCGGGACCAGCTCGACGAGATCGCGCCGTACCTGAAGGACGGAATGCAGGTGGACCGGACGAGCTACCAGGGCGAGACGATCGGCGTGGAGTTGCCGGTCACGGTCGACCTGCTCGTCGCGAACACGGAGCCCGGTTTCGCCGGCGACACGCAGACCGGCGCGCGCAAGCCGGCGACGACGGAGACCGGCCTCGTCGTCCAGGTGCCCATCTTCGTCGAGGCCGGCGATACTATCCGCGTCGACACCCGGACCGGCGAGTACCAGACGCGGGTCTGATCTCCGCGATGATCGGCCGCGGCGGCATCGACGCCCTCCTCCGACTCATGGACGAGGCGTTCCGCGGCGCCGGTCTCGAGGAGTCGAACGAGAGCCAGGCGCTCCTCACCAACCTCGCGACGGTGACGCCCGACCAATGGCGGGCCTTACCCGTCGGTGCCGCCCGGTCGATCGCCGAGATCGCCAATCACGTCGGTTCCTGCAAGGTGATCTACGACGACGACGCGTTCGGATCGGGGCCGCTCGAGTGAATGATGGCGGCCGTTGAGCCGGGGGAGGCGTCGATGCCGCCGCGGCCGATCATCGGGGAGATCAGACCCGCGTCTGGTACTCGCCGGTCCGGGTGTCGACGCGGATCGTATCGCCGGCCTCGACGAAGATGGGCACCTGGACGACGAGGCCCGTCTCCGTCGTCGCCGGCTTGCGCGCGCCGGTCTGCGTGTCGCCGGCGAAACCGGGCT
>JBJMMH010000026.1:0-18564 GCA_045804885.1 Chloroflexota bacterium | reverse complement strand
CGTCGCCGGCGTCGGGGCGATCCTCGCATTCGTCGCGTGGTGGCTGCGCCGCAGCGACCGGGTGCAGGCTGAGTTGCGCGACGTCGAGATCGACCGCCGGCTCCGGGGCCGGTCCGAGATGGAGGCGGAGCTCGGGCAGGCCGAGGCGGACACCGCCCAGCAGCTCAACGGCGTCGGGCTCGAGGACCTCACGGCCGTCGAGACGATGCTGGCGGCGGAGCAGGAGCACGTCGCGAAGATCGACCTGCTCAAGGCACAGCTCGACGGCCTCGTCGGCAAGGAGCCGATTGAGACGTTGCCCGAGCGACGCGACGCCGCCGCCCTCGAGATCGAGCAGAAGGGCCACGCGCTCGACGCGCTCGGGCCGATCGCCCGCGAGCCCCGGGCGAGGGAGCGGCTGGAAGTCGACGTCCGCGACCTGGAGGCTGCCCTGGAACGCTCGCGCGACGACGAGGCGAATGCCCGCGCCCGCGTCGAGACGAACGCCGTGGACGCGGAGGCGGTCGCCGGCCATGCGGAGCGGCTCGCCGCGGGCCGCGACGAGCTGTTGGCCCTCCAGCGCCGTGCCCGCGTCTACGAGCGGACGCTCGCGGAGATCGAGCACGCCGAGCAGGCCACGATGAAGACCGCGACCCGCTACCTCGAACGGAAGATGGTCGCCGACATCGAGCGGGTCACGGACGGCCGCTACCGGCGTGTCCAGGTCGACGACAAGACGTTCGACATCCGCGTCCAGGCCCCGGAGCGCGGCGACTGGGTCGACGTGACCTCCCTCAGTCAGGGCACGCTCGACCTCGTCTATCTCATCGCCCGGATCGGGCTGGTCCGGCTCGTGACAGGCGGCCGTCGGCCGCCGCTCATCCTCGATGATCCGTTCGTGACGTTCGACGACGTGCGTGCCCGGCGCTCGCTCGCGCTGCTGCGCGATGTCGCGCGGGATTTCCAGGTGATCTACCTGACGACGTCGGACCGCTACGACGCCTCGGCCGACGCCGTCGTCCCGCTCGCGGGGCCGACCGAGATCGACGAGGGCTTCGACGCGGCCGCCGCGCTCGACGGCGACGCTCACCGGGAGCCGATCCGGCCCGACGGAGTCCCTGCCCACGGCTGACGCCGGCGCGAATGTCGCGGTCGTCGTTCTGGGCCTGGCTGCGGCGGTCGCGTTCGGCTCGGGCGACTTCGGTGGCGGCTGGACCACCCGGCGCGCGCCGGTGCTCGGAGTGTCGCTGATCGTCAATGTCGTCGGGCTCGCGGCGGTCGCCGCCGCCGCGCTCCTCTCCGAGGAACCGTTGCCGGAGTCCGGACCGGCGGCGCTGGCCGCCATCGGCGGCGTCAACGGCGCCATCGGGATCCTCTGCCTCTACCAGGGCCTCGCCGTCGGCCGGATGGGCGTCGTCGCGCCCGTCACGGGCGTGCTCGCGGCGATCGTCCCGGTGGTTGCCGGAGTGGTGCTCGAGGGCGCGCTGCCGCCGCTCGTCTGGCTCGGCGTGCTGTTGGCGATCGCGGCGGTGCTGCTCGTCACGCGCGCGGCCGATCACGGGTCCGGGCGGTCGGGCCTGGAGTTCGCGGTCGTCGGCGGCGTCGGGATCGGGCTGTCGGCGCTCTTCCTGGGGCTCGTGCCCGAGGGTTCGCTGTTCTGGGCTCTGGCGGTCGTCAAGCTGGCGGCGACCGTCTTCCTCGGCGCCGTCATCGCCATCGCGCGCCGACCGTGGCGCGTCCCGCGGGGTGTGATTCCGGCGGCGGCCGGCGTCGGCGCGCTCGACATAGCCGGCAACGGGCTCTTTCTCACCGCAGCCCAGGCGGGCGCGCTCGCGGTGGCGGCCGTGCTCTCCTCGTTGTACCCGGTGGTCACCGTGATCCTGGCGGTGACGATCCTCAAGGAGCGCCTCACACGGACCCAGGTCGTCGGTGTCGCCGCGGCGATCAGCGCCATCGTGTTGATCGGGGTCGGTGCCGCCTAGAGGTCGACGGTCCGAACGACCTCGGTCGCGTCGACGTCATCGGTGGACCGGAGCAGCACAACCTGGTCGAACCCCTCGTCGCCGAGCGATCCGGCGACGGCTGCGACACGCTCGAGGTGCCGTTCGACGATCGTCGGGTCGACGACTCGCTCGAGGCGCGCGGCGTTTCGCCTCAGGACGAGTTCTCGAGGAAGCGCGAGGACGATCGCGACGGCCGGCACGTTCGCGAACCCGGCTCGCGCCAGCAACGCCCGGCGTGCGTGACGGTCGACGTTTGTGGCGTCGACGACGACGGTCCTGCCGGCGACGAGTCGCTTCGTGACCTCGCGATGGATGATCGAGAACGCTGCCTTCGTCACTCGCTGGTCGTTGGCGTCCCCGCTGAGGATCTCCCGGAACGCGTCCGACGAGAGCACTTCCGAGGACGCGAACCAGCGCGCCGCGAACGTCGACTTACCGCTTCCCGCGGCGCCGATGAGCACCACGAGCGCCGGATCGCGGATCTCGATCCGGGTCATGCTCTTGCTACTTCACCGCGGCAGGCGCCGTGCCTCCCAGCCGGCATCGGTCCGCCGCAGCTCATACGCCGGCTGGTCGTACATCGCCGGGCCGCGGACCACGTGGCCGTTGGCGAGCAGGAACCTCGACCCGTGCCATGGGCACTCGATCCGATCGCCGAGCACGGCGCCTTCGTGGATCGGTCCGCCGGCGTGGGCGCATTGGGCGTGGACCGCGAGGATCGCATCGCCGTTGCGAACGACGGCGATGTCGTTGATGCCGGCCTTGACCTTCGTCGGGCCGCCCTCGGGGATGTCGGGGAGGCCGCCGAGATCGACCTTCACCCACTTCACGCCGGCGCCCCGCCAGGCGTGGCGGTTGACGTGGGTCCCGATCAGGTACACGACGTCGCCGCCGATCTCGGCGCCGAGCGTGATGAGCAGGTAGCCGATCACGAGCAGCGCGAACGGCACCGTCCGGTCGGGCGGATTGCCGGCACGGAGGACGAGGGACACGACGAAGAGCACGAGCGCGACGATCATGACCGTCGCGTGGACGGTGGTCCGCATCCGTGCCGTGCCGTCGGTGTCCGTGTAGTCGGCCAGGCCGACGACCGCGGCGGCGAGCATCGAGAGGACGGCGATCAGCAGGGCGACGTCGGCGCCGACGGGCTGGCCGACGATGTCGAGGATCAGTGCGACGGTCGCCGCGCCGATCGGGATGTCCGTGAGAGCGGCATGGACGGGATGGCCCAGCCACGTCCCGTTGAAGAAGTCCTTGACCGGGCGGATCGGCCGGAACAGCGCCGACAGCCAGCGGTGGTTGAAGTCGCCGAACGGTCGGGCCCACCCGGCCTGCGCGTCGACGAGACGAGTCACGAGCCGGCCGATCATCGGGCACCTCCTGGAACTCCCCTGGCGGAGCATACGGCGATCCGACGCCACCGGATCACGCCTTCGCCTACGATCCGTCCAGATGTCGTCGCAGCCCGCGTCCGCCGTCGATGCCGAGCCGGCGGCGGGTCCCGCGGTTCCCTCCACCCACGACCCACGCGGTCGCGACGACTGGCGAATCGTCGTCGCCGTCTTCTGGATCACGTCGATGGTCGAGGGCCTGACCGTCAGCCAGGTCTTCGCGTTCCTGCCGTCAGTGCTCAAGGAGATGGGCGTGGGGCAGGCCGACCGGCTCCAGTTCGTCGGGCTGTTCACGGCCTTGATCTTCGTCGTCGGCGCGCCACTGGTCCCGCTGTGGGGCGTCTGGGCCGACAAGTACTCGCGCAAGGCCGTGATCGTCCGAAGCTGCCTCGTGGAGGCAGTCGTCTTCGCCTGCCTCGCGCTCTCGCACGAGCCCTGGCAGCTCGCGCTCAGCCTCCTCCTGATCGGGTTCCAGCTCGGGAACACCGGAGTCATGCTCGCCGGCATCCGCGACGTGGTCCCGGATCGCCGCCTGGGGACGACGATGGCACTGTTCGGCGCCGCCGGTCCGATCGGGTTCGCCGTCGGTCCGATCCTGGCCGGGCCGATCCTCGTCGACGGCCTCGGCTGGTCGTTCTCGGCTGTGTTCTGGCTATCGGCCGCGTTCTCGGTTGGGACGGGATTGCTCGTCGCGGTCGGCTCCCGGGAGGTCCGTCCGACGGTCGTGCCGCAGGGCAGGGTGCTCGACCTCGCCTACGGCGCCGTGAAGGGCGTCGTCTCGGACCCCGGAATCCTGCGGATCTTCGCGATCTACTTCGTGACGTACCTCGCGAGCCAGCTGTCGCGGCCGTACCAGCCGCTGATCGTGGAGAGCGTCGTCGGACCGGGCGTCGGCGTCGCCACGGCGATCGGAGTCGTCATTGGCGGGGCGGCGTTGATCGGGGCGCTGGCGGCGACATTCGGCGGGGCGCTCGGCGATCGTCTTGGCTTCCGCCAGGTGCTGCTCGGGGCCCTCGTCGGCGGCGGGATTGCGCTGCTCCTGACGCCGCTGGCGCCCACGTTGGCGCTCCTGGCGCTGACGGTCCTCACGTTCACGGCATGCAACGGCTCGGTCGGCGCGATGGTGTTCAGCCTGCTGTCAACGGAAGTGCCGCCGGAGCGGCGGTCGGCGACGCTCAACCTCGTCTACCTGCCGCTGTACGCCGCCGGGATCGTCGGCCCGATTGTCGGCGGGATCGTGGCGCCCGTAACCGGTCCCGGCGGACCGTTCGTCCTCGGCGCTTCGGTCTTCCTTCTCGCGGCGGGCGTCGTCGCGCTTCGCCTCAGGCCGAGGCCCCAGACGGCAGCCACCTGACGCGACCCTGCTCCGGGAGGAGCGCGATGCAGCCGAGGAGCATCGAGATGCCGCCGTACCAGAGAGCCGGCAGCGCCAGCATCGCGGCGAGTGGAACGCTCCAGGCGCGATCGGTCCGCGCTCCCCAGACGACGACGCCGGCGGCGATCGGGAGGCGGAACCAGAGCGGCACAGGAACGCTTGCCCACGTCCCGCCCTTGCCGGCGTTATTGATCACGACGTCGACCCAGTCGC
Organism: Chloroflexota bacterium; assembly: GCA_045804885.1. GTDB lineage: Bacteria > Chloroflexota > Limnocylindria > Limnocylindrales > CSP1-4 > CF-46. Next base: position 13,603 of record JBJMMH010000026.1, on the reverse strand, counting down.
GCCATTGCTGCGGGAGCATCACGCCGGAGATCGCCACGATCGCCGCTGTCGCGCCCAGGGCGATCGCGAGCTGGCGCCACTCGCGGCGGACGGCGAACCAGAGCAGCCCGATGCCGGGCGTGATCTTCGTGAGCAGGATGAGCGCCCAGGCGGCCGGCCACCGGAAGCCGACGACGATCGCTACCCCCAGCAGGAGCGAGATGTTGCCGCCGGCGATCTCCATTGCGGTGAACGGGAAGAGGAGGCCCGCCGCGAGCAACCGCGGTCCCGTCAGGAACCGGGCCGCGCCGATCAGGATCGCCGTCCAGACCGCCATGAAGGCCTGCCACGGCAGCCGCGTCAGCGGCGTGACGAGCTGCAGGAACGCCGGCGAGTAGACGTAGGCGATGGGGTCATTCCAGTCGGAGTGGAGGTACGGATCGGCGAGCGTCGCCTGGTAGTAGCAGCGGGCGTCCTGGCCCGTGCCCCACAGCCGGCCCCATGGCTCGCTGAAGTACGTGATGAGGGCCCACGCGACGATCGCGACGACAAGGCCGACCCAAGGCTCCGTCTCGAAGCTCTTCAGCCGGATCCGGCCAAGGCGCGCGCGGGCTCCCGAGAGCGAGCTCGAGCCGGCCGGCGCCGTCGTGTCGGACATGGCCGGGATTATCGCCCCGTGTGGGGCCCGGCCCCCCCCAACCAGTCAGCCCGCGCATTCCCACACTGGACGAGTTCGAACGCGCCGCGAGCAGAAACCACAACTCGTCCTCCGCGCGTGACGACCGGCCCGCGTGAACGGCCGGCTCAGCCGGGCCGCCGCGTCACGATGACGCCGGGACCGACCGGCATCCCGACGTCGCTCGAGCCCAGGATCAGCTCGCGCGCCTCGACCTCGCCTCGCCCAACCTCCAGCGACGTCACTCCGACCGACAGAATCGGGCTTTGGAGCGGGACAAGGGCCGGTCGCAGGTGGCCTCTGAGCGTTCTCGCGCACGGATCAGGCCGGCCTCAGCGCCCGATCGGCCCCAAATGCCGGGATTCGCCAGAAGATATCGATCCCACCGAAACGGAGCGGTTCAACGTTCGATTCCGCCGCCACCGGCATATCGAGGCATTTGCTCGGTCAACCGGCGGCGTCGACCCATTTCGGACCGGAGCCCACGCTTGGCGAAGCGCGTGACGGGACCGAGCCGGCGGCTCGTCACGGTCTCAGCGGCAGATTTGCCGTTCGCTGCGGAAGTCTCGGCCGGAGCACGGCCCGGAACGGCGTGTACGAACGTTCGGGGGCGCGCCACGCAGCGTGAGGGGCTAGGATTGCCCGCGAACGCCGTTATGAAGCCTCCCAGTCGATGCCGACCCTCCCGCTCCCGCGCCCGCGACTTCGCCGTGCCGTCCCGGCCGGCGGCGTCCTGCTGCCCGGCGACGTAGAGGTCCCGGATCCCGAGATCATCGAGGCCAGTGGCCTCCGCTGGATCCACATCGAGGAGCCCCGTCTAGCCCACCGCGACTGGCTCGAGCAGCGGTTCGACTTCCACCCGCTCGACTACGAGGACCTCTACTCGCGCAACCAGCGCCCCAAGCTCGACTCGTACGACGACTACATCTTCATCGTCCTGCAGTTCCCGATCTTCGAGAAGGCGACGGGTCGGCTCCTCTCGGCGGAGCTCGACATCTTCGTCGGCCCCGACTACCTGATCACGCTCCCTGAAACGTCGCTGCCGCCGCTCGGCGCGATGTTCGAGCGGCTCAGGACCCGCGAGGACCTCCGCGAGCAGAACTTCTCGAAGGGCTCGGGCTACCTGCTGTACCGGATCGTCGACGCCAACGTCGACGCGGCGTTCCCCATGCTCCGCAAGATGGGCAACAAGCTCGACCGGCTCGAGGACGACATCTTCGAGGGTCGATCGAGCGAGATCGTCCGCGACCTGTCGAACGCGAAGCAGGAGATCATCAACTTCCGGAAGATCGTCCGGCCCCAGCGGGCGGTGCTCCGCGACCTCGAGCGAACCAAGCAGCGCTACCTGGCCGAAGAGCTCGAGATCTATTTCGACGACATCTCGGACGCCGCCGAGAGGATCTGGGACACGCTCGAGAACTACAAAGAGGTCGTCGAGGCGCTGGAGTCGACCAACGAATCGGTCCTGAGCCACCGCCTCAATGACTCGTTCCGAATCCTGACTGCCGCCAGCGTCGTGCTCCTGCCGCTGACGCTCATCGCGAGCATCTTCGGGATGAATGTGATCTTCCCCGGCGAAGGCGAGCAGTGGACGTTCTTCGCGATCCTCGGCCTGATGGCGCTGACGCTCCTCGTCCTGACCCTCTACTTCCGGCGGCGCGGCTGGCTTTGATTCGCGGCGTCGACCGCCACACCGCGCGGTAGAGTGGGCCATGGAGCCGACGCCATCGTGAAGACAGCGACCGACCTCGAACGCGCCCGTGCCGCGTTCGCGCGCGCCTCCTGGGTCGAAGCCGCGAGTGCCTATGCCGCCGCCGACCGTGAGGGGGCGCTCGACGCCCGCGACGTCGGCCAAGCCGCGATGGCTGCCCACCTCACGGGGGACGAGGACGCAACGGTCGCCCTGATGACGCGGGCCCATCAGGTCGCGCTTGGAGGCGGCGATCCGGACTTCGCGGCCTACATCGCGTTCTGGCTCGGGATGAATCTGATGAACCGAGGGGAGGTCGCGGTCGCCGGTGGGTGGCTCGCCCGAGCCTCGCGCGTCATCGAAGAGCATCATCTCGACAGCGTGGTCAGCGGCTATCTACTGATCCCCCAGGCGCTCGGGACCATGGACGGCGGCGATCCCGCTACGGCGTTTGGCCTGTTCGAGCAGGCCGCCCTGATCGCGGATCGCTTCCACGAGGCGGACCTCGCGACGATGTCGCGACTGGGCCGTGGCCAGGCGCTCATCGACATCGGCGAGGTCGCTCGTGGCGTCCTGTTCCTCGACGACGCGATGCTCGCGGTCACATCGGGCGAGGTAAGCCCGGTCGTCACCGGCATCGTCTACTGCGCGGCGATCGAGGCCTTCCATCGGATCTACGACCTGGGCCGCGCCCAGGGCTGGACCGAGGCGCTGACGCGTTGGCGAGCCTCGCATCCCGAGATGGTCCCGTTCCGCGGGCGGTGCCTCGTCTATCGCGCCGATCTGATGCGGTTCCACGGGGAGTGGCCGGAAGCCACGGCGGAGGTGCAGCGCGCCGAGGAGTGGCTCCTGCGGCCGCCGCCGGAATCTGCCGCCGGCGAGGCGTTCTACCTCGAGGCCGAGCTGCTGCGTCTGAGAGGCGAACTCGATGCGGCCGAAGAGGCGTACCGCGCAGCGGCCGGCTGGGGTCGGCGGCCGGACGCTGGCCTTGCCCTCCTTCGTGTCGCCCAGGGCCGAGCCGGCGCGGCGCAGACCATGCTCAATCGCGCGATCGACGAGATGCCGCCGGGGCTCGGCCGGGCGCCGCTCCTCGACGCGCTCGTGCTCGTCGCCCTGGCGAACGACGACCGGGACGCGGCCCGAGCCGCCGCCGACGAGTTGGTGCGTCTGGCCGGAATCGCGGCGACGCCGCTGCTCGACGCGATCGCGGCGACGGCAGACGCCACCGTCCGGTTGGCGAGCGACGACGCGCGCGCTGCGCTCGCCGCGTTCCGCCGTGCGGCGGACCTCTGGCAGAGCCGCGAGGCTCCGTACGAAGCCGCCCGCGCCCGGGAGGGAATCGGCGTTGCCTGCCGGGCCCTTGGCGACCAGGAGAGTGCCTCGATCAGCATGGAGGCGGCGCGCGACGCGTTCGAGCGCCTGGGCGCGGCGCCCGACGCGCATCGGCTCCAGGCTGCGCTCGCGACCGATTCCCACGCCCCCGGGGGCCTCAGCCTGCGCGAGGTCGAGGTCCTGGGACACCTCGCCAACGGCGCCACAAACCGGGACATCGCGACCGCCCTTGGCATCAGCGAGCGGACGGTCGATCGCCACGTGAGCAACATCTACACCAAGCTTGACGTGTCGTCCCGTGCGGCTGCCACGCGGTTCGCCGTGGAGCACGACCTGGCCTGACTTCTCAGGCGGCCATTCGCCGGTACCCATTCGCCGCGAAACTCCGATTGGGTATCTCCGCCGATGCGCCTCCCGCGCGCCGCGTCGAGCATCGACGTCGGCGGTCGACGAATCCGTTGGTCGCCTCCGACGAACGACAAGGGGCGCGAGATGAACGGACCGACGACGACCGAGCGGATCGACACCGTGGTCATCGGGGCGGGCCAGGCGGGGTTGTCGGCCGGCTACCACCTCGCGAAGCGCGGAGTGCCGTTCGTCATCCTGGATGCAGACCGGCGAATAGGCGACCACTGGCGGGACCGCTGGGACTCGCTGAAGCTCTACAGCCCGGCCAGGTACGACGCCCTTCCGGGCATGCGGTTTCCGGCGCCATCGGCCCACTGGCCGACCGGCCGCGAAATGGCCGACTACCTCGAGGCCTACGCGACTCGCTTTCAGCTTCCGGTCCGGAGCGGCGTCCGCGTGGAGCGGGTCGATCCGGCCGACGGCCGATTCGTCGTGACGACATCCGACGGAACCTTGATTAGCGCGCGCCAGGTCGTCGTCGCGACCGGCCCGTTCCGGCAGCCAAACGTGCCGGCGTTCGCGTCCGAGCTCGACCCATCGATCAACCAGATGCACTCACACGAATACCGCAACCTGGCGCAGCTCCGCGAGGGCCCGGTCCTCGTCGTCGGCCTGTCGCATTCGGGCGCCGACATCGCGTTCGAGGCCGCGAACGCCGGCCACCGGACGATCCTCTCGGGCCGATCACACGGCCAGATGCCGATCCGCGTCACTGACTCGAGGCGGGCGATGCTCGGCTGGCCCGTCGTCCAGTTCTTCTTCAACTCGGTGGCCACGATCCGCACCCCGATTGGACGGAAGATGCGTCCGCACGTCCGACAGGGCGGCGGCCCGCTCCTCCGGATCCGGCTGCAGGACCTCGACCGGGCCGGCGTCGAGCGCCACGACGAGAAGACCGTCGGCGTGCGCGATGGCCGACCGATCCTCGCCGACGGGAGCGTTCTCGACGTCGCGAACGTCATCTGGGCGACCGGCTACCGGCCCGACTACGGCTTCATCGCGGCGGACATCACGGGTGAGGACGGCTGGCCCGTCGAGGAGCGCGGCGTCAGCCCGACCGTGCCCGGTCTCTACTTCCTCGGCGTCCCGTTCCAGTACGCCTTCGCTTCGATGCTGGTGACGGGCGCCGGCCGCGACGCAAAGTTCGTCGTCGACCGGATCGCCGAGCGCGTCGCGGCGGCGGCATCGTCGCGGGCGGCCGCCCAGACGGTCGCCGCATAGGTCGAGTGCCTGGGACGAACCCACATTCACGGGGAGCCTGGCAGGGCCGGGTCTGATTCATCCGGCGAGCCAGATGGATGGGTTCGGAGCCGGGGTTCATCCAATAAACCGACTCGACCGCGAACCGGGCACTGACGGACGTTTCCCGGCCGATAGGTCCGTTCAGAAGCACCTCAGTCGCCGCCTGAGGCGGAGTCAGGCCGCTCAGCCCGGCAGGTCGCGCTCGGGCGGCCCGACGTAGCGGACGTCGGGCCGGATCAGCCGGTTGTCGGCGGCCTGCTCGAGGATGTGGGCCGTCCAGCCGGCGTGCCGGGCGAGCGAGAAGGTCGCCGGGAAGAGGTCCGGCGTGAGGCCGACGCCCTGGAGCACCGGTGCCGCGTAGTACTCGACGTTCGTCTTGAGTGCCCGCTCGGGATGCTTCTCGGCGAGTACGCGCAGGGCGACGTCCTCGACCTGGATCGCGAGCTGCAGCCAGTCGGGCTTGTGCTCCATCGACTCGGCGACCTTGCGCAGCGCCGCGGCCCGCGGATCGTAGGCCCGGTACACGCGGTGGCCGAAGCCCATCAGCCGCTCGCCGCGCGCGAGGGCGTCCCGAAGCCACTGCTCCGCCCGCTCCGGCGACCCGACCTGCGACAGCTGGTCGACGACCTCCGACGGGGCGCCGCCGTGGAGCGGTCCCTTCATCGTGCCGATCGCCCCGGCCACCGCCGACGCGATGTCCGAGCGGGTCGAGGTGATGACCCGCGCCGTGAACGTCGAGGCGTTGAAGCCGTGCTCGGCGCCGACGATGAAGTACGCGTCGAGCGCGCGGGCGGTGCCGGCGTCGGGCCGAGACCCGGTGAGCTGGTACAGGAAGCCCTCGACGAGGTCGAGCGAGGCGTCCGGGTCGACCGGCCGCTCGCCTCCCCGCAGCCGCGCGTAGGCGGCCAACGCCGACGGCGAGAACGACGTCAACGCCCGGGCGTGCTCGACGGTCGGCGGCCACGGCAGATCCCTGCCGGCGCCCCATGCGGAGACCGCAGTCCTGAGGGCGTCCATCGGCTTCGTCGATGTCGGCAGCGCCCGCAGGACGTCCATGACGGGTCCCGGGACCTCCGCCGTCGGGAGGCGGTGAGCGGGATCCCAATCGCCCGTCCAGAGGAGATTCGCGACTGCCGGGTACGAGCCCCGCTCGACCAGGTCGCCGATCCGGTAGCCGCGATACGTCAGGCGGCCGCGCTCGCCGTCGACCTTGCCCAGCGCCGTCTCCCCCGCGACGACGCCCTCGAGTCCCGGCGAATAGGGCCGGTCGTCGGGCGGCGCCGTCGCCGGCGCCGGTCGCGCGGCGGTGGAGCTGTCGGTCATCGCGTCGATGGTAGCCCCGCCGCGTCCGACCCGCCGTGCGGCAGGCGTCGCGTCACAGGTCCCGCCGGCGAAGAGAGACGACCCCGAGCCCGAGCACGACGCCGATCCATACAGCCGACCACAGCAGGAACTCTGGCGGCGGCGGCCCGCCGGCGAAGAACGGGTTGAGGTTCGCCTGCTCACTGCGGCCGAGCGCGAGCAGCAGCACAGCCGGCGGCTCGAGGCCGTAGATCGCGCCGCGCCAGAGCCCGTCGCTCGGCAGAAGCCAGCGGCTCGCCTCCGCGGCCGTCACGAGGGGTGCGGCGTCGAAGAACCGGCCGATGACGGCGAAGACGCCAGCCATCCAGCCGAGGCCGAACAGCACGACGCAGATCGCGCCGGCCGCGATCGCCGGCAGCCGCGTGCTCAGCGCCAGCGCCAGCGTGAGGAGCACGACCGCCTGCGCGGCCAGGAACGTGGCGGCAAGCCACGGGTCGGGCGGGGTGTAGCCGCTCACGAGTCCGATCGCGGCGACCTCCAGCAGACCCGATGCGACGGCGTACGCGACGATGACGGCGACGAGCCCGAGCCAGCGGCCGACGAGGAGGTCCGAGCGGCGGATCGGCCGGGCGAGCATGGCCTGGGCGACCCCAGACTCGAGGTCGGCCGCGACCGCCGGCGCGCCGAGGAACGCCGCCGTCATCGCGAGGACGAAGCTGAACATGAACGCGACCAGCACGAGGATCTGGGACGTCGCGAAATAGACCTGCAGATCGCTCGTCCCGTTCGCGCGGCCGAGCGAGACGAGCTGCTCGACGCCCCACGTCGTGAGGGCCACGCTGGCGACGGTCAGTGCCAGCAGGACCCACGCGATCCGGCGCCGGACGATCTCGGAGAGCGTCAGGCGGGCGATCGTGACTGCGGCCATCAGGCAGGCGTCCCGTGCGCGGGATCGGCGGCGGTCGCCGTGTCGGACTGGCCGCGGATCAGCTCGAAGTAGCGATCCTCGAGCGTCGCCCGCCCGGGATTGACGGCGTGGACCCGGCCACCTGCGGCGACGATGGCGGCGACCGCGTCGGGGATCGTGGCTGGCTCGATCCCGGCGATGGACAGCCAGCCGTCGTCGCCCGCTTCGACCCGGCCGAATGTGGCCAGCGACGTAGCCGCGGCACTCGGCGCCAGGTCCGTCGCCCGAATCCGGACCGCCGCCTCACCGAGCAGGTCGTCGAGCCGCCCGCTCGCCAGGACGCGGCCGTGATCGACGATCGCGACGCGGTCGCAGACGCGCTCGACCTCGGTCAGCAGGTGCGAGTTGAGCAAGACGGCAGTCCCCGCGTCTCGGGCGCGGCGGATGATCGCCCGGACGTCGGCACGGCCGTCCGGGTCGAGGGCGGAGGTCGGCTCGTCGAGCACGACGAGGGCCGGGGAGCCGAGAAGGGCGACACCCAGCCCGAGCCGCTGCTGCATGCCCTTCGAGAAGCCGCCCACGGCGTCATCGGCACGACCGAGCAGGCCGACCTCGTCGAGGCTCCCGTCGATCGCTGTCCGCGAACGATCCAGTCCGCCGCCGAGCCGGGCGTGGAGCTCGAGGACCTCGCGGGCGCGGAGCCACGGCTGGTACCGGAACAGCTCGGGCAGGTAGCCGATCCGGGCGCGGGCGGCGCGATCGCCGAGCGGTGCTCCGAGAACGGTCCCGTGGCCGCCGCTCGGATGAGCGAGGCCGAGCAGGAGCTTGACGGCTGTCGTCTTGCCGGCTCCGTTGGGCCCGAGGAATCCGAAGACCTCACCCGGCTCGACCTGCATCGTCAGGTCGGCGAGCGCCCGGGTCCGGCCATACCGCTTGGCCAGGCCGGCCGTCTCGATGATCACAGCGTGTCGCCTGACAGGAAGGACCGGATCGCGGCGGTGAGCTCCGCGGCATGCGTGTGATGGGCGGCGTGGCGGGCGCCGGCGATCACGACGACGCGCCCGTCGGCGAGACGAGCGTCGAGGGCCTCCGTCGCCGCCCGGAACGGCGCCGCGCTGTCCCCGCCGAGGACCTGGAGCACGGGGACGCTGACGCCCCCGAGGGCGTCGAGCGATGCAGCCGGGGATCCCTCGGCCTCGATCTCCCGGAGCGACGTGTGGACCGCCGCGACCCGGACGGGCCACACGGGGTTGGCCCGATACGCGTCGAGTTCCGCCTCCGGCATCCGGACGATCTCCCGGAAGAACGTCTGGAGGGCCGCGTCGCGGTCGCCCGCCTCGATCAGGCGCGCGATCCGGTCCTCGACGCCCGGGGGGCGGTAGCCCTCGCCCCCGGCCGGCGATGGCGCGCCTTCGTAGACGACGAGCCTGGCGACGCTCGCCGTCCGCAGCGCCGCGCCCAGTCCGATCCGGCCGCCGTACGAGTGGCCGACGACATCGACCGCCGCGCCCGCGATGGCGGCGACACTGTCGGCGACGCGGACCAGGTCGTCGTACTCGAGCTCGATCGAATAGGGCGCATCTGTCGGGCCGTCGCCGGAGGCGCCTCGCCCGCGCCGGTCGAGTGCGTGGACGCTGAACGACCGTTCCAGCATTGGCGCGGCCGCCCGCCACGTCGTGTGGTCGGCGGTCGTCCCGTGGACGAGCACCAGCGGCGGGCCATCGCCCGATGAGAACACCGCGATCCGTGTGCCGTCGCGGGAGACGACGTGCATCGGCGTGTCCGCCGATCGTGACGGCTCCAGGCTCACCGGCTGAGGCCGGATGCCGCAGCCTCGTCGAGGATCCAGGTCGCGCCCTCGCGCCGGGCGAGTTGAGCCGGCCACCGCCGAACGTCGAGCTCCGGCCCGAGGACCGCGGCGACGATCTCCGCCTTCGATGCCCCGTGGATCACGACGAGGATCGAACGCGCCACCTCGAGGATCCGGGGATTGAGCGTGACCCGATCCACGTGGGGCTCGACGTGGGTCGGCGCAGGGATGGCGAGGACCGGCTCACGGCTGTCGAACGCCTCCGAGCCCGGGAAGACGCTCAGGACGTGGCCGTCGGGGCCGACGCCGACGAAGACGAGGTCGAATGCCGGGACGCCGTCGACGAAGTCCGGCCCGGCGGCCACGAGCTCGGCGGCGTATCGCTCTGCTGCCCGCGCAGGGCCGTCGCCGGATCCGATCGCCGCGGCCATCGGCATCTCGTGGATGTTGCCCGCCGGGATCGGCGCGCCTGCTGCCCGGCGCCCCGACAGGTCGACGCCGGAACCGCCGGTGCCGGACTGGCCGCTCGTCGCCGCCATCTCGATCAGGTCAGAGATCGCGACGTTGACGTTCGAGAGCTTGTGGTCGGGCGGGACGAACCGGTCGTCGCCCCACCACAGATGCACGCCCTCCCACGGAACCTCGTCGCGAAGCGGCGGCAGTGCCAGGTTGCGGTAGATAGGCGCCGGCGTCGAGCCGCCGGTCGTCGCCCAATGCGCCACCCCCCGCGTGCCGACGGCCTCGCCAAGGGCGGAGGCGATGAACCGGGCGGCCGCAGCCGCGCACGCCTCCGGGTCCGGCAGGATCTGGATCGCCTCCCCGGTCACGGCAGCGGAAGACGGTGGAGCGGCGCGATCACCGGGCCTCGGCACCCGCGAGCTGTGCGGCCGTGGCGAGTGCGCCGACCGCGACCGGGTCGCGGCCGCCAGCCTCGACGGCCTCTGCGAGGAGGTCGACGTCGGTCCGCCGCGGCGCGTTGAAGCCGCGCTCGAGGACGCGCTCGTCGTCGTGGGTGACGCGGGCGTGGACGGCCTCCTGCTCGGCGGTGATGTCGGCGCGGAGATCGGAGCCGCGGATCCCCGCCCCGATCTCGACGCGGAGCGTCGTCCCGGTCGGCATCTCCGAGAGCGTGGGCCGCAGGACGACCTCCACCTCGCCGCGGCCGTTCCGGAGGACCGCGGAGCGCCCGCCGCCGCCCGACTCGGCGAGCGGGGTCTGCACGTGGAGACCCAGCCGCGATGCGAGCCACGCCGCGTGGTAGACGGGCTTGACGACGTTGGCATCCTCGGCCTCGGCCTCGCTCCGGATCGCGTACGTGATGCTGATCCGGTTGACGTGCCAGATGAAGGGCTGCAGGTCCGGATGGTCGAAGACGGACGCGATCGCCTCGCGCCAGCGCGATTGGCGAACCAGGGCAAAGTCCGAGATGGCGACCGGCCGGCGCTCCTGCAGGGCCGCGAGGCGACGGAGGGGCGGCAGGCCCGTACCGCGCCAGGCCGAGGCGTCGACGACGAGCCGGTCGCACATCTCGAAGATCGCCGCCGCGGCCGGGGACGCGAGGGGCGGCTCGTCGGGCCACCACATCGTCACGGGCAGGTCGTGGATCAGGAGCGGCGCGATGACCGATTCGAGGTGGTGTCCGGCCTCGCCGCCGAGCGACAGGTAGATCGTCTCCGCGCACGTCGCCGTCGGCGCCGTCTCGCTGGGCAGCACGCAGTGGGCCTGGACGCTCGCGTCGAGCCAGGACGGGCCGTCTGGATCCGAGGGCAGGACGATCAGCGTCCGCGACGGATGGCGGCCCGTGAGGTCGTGGATGGTGGCGGCGCAGCGTTCGCCGGTCTCCGGCCGGCGGGCGACGACGACGAGGTTCATCACGCTCGTCCGGGCCCCGACCCGGCGTTCCGACACGCCATCGTGATCGGCGTCGTAGTCGAAGCTCGGCTGGGCCCAGATCCGCGCGAGCTCCTGCTCGATGCCCTCGATCGTCGACGCTCGCGACCGCCACGCGAGCGTCGGCTGGCCGACGGGACCCGGCGTGAACGTGACCGGACCCGCGGAGGTCAGATCCGCCGCCATCGCCGCCCCTCCCTGGCCATGAGGTGATCGGCTGACTCGGGGCCCCACGTGCCGGCCGCATAGTTCGGGAACTCGGGCGGCGGCTCCGTGGACCACTCCTCGATGATCGGCGTGACGATCGACCACGCCGCCTCGACCTCGTCGGCCCGGGTGAACAGCGACGCGTCGCCAAGGAGCGCGTCGAGGATTAGCGTTTCGTACGCGTCCGGCGAGTCGACCGAGAACGCCGACCCGTACGTGAAGTCCATGTTGACCGCCCGGACGTCGATCCCGAGACCCGGCACCTTCGCTCCGAACCGCAGCATGATTCCCTCGTCGGGCTGGATCCGCATGGCGAGCAGGTTCGGCTCCGGCTCCGATGACGACTCCCTGAAGAGCCGATGCGGGACCTCCTTGAACTGGATCGCGATCTCGGTCGCGCGCTTGGGAAGGCGCTTGCCGCTGCGGAGATAGAACGGGACGCCCGACCAGCGCCAGTCGTCGACCTCGAGGCGGGCCGCGATGAACGTCTCGGTCTCCGACGCGGGATCGACCTCCGGCTCCTGGCGATAGCCGACGACTGGCTGGCCCTGGACCCAGCCGGGCCCGTACTGGCCGCGGACGACGTCGTGGCGGACCTGGTCCGGCGTCAGGTCACTCGCGGCCCGGATGACCTTGACCTTCTCGTCGCGGAGGGGGTCAGCCTCGAACGTCGGTGGCGGCTCCATCGCGACCAGGCTCATCAGCTGCAGGAGGTGGTTCTGGAGGAAGTCGCGGCTGGCCCCCGTCTCCTCGTAGAACGAGCCACGGCTCTCGACGCCGATCGACTCGGAAACCGTGATCTGGACATGGTCGATGTGACGGCGGTTCCAGATCGGCTCGAATATCCCGTTTCCGAACCGGAAGACCAACAGGTTCCGGACCGTCTCCTTCCCGAGGTAGTGGTCGATCCGGTAGACCTGCGATTCGCGGAAGACCTTGCCGACCTCGCGGTTCAGCCGGATCGCCGACTGGAGGTCGTGGCCGAACGGCTTCTCGATGATGATCCGGCGCCAGCCGCCGTCGTGGTGCTCGTGGTCGAGCCCGACGCGCCCGAGCTGGCCGACGATCTCGGCGAACGCTGACGGCTGCGTGGCGAGGTAGTACAGGTGGTTGCCCGGGCCCCTCTGCCTGGCGTCGATCTCGTCGAGGCTGCCGGCCAGCGCGTCGAATCCCGCGGGGTCGCCGAAGTCCATCCGCTGGTAGTGGATCCGCTGGGAGAACGACCGCCATGCGGCCTCGTCGAGCGGCAGGACCCGGGAGTACTTCTCGAGCGAGGCGCGGAACTCCTTGCGGAGGTCGTCGTCGCCGTACTCCCGCCGGCCGACACAGACCACGACGAACTCGTGCGGCAGGAGATTCGTCCGCCACAGCTGGTAGAGCGCGGGCACGACCTTGCGGTGGGCGAGGTCGCCGGTCGCGCCGAACAGCACGAAGATGCACGGATCCGGGATGCGCTCGAGGCGGAGGCCCTCGCGGAGGGGGTTCGTCGTCTGCTTCTCGCGACGCCGGCGCTGCGTCGCGCGGGCCTCGCGGAGGTCCTTCATCGTCCGCGGGGCGTCCTTCGGCCGCGGTGACGGGTGCGGCGTGCGATCCGGAGCGGTCTCGGGCGCGACGCTCGGCTCGGCCTCGTCCGGCTGCGTGGCAGGCACGCCGGGCGTGTCGCGCCGAACGCGACGCCTGCGAGGCGTCGCCGTCTCGGTCACGGCTCGATCACTCCGTCTTCACCTCATGTCCGCCGAACTCGTTTCGGAGCGCCGCGAGCACCTTGGCCCCATATGAGTCGTCCTGGCGCGAACGGAATCGGGTCAGGAGCGACAGCGTGATGACGGGCGCCGGCACGTCTCGGTCGATGGCCTCCGCGACGGTCCAGCGACCCTCCCCTGAATCGGCGACGTAGCCGCGGATGTGCTCGAGGTCGGGCCCGTTGGCCTTGAACGCCCGACCGGCGAGCTCAAGCAGCCACGAGCGGACCACCGAGCCCTGCATCCAGAGCTCCGAGACCGCGCCCAGGTCCAGGTCGTAGGACGACGCGTGCATGATCTCGAAGCCCTCGGCGTAGGCCTGCATCGGTCCGTATTCGATGCCGTTGTGGACCATTTTCACGTAGTGCCCGGCACCCGGTCCGCCGACATGGAGGTAGCCGCCCTTCGGGGCGAGCGA
>JBJMMH010000025.1:0-28620 GCA_045804885.1 Chloroflexota bacterium | reverse complement strand
ATCAGCTCGATCGCGTCGCGGACGGTTTCCTCGACGTGAAGGTGGTGCCACGTCGTCATCATCATCGTCTCGACCGGCTGGCTCAGGTCGACATCGCCGCCGACGATCCGGCCGAAGATATCTCGCTCGGCGAGCAGGCCGACGAGCCGCCCGTCGGGCTCGGTCACGAAGACGGAATCACCCGTACCGGTCCGCTGGATTGCGGCGACGCAGTCCGCGAGGCTCGTCCCCGGCGGGACGGTCACCGGGTCTCTCCGGCTCATCACCGTGAGCCGCTCGTCGAGGATCGACGGGACGCGCTCGACGACCTCGCGCTCGGTCACTTCACTCACGCCGCAAGTGTAGTGCGTCCACCCGATCGGCCCGGGTGGGATGAACCTGCAACCTGCCGCCGTCATCGACCGTGGTGGCGGCCAGCGGCCGTGTCGAATGATCCCTGTCATGGCAAAGAACGAGAGGCGGCGCGAGCAACAGACGACGCGTCACGCGACGCGGTCCGGCAGCGGCGCCAACGAACCGAAGGACTCGGAGCGAAAGCAGGAGGCCGGCTGGATCTCGCGCCAGGGCGGCGACCAGACCCGCGACGCCGGCCCGCGACCCGAGCGGCGACAGGAGGACGGGCGATGACCAGCAAACCGATGACGATCGGGCCGGAGCGCGAGCTGCCGCCTCCGCCCGACGAACCGGGCATGCGCGACACGGACGACCACGTTGCCCGCCCCTCGCCGCGCGGCCCGCATCAACCGACCGACGCGCTCGACCCCGGAACGGACGACGAGCACCTGAAGTCGCCCTCGCAGGGCGTCCGACCCGAGCGACCGAGTCCGAACCCCGCCGCGTGACCGCCGCCGCCGAGCGGGTGGCCGAGACGACCGGAACCTGACGGAAGGCGTCCGCGGCGGCTGCTAGCCTCGATCGGTGGACCGCCGCCACCTGGTCGGGATCGCACTCGTGCTCGTGTCGGCGTGCGCCTTCGGATCCGGCGGGCTCTTCGCGCAGCCGGTCTACGACACCGGCGTCGGCTGGCAGACGCTGTCGGCGTGGCGGTTCGGCTTCGGCGCGCTGTGCGCCTGGCTGTGGTGCCTCGCCTGGCGCGACCGGCGGCGCGGGCTCCGACTGCTCGATAGACGAGCGGTCGTGGTGTCAGTCGCGCTCGGCGTCCTGTACACGGGCAACTCAGGGACGTACTACGCGGGCCTCGAGACGGTGCCCGTCTCGCTCGCCACGCTCATCGTCTACATCTACCCCGCCGTCGTCGCGGCGATGTCCCTCCGCTATGGTCGCCGGCTCCAGGGGCGACGGGCGTGGTTCGCGCTGGGTCTTGCGCTCGTCGGCGTGGCGCTCGCGCTGGGCGGCATTCCGAGCGGCGAGATGCCACCGGTCTCCGGTCTGCTGCTGGTCGTGGTTTCGCCGCTGATCTATTCGGCCTGGATCGTCCTGTCGGCCCGACTGGCCGGCGAGCGTCGCGAATCGGTCGGCGAGGAGGCGGATGACGGGGCCGACGCCGCGGCGGCGACCGCGCTGATGATCACCGGCACCGCAGTGACCTACCTCGTCATCGGCCTGCTCACGGGCCAGCCACTCGCGCCGGCGTCGATCCCGTCAGCGGCCTGGCCAGGGCTCGTCGGCGTTGGCGTCGTCGCCACGTTCGTCGCGATCCAGACGTTCTACGCCGGCGCCCGGCGAGTCGGAGCGGCCCAGGCCGCCCTCGTCAGCACGATCGAGCCGTTCTGGACGATCTCGCTCGCCGCGATCCTGTTCGCGGAGACGCTGGCGCCGGCCCAGATCCTGGGCGGGGCGCTGATCATCCTCGGCGTCCTGATCGCGCAGGCGCCCGTCGAGGCGTTCAGCTCGATCCGGCCCGGAATCCGGCTCGCCGACGAGTAGCGTGGATCCCTAGGAGGCCGCCCGCGCGGCGGCGACCGTCTCGCGGGCGCCGTCGATCACGAAGTTCAGGTCCGACCCGATCGCGATGAATCGGTAGCCGAGGTCGAGGTATCGAGGCACGTCCGCCGCCGACCTGAGGAGGATGGCCGCGGCCTTGCCCGCGCGTTGCGTGGCATCGCTGACGCCGCGCAGCGCCTCGACGAACGACGGCTCGTCGAACCGACCCGGAATGCCCATCGAGTGGGAGAGGTCGGTGGGCCCGACGAACAGGACGTCGACGCCGTCCAGAGCGGCCGTCGACGCCGCGTTCTCGACGGCGAGCGGCGACTCGACCTGGAAGACGCCGACGACCGATGCATTCAGCCCGGCGATGTCCGCGTGGCCGACCTCGCCGAGCTGCGCGCCTCGGGTGGCGAGCGCGAGGCCGCGAACGCCTTCCGGTGGGTAGCGCAGATACGGCAGCGTCTCGCGGACCTCCTCGACGGTCTCGAGCCGCGGGACCATGATCCCGGCCGCGCCGGCGTCGAGGGCGCGCCCGATGCGCAGCCGCTCTCCCGATTGGGGACGGACGATGGCCGTCGTCCGCTCGCCGATCGCCTGGAGCTGGCCAATGAGCTCCGATTCGGTTCCGGCTCCGTGCTCCAGATCGACGATCACCCAATCGAAGCCGGCCCGGGCGAGGAGCTCCGCGTGGATCGCCGAGCCGCCGCTGACGAAGGACCCGAACAGCGTCTCCCCGGCGAGAATCCTCGCCCGGAGCGAGCCTGCTGGTGGTGACTGGAGCGGCACGATGCACCTCGGCGCGGGCTGGACGCGACGATGATGCCGGATCGAGTCCTCCTCGTGCCGCCGCGGCGGGAGTGGCCTACTTGTCGAGGATGCGGTCGGCCTTGCGGTCGATCTTCTTCTGCTCGGTCTTCGTGAGGTGGCCCTTCTTCACCTGCTGCGCCGCGCGCGCCTTCGCGTTCCGCGCATGGGATTTGTCGGGCATCGGGTACTTGCGCTCTTCGGGCAGGCCGAACTTCGACTCCGACAGCGAGTCGCGCTTCTTCTCGGATAGCTCAGGCATCGGGGAACCTCCTGCGCCGACGCGTTTCGGCACCCACTGAGCGTCCGCCCATCGGACGAGCCCGCGCGCTTGCGATCGACCGGCCCGAGTTGCAACGGCATGCCGAGACCGCGTGAACGTTCTGCGGACCGACGAGAACCAACCTCCGCCGGATGACGGCCGATGACACGCACGGCGATCTCGGCTGGGGCGGGGCGACCGGTCCCTGAGCTGAGGCAGGTCAGTCGGGGAACGCCTCCGGGCCCCGCTCGGAGAGTTCCGCGACGTGGGCGTGATGGTCCTCTGACGGGAGCCATGTGAACGGGTAATTGGCGTCGTCGAGGTCCATCGCCGCCTGGGTGACCTTCAGCGGATGGAACGTGTCGACCATGACCGCAAGCTCCTCGGTCGCCTCCTTCCCGATCGACGCCTCGACCGTGCCCGGATGGGGACCGTGGGCGATCCCCGCCGGGTGGAGCGTGAACGAGGCGATGTCCACGCCGCGCCGGCTCATGAAGTTGCCGGCGACGTAGTAGATGACCTCGTCGCTGTTGATGTTCGAGTGGTTGTACGGGGCCGGGATCGCGAGCGGGTGGTAGTCGAACTTGCGCGGGACGAACGAGCACACGACGAAGTTGCGGGCCTGGAACGTCTGGTGGACCGGCGGCGGCTGGTGGACCCGCCCGGTGATCGGCTGGAAGTCGCCGATGTTGAACCGGAACGGCCAGAGGTAGCCGTCCCACCCGACGAGGTCGAACGGGTGGTGCTGGTAGTGGTAGGCGGTGATGCGGTCGGCCGACCGGACCTGGATCACGAACTCGCCGTGCTCGTCCCGGGGCGGCACCTGGTCAGGTGCGTGGATGTCGCGCTGGGAGTAGGGCGCGTGCTCGAGGAGCTGCCCGTAGTCGTTCCGGTAGCGCTTCGGCGGCTCGATCTCCGACGGCGCCTCGAGGTAGAGGATCCGCTGTTCCGAACCCTCGTCGGGATCGAGCCGCCAGGTCGTGCCGATCGGCAGAACGAGGTAGTCGCCGGGCCCGTAGCGGAGCGGCCCGAAGATCGTGTCGCAGGCGCCCTCGCCCTCATGGATGTAGAGCATCTCGTCGGCGATCCCGTTGCGGTAGAACGTGCCTGCCGGCATCGGCTCCGCGGGACGGACGATGCCGAACACGACGTCGTTATTGAAGTAGAGCGGGATCCGGCCGCTGATCGCGTCGCCCGTCGGCGGGACCGCACCGGTCTTCGTCAGGCGGTGGCGGTGGAGACCGTCGTCGGCGGCCTGCAACTCCACCTTGCGGACCGGCTCGATCTTGTGGGTCCTCGTCGGCGGGGTGACGTGGTACATGATCGAGCTGCGGCCAGTGAAGCCCTCCACGCCGAACAGCTCCTCCGCGTACAGACTCCCGTCGGGCGCCCGATGCTGGGTGTGGCGCTGGCGGGGCAGGCTGCCGTGGGCGACGTAGTACATGGGCGACTGGCCTCCTCGGGCTGAGGAGGCCAGTCTAGAGCCGTGTCAGGGCTCGATCTGAATCGACTGAACGATCGCGTCGAGCTCGGCCCGGTGCTTCGCCGACGTACCAGCGTAGTCCGTGGCCTGGACCACGATGCGGACGCCATCCACATCGAGAATCCAGAGGTGCCACCGGTGCCCCGGCCCCTGGGCGTAGATCCCGGGTTCCCAGGGGTAGTACGAGGTGGCGCATTCGGAGAGGTCCGTTGGAAGCTGGATGTCGACGTACTTACCTGAAAACCCGCCAAGCGTGACGGGAACGGGATCAGTCGCGTCGAGGCGAGGGTGATCGGCGATGGCACTGGCAAATTCGTCGACGCCAGGCCCGACCGCAACGTCGGGTTGCGCGCTCGCCGCAAGCTGTTCGGCGGTCAGGCAGGGGTTGCTGTGGAGCCAGCTTCCCCGCCCGAAGCCAATCGATGCGCCGGCCGGCGATGAGGTCCCCTCGGCCGCGAGCGCGATCGCGCCGTATCCGCGCAGGGCTGCCCAGCCATCCGGGACCGTGAACGTGACGCGAATCGAATCGTCCTCCGATTCGCTGCATCCGGGCTGAGGCGGTCGCATGCAGCTGTTGAACAGACCCGACGCGAGCGGTGCGACCTCGTACGTACCGGCCGCGAGCGGGCCCTCCGGAAGCGCCGGCGGCGCGACGTTCGGTGGAGTCGCCGAAGCCGTGATCGACGGCGACACGCTGGACGATGGCGATGCGGATGCGACGACGGGTCCGGCGACGTTTGGCTGACCGGCGCTCCCGGCGAGGAATATGGCGCCGCCGATCGCGACGACGCCGATCGCGATGGCCGCGGCGAGGCGGGCGGGTGTGGTCATCGTGAGCCTCCACGGGACCCTAAGGCCCCGCTCTTGTGGTGTTGCTTCGATGCGGGAGAGCGCGGCCTCGACGGCGCGCTCCGGCGCCCTGGTGGGACCGGACTCGATGAACGACTGAGCGGCGCGTTCGAGCGAGCGATCGTCGGTCATGCGATTCGTCCTCCCTGGGCGATCGGCTCGGCGTCGACCGTGAGGGCGTCGCGGAGCTCGGCGATGGCGTAGTGAAGTCGCGATCGGGCGGTCCCCGCCGGGATCTCGAGGAGTTCGGCGACCTCGACGAGGGGCAGCCCGAGATAGTGGTGCAACACGAAGACCGCGCGCTGCTCGACCGATATGCGTCGGAACGCCCGCTCAAGCTCATCGCGGTCGGCGACGACGTTCGTGTCGTCCGGGGTCGATGGGCCATTGGCCGGCACGACCCGGACGTTCGCCGTCCAGTGGCGAGCCCGCTGCGATTCGTCGTAGCAGGCATGAACGAGGATCCGGTGGATCCAGGCGTCGAATCGATTCGCGTCCCGCAGGTGCGGGAGCCGCCGCCAGGCGAGGACGAGGGCGTTCTGCAGCGCGTCCTCGGCGAGGCCGGCGTCGCGCAGGATGCGGAAGGCAACCGCGTAGAGGGAGTCGCTGACCCGGTGCACCAGGACGGCGAACGCCTCTCGGTCTCCGCGACGGGCCTGTTCGACGAGGTCTCGATCCATCTCGACCTCCGGTCGCCGCGACCAGTCTGGCCGCGATCACCCTCTCTGACGGAGGCTCGTCATCGGAACGTTCAGATGGCGGAAGGCTACGCCGTCGCGGGAGCCCCTCTGTACGCGCCGTGGTGGTCGGTTACGTCGCGCGGTGGCCGGTCCCCCGGTCGCTCGCCGCGGCGAACCCGATGAGTGAACGCGCGAGTCACTCCCCGCCGACGACGTGGCTGCGACGCTCCAGCAGCACGACGTCGCGCCAGCGGCCCGCGGGGTCGCGGCCGATCCGCTCCTGGACGCCGATCCGCCGGAAACCGGCCCGCTCATGAAGCCGCAGGCTCGCCTCGTTCTCGATCTCGATGCCGGCGATCAGCGTCCAGATACGGTGCCGCTCGCTCAACGGGATCAGCTCCCCAAGCAGCGCGCCGCCGACACCGCGGCCGCGCGCCGCCTCCGCGACATAGATGCTCTCCCAGGCGACCCCGCGGTAGACGTCCCGAGAGGAGTAGCTCGACAGCGCGACCCAGCCCACGATGCGGCCATCGATCCGAGCGACGAGCCGGCAGTCCGCCCGGTGGCTGGCGTCCCACGCGGCCCAAGGCGGAACCGTGGCATCCAGCGTCGCGTTCCCCGTCGCGATGCCTTCGGCATAGATCTGCAGGACGGCCTCTGCGTCGGCCGCCGACATCGGCTCGACGCGGAGGTGGGTGGCCGTCGTGTCCGTCATCGGCTCCGGCCGCGCGCGTCGACCGGCCAGCGGGCCTCGGCTCGGCCGCGCCGGGCGACGACGAACCCGTCGAACTGCTCGACGACCGGACAGACGTGGTTGGGGACGACGGCGACGACCTCGCCGAGCCGCGGCGCGGGCTGGCCGGCCAGAATCGCGACCGCAGCGTGGTAGTCGAACAGCCGCTCGATGACGGCGTCGGGGTACGCCGGGATGACCCCGAAGCCTTCGAGGAACGGCGCCCGATCCTTCGTCAGGGTCTTCGCTCCGGCGTCGAGGACGACCTGGCCCGGAACCGCGGTCGACACCACCGTCGCGGCGACGACGAGGGCGATCCCGTCGGCCGGGATCGCGCCCAGGACGAACTGCTGCCGGTCGCCGAGGAGATATGTCCCCGGCCGAATCTCGGTGACCTGGCCGGCCGCGGCATGGACGCCGGTCGGCGTCGAGCCGGCGCTCACGCGCTCGATCGTGAAGCCCTGCGCGCGAAGCGCGTCGGCCGCCGCGCCCAGCGTCTCGACCTCGTCTGCCGCGGCCCCCGGCCCGGCGCCCGGGCCCCGATAGCCGTGGCCGCCGTGGGTGAACACGCCGATCACCGCAAGCCCGGCGTCGCCTGCCGCTCTTGCGACGTCGACGGCGTCCTCGGGCCCGCTCACGCCGCTCCGTCGCGCACCGGAGTCGACCTCGACGAGGACTCGCAGCGCGCCCCCCGCCGAGCCGCGAACCGCGGCCCCGAGGAGCTGCGCCGCCTCCGCCGAGTCCACGCCGACGGTCAGCGAGCAGCGCTCGTGGAGCGCGCGGATCCGATCAGCCTTCGTCCCGGCAGCCCAGACCGGATAGCCGATGAACAGCTCGCCGATGCCGCCGTCAGCCATGACCTCGGCCTCGCCGATCGTGCCGACGGTGATGCCAACCGCACCGGCGTCGAGCTGGAGCCGAGCCAAGGCGACGCTCTTGTGGGTCTTGACGTGGGGCCGCAGCGCGACTCCGCGCGCGACGGCGCCCTCCGCCATGCGCCGGGCATTCGCTTCCACGGCGTCCAGGTCGACGACGAGGCACGGGGTCTCGAGGCCCGCCGGCAACGGCGGCGCGATCGGCAGGGTGGCCGGCTCCGCTGCAGTCACGACGGCCGCTCCACGATTGGCGTTCGCAGCTCGCCGAGGCGCTCCACGCGGAGCGTCACGACGTCGCCGGGCTCGAGGAACCGCCCAAGTGTCTGCTCGCGGACCTCGAGCAGGCAGCCGCCGCCGACCGTCCCGGACCCGAAGAGCTCACCGGGCCGGAGCCCGACGTCGGCCGACGCGCGGGCAAGCATCTGGCCGAAGCTGAACTGGGCGTCCGACCAGCGACCCCGCGACGTCTCCGTGCCGTTGACGTCCGCGGCCATTGCGAGGTCCGGTCCAGTCGCGCCCGCTCGCCGCGCCGACGCCAGCTCGTCCGGGGTCACCAGCCACGGCCCGATCGAGCTCGCGAAGTCCTTCCCCTTGGCGGGGCCCAGCCGGACCGTCGTCTCTTCGCGCTGGAGATCCCGGGCGGACCAATCGTCGAGGATCGTGAACCCGCCGATTGCCTCCTCCGCCCGCTCTTCGGGCAGATCACGCCCCGGCGTGTCGACGAGCGCGGCAACTTCGACCTCGTAGTCGAGCTCGCGCGAGCCGCGTGGCGCCCAGACCGGCTCGGCCGGGCCGCGAAGCTCGGACACGTTGCTGAAGTAGAAGATCGGCAGCCGGTACCACGCCTCCGGGACCTCCATGTCGCGGCGTCGCCACATCGCCGCGACATGGCCCTCGAATGCGTAGAAGTCGCGAAAGGCCGGCGGCGCGAGGATCGGCGTCCCGAAGACCAGATCGTCGGCATCGAGCACCGCCTCGTCCTCGTCGGGCCCGCCGCGGGCGACGAAGCCCTCCACCAACTCGGCCAGCGCCTCGACGCGCAGGCCGCGCCCCAGGTGGTCGTCGAGCGTCGTGACCGGTTGTCGGTGGAGGGACGAGTCGTGGGCAAGCGTCGGGTGGACCGCAACTGCCCGTCGGCGGGCCACCTCGAGGTCGATCCAGCGCCGGGGACGGTCGCCATCGTCCAGGGCCCCGACCACACGCCACGGCGCGCCGGCAGGGCCATGCCGCTCGCGAACATGGGCAATCCTCACGAACCGAGTGTAGGCCGAGCCCGAGCCTGACCGGCACCGCCGAGTCAGCGTTCGTTGGGGCTCGACAGCCGGAGAAAGTCCCACGGCGCCTCATGCAAATGGGTGATGCACCGGGAGGACTTTGGCCGCCACTCTGCGGGAGATGCCGGTCCCTGCCCTCGCCGACCTCCCCCAGAACGACGTCCGGGCGGCCGCTGCCGCGCGCCCCGATTCGCGCCAGCAGCAGCTCGAGTTGCTGATTCGCGCCGTCGCGGTCGGCGCCGTCGTCGTCGGCGTGGCGCATGCCGCCCTCGGCGTCGCGTATGCGGATCTGCGGGCATTCGCGCTCGGCGCGATGGCGGTCGGGTATGCCGGTTGGCTCGAGTCGGAGTCGCGACATATCGGCACCAGGGATCGCGCGAGCTCGATCGGCCGGATCGCCGACGTGTCGCTGGTCGTCATCGGTGTCGCTGCCGTCCTCCAGCCGTCGATCGCGATCGCCATGGCCATCGCGTCGCTGCTCCCGGCGATCGTGACGCTGCCGTTCCTCAGCGGCCATGAGGTCCGCCGCGCCCTGCTGCTCGCCGGCTTTGTCGGCATCGGCTCCGTCCTCGCCGCCGAGATCGTCCCGGTGAGCACGCAGATCCCGGCCCAGTTTCTGAGTGCGCTCGGGCTGATCACGCTGATGATCTCGTTTGGCCTGCTGCTCGTGTCGATGCTCGAGGTCAGCCGTCGGATGACGTCCGCGGCGCACGACCTTCGAAGCGTCGTCGCGATGTCCAACGACCTATCGCGGACCATGGACCCCCAGCTCGTCGGCGACCGTATCGCGCGCCACATCGCGCGGGCGGTCGGCGCGAACGACTGCGCCCTCAGCTACTGGGACCGGACGGGAGATCGTCTCGTCACGCTCGGCTACTTCCCGATCGAACGGCGGAGCGCGCTCGAGCCGGCGTATCCGCTCGCCGACTACCCGGAGACACGACGGGTGCTCGACACGGGCGAGTCGACGATCATCGACACCGCCAACCCCGATGCCGATCGGCACGAAGTGAGCTACCTCCGGTCGATCGGCCAGCGGAGCATGGCGATCGTCCCGCTCGTAGCTGCCGGGACGACGGTCGGCACGGTCGAGCTCACCTCCGATCGCAGCGGCGGGTTCGACGCCCGTGGCGTCGAGATCGCGACGATGCTCGCGAGCGAGGCCGCGATGGCCCTCGAGAATGCCCGCCTCTACGACGAGATCCGCCACCAGGCTCTCCACGACGGCCTGACGGGCCTCGCGAATCGGGTGCTGTTCCGCGATCGGGTCGTCCAGGCGCTCGACCGGTTCCACGGCCGCGAGGGGCGGCCGTTCGCGATCCTGTTCATCGACCTCGACGACTTCAAGGTCCTCAACGACACGCTCGGCCACGCCCGCGGAGACGATGTCCTGATCGCGGCTGCGGCAAGAGTCGAGGCCTCGCTCCGGCCGTCCGACACCGCGGCCCGCCTGGGCGGCGACGAGTTCGCGGTGTTGCTCGACGACGTCGGTGACGAGAGCACCGCGTTGTCGATCGCGATTCGCCTCGCCGACGCGCTGCGTGACCCGATCGACCTCGGCGATTCCTCGTCGACGATCGCAGCGAGCATCGGCGTCGCGCTCGGCGGCGCAGGCGACGACACGGCCGATGACCTGCTGCGCAACGCCGACGTCGCCATGTACGCCGCGAAGGCATCGTCGCGTGGCCGGGCGGAGATCTTCCGTTCGAGCCTCCGGGCAGAGGCAGCTGCCCGGATGGACCTCGCGGCCCAGCTCCGCGGCGTCGAGGCCCGCGGTGAGCTCCGTCTCGACTACCAGCCGATCGTCGAGCTCGCGACCGGCGCCGTCGTCGGCCTCGAGGCGCTCGTCCGCTGGCAGCCGCCCGACCGACCGCTGCTGATGCCCGCTCAATTCATCGACATCGCCGAGGAGTCAGGCGACATCGTCCCGATGGGCCAGTGGATCCTGCGCGAGTCGTGCCGCCAGACCCACGAGTGGCAGCTCCGGCTGGGCCTGCCGGCGTTGCAGATCAGCGTGAACCTGTCGGCACGCCAGTTCCAGGAGCCGGACCTCGTCGAATCTATTCGCCAGGTCCTTGACGAGACCGGTCTGCCGCCGGCCAGCCTGATCCTCGAGATCACCGAGAGCGGTCTCATGGCCCGCACCGCCGGTACGATCGGCCGCCTCGCCGAGCTCCGTGGACTGGGCGCGCATCTCGCGATCGATGACTTCGGGACGGGCTACTCGTCGCTCAGCTACCTCGAACGCTTCCCCGTCGACATCCTCAAGATCGACCGGTCGTTCATCGCCAACGTCTCCGCCAGCGGCGAGCGCCCGGCCATCGCCCGGGCCATCGTCGAGCTGGGCCGGACGCTCGGCCTGCGGGTCGTCGCCGAGGGGATCGAGGAGCCGCACCAGGCCGAGTGGCTGGTGAGTCTCGGCTGCCCGCTCGGCCAGGGCTACCTCTTCTCACGGCCCCTCGGCGTCGACGCGATGGAGATGCTGCTGGCGTCCGACGCGACTCGCCGCGTCCAGGAGGGCGACGTCGGTCAGCGCGATGTCACCTCCGGCGGCTCGCCGCCCCGGCGGCGCCGCGCGTCGAACAGCCCGCTCCGGCTCGTCTCCGGCGAGTGATCGCCGTCCGTCTGGGCGGGCCCCTCAGAACGGCTTGAAGAACATCAGCCAGAGCAGGATCAGCAGGCCGACCACCCCGACGACCCCGATCACGTCGGCGCGCCGCGTGTCGACGAGCACCGCCAGCTCCTCCGGCGAGACCGGGGTCGGGTCGGGCGCGTCCTTCGGCGTGCGCATCGAGCGGATCCCGACCGCTTCTCGGACCTTCCCGTAGTAGCTCGACGCGAGGGCGTACATCAGGACGATGATCAGGACAAGGACGCCGATCGCCAACCAGATCCAGAGCCGGCCGAAGTGGTTGCCCATGATCCCGGCGATGATCCCGGCGATCAGCAGCACGCCGAGACCGCCGTACACCATACCGAGGCTCCTGCTCGACATGTCGAGCAGGACCTTGATCCGGTCGGGATCGCGCTCCTTGCGGATCTGATCAGACGCCCACATCGACGCACCGTGGCCCATCACGAACAGGAACGCGGCCGCGACGTGGACGAACACGATCCAGGGGTACCAGTCCATCTCACCCTCCAGTCCCCGGCCTTAGGGACGCGGCGCAGCGCGGACCCGATACCTGATCAGGCCTTTACCGGCGTCCACTCCATCATAGGCAGCTCCCGAAGCCGCCCGGCCAGCCTGGCGCCAGCCCGGGTTCCTCAGAGGTTCCCGCGCTTCGCCTGCTCCCGCTCGATCGCCTCGAACAGCGCCTTGAAGTTGCCGACGCCGAAGCCCCGCGATCCGTGCCGCTCGATGATCTCGAAGAAGAACGTCGGGCGGTCCTGGACGGGCCGGGTGAAGATCTGCAGGAGGTAGCCCTCCTCGTCACGGTCGGCCTCGATGCCCAGCTCCTCGAGCCTCTCGATCGGGACGCCGACGTCGCCGACGCGATCGGCGAGCGTCGCGTAGTACTCGTGCGGCAGGCCCAGGAACTCGACGCCGTTCTCGCGGAGGCGACGAACGGTTGTGACGATGTCCTCCGTCCGCAGCGCGATGTGCTGGGTCCCGGCGTCGAGGTACCAGTCGAGGAACTCCTGGATCTGGCTTTTCTTCTTGCCGGTCGCCGGCTCGTTGATCGGGAACTTGACCCGGCCGTTGCCGTTGGTCATGACCTTCGACATCAGCGCGCTGTACTCGGTGTGGATGACCTTGTCGTCGTAGTGGATCAACTGGCTGAACCCGAACGTGTCGCGGTAGTAGTCGACGAACTTGTTCATGTCGCCCTGCCCGACATTGCCGACGCAGTGGTCGACCTCCAGCAGGCTCAAGCCCTCGGCCGCGCGGGCCGGCTTCTTCACCTTCCGGAATCCCGGCGCGAACGGGCCGTGATAGTCCTTCCGATCGATGAACGAGTGGATGACCTCGCCATACGTGTGGACGGCGCTCCGTCGCAGGACGCCGTCCTCCTCGGATCCGGCTTCGGCGTACTCGAGGTAGGACTCGGCGCCGCGGCTCGTGGTCTCGTTCCAGGCGGACCTGACGTCGTCGACCGCGAACGCGATGTCGTGGACGCCGTCGCCGTGGCGCCGGACGTGCTCGGCGATCTCCCCGTCCGGGGTGAGCGGCGCCGTCAGCACGAACGTGATGTCATCGCGGCGCATCACGTAGCTGGCCCGGTCGCGGATCCCGGTTTCGAGTCCGGCGTAGGCGACCGGCGTGAAGCCCCATAGGGCCCGGTAGTAGGCGGACGCCTGGCGGGCATTGCCGACCCAGAACTCGACGTGGTCGATGCCGTTGAGCGGCAGGAAGTCCTTCGCCTCGGCGTAGGCGTCCTTGTTGACCTTGGCGCCGGCCTGGTTGGCGGCGCCGCGGGCGATCGTGTCGGTCATCGCGGAGGCTCTCCGTGCTGCTGGAGCTGGCCCCGCGGCCCGATCGCGAGGCATCAGATGTGACCTCCCATGCTACGCCGGGCGTGCGACACTGCCGCGATGGACGACTTGAGCCAGCGGCTGGCGAGCGCTGCGAGCGAGCTGGAGTCGCTCCGCGGCGAGGTCGTGGCCGGTGAGCCCTGGCCGCTGAGCGACGCCTATGGCGCCGAGCCCGAATCGGAGTGGGGACCCAAGGAGGTCCTCGCCCACGTCGCCGAGATGTTGCCGTACTGGTTCGGCCAGATCGAGGCGATCCTAGCCGCAGCTCCACCGCCCGCCGATCCGCCGCCGTTCGGGCGTGTCGCGACGGACGCGGCCCGGATCGAGCGGATCGGCAGCGATCGACGCCTGCCGGCGGGCGAACTGT
The DNA here is from genome assembly GCA_045804885.1 of Chloroflexota bacterium. Lineage (GTDB taxonomy): Bacteria > Chloroflexota > Limnocylindria > Limnocylindrales > CSP1-4 > CF-46. The sequence continues at coordinate 14,927 of JBJMMH010000025.1, read as the reverse complement.
TCGACCGGATCGCCGCGGCCGCGACCGACGCGGCCGCCCGCACGGCGGCCCTCACGCCGGCCGAGCTCGAACGGCGCGGCGTCCACGTCCGGGTGGGCGAGCTGAATGTCGGCGCGATCATCGAGCGCTTCGCGCTGTCGCACCTCGAGGAGCACGTAGTCCAGCTGCGCGAAATCGTCGCCCGACCTCGCTGACCCCAACCCGACGCCGCGTTGCGGGATCGCAACTCGTACGACTGCCCCGCGAGTACCAGTACTGATGGGTCATTCCCCGTCGGGACATCCGGGCGTAGCGTGCCCCCTCTGAGACGTTCTGCTTCTCACGCTCACAGGGGGGCTATCGAGAGGGACGATTTCATGAAGTTCCTGCGGTCACAGGCCTTCCGCGCGCTGGTCGCGCTGTCGGCCCTCGCCAGCTCAGCGCTCGTCCTCGAGGCAGGCCGACGCTGGTGCTGACGACCCACCAGCCCTGATCGGCGGCGGTATCGCCGCCATCACGTCATCGTAGAGCCGTCCGGGCCCATCGGACGGCTCTTCGATTCTGGGCCGCCTCCGTCAGATCTCGCGAGCGGCGGGCGCAGCGCCATCGGCGGCCGAGCCGACTTCCGGCTCGTCGAGCACGTGGCGCTTGAGGAACCCGAGAATCCGGTTGAAGGCGTCGCGGCGGTTCTCGCGCTTCTCCCAGCCGTGCCCCTCGTCGTCGTACCAGTGGACCTCGTAGGTCTTGTTCTCGATCTCGAGGGCCTCGACCATCCGCTCCGTCATCAACGGGACGACGCGCTTGTCCTTCCGGCCGTGGAGCAGGAGTAGCGGCGCCTCGATCTGTTCCGCCCGATACACGGGCGACCCGCGGCGGTACGAGTCCGCACGCCGGGCATCGTCCGGCTCGCCCATCTGGCGCCGCAGGTCGAGCCTGCCGGGCCGGTCGCCGTGCCGGAAGCTCTCGGCGATCTCGGAGTCGCCGTACAGGTCGACGCCGGCGCGCCACAGCCCAGGTTCCTCGACCAGGGCGCACAGCACGAGGTAGCCGCCGTACGAGCCGCCGTAGATCGCGAGCCGGCCGTCGCACCACGGCTGGCCGGCCGCCCAGCGGGCCGCGTCGATCATGTCGAACGCGTCGGCATGACCCCATTCGTCAAAGTTCGCCCGGCGGAAGTCGCGGCCGTAGCCAGTCGAGCCTCTGAAGTCGACGTCCAGGAACGCGAAGCCCTCGTCGACGAGCAGCTGCTTGAACGGCACCCATGACCTGTACGCCTGCCACGTCGGGCCGCCGTGGGGATACACGATCGCCGGCACGCGGCGCGCGCCGCGCCGTCCGGTCGCGTACGGCGGCCGCCACAGCGTGCCCTCGATCGGGAGCCCGTCGCGGGCCGCGAACGCGTACCGCTCGCCGGCGCTGTTCGGCCGGGCCGCAAGCCCCGCCGCGAGCACAGCGGGCGTCGACGTCGTGAGCTGGCGCGGCCGCGACGCGCCAGGCGCGACGCCGGGAACCGGCAGCAGCCACAGGTCCTGCGCCGCGACTGTGCTCTCGCCGACGGCGGCCACCCAGGCGCCGTCCTGCGTCCAGCCGACGGGACGCCACAATCCCGGCCACGGGTTGACGATCGGCCCCTCGGCCGCGGCCACGACCGGCGGCCGGTTCTTCGGCGGTCGACCGCGTCCGCGCTTGGGCGGCGCGACCGACTCGATCGGGGCGACCCGCAGGTCGACGAGCGCGTCGTGGATGTCGACGTGGGCGAAGCGCGAGCCGTCGGGCGAGGGCAGCGGCGCCAGCGCGAGCGTCCCGATGTCGCCGTGGTCGCGTTCGCCGGTCGTGAGGACGGTCCGCTCACGGCCGTCGGCCGAGAGTCGGGTAACCTGAAACCAACCGTCGGCGTCGGTCGTGTAGAGGAGGCCGCCGTCGGCGAGGGGACGCGGCCCCGCCGCCCACTCGATCCCGCCGCCCGCGACCCACGCGTCCTCGCCGGTCGCGACATCGACGAGGTGAATGGTTCCGGAATCGTGGTTCGGCGCCCGGAAGGCGACGACAGCGATGGAACGCCCCGTCGCGAGCCAGACGAGGTCCTCGACATCGACGCCGGTCGCAGTCAGCGGCGCCGGCTCCGGTGGCTGCGGGTCCCGGGCGGGCCGGCCGCGCCGCGGAATCGGCGCGTCAACGAGCCACGCCTGGGACCAGCCGCGACGTCGGCCGACGAACGCGAGGCGACGGCCATCCGGCGACCAACGCGGGAACGACATCCCGGTCATCTCGCAGACCTCGACGTCTCGGCTGCCGTCGATGTCGACGACGCGCAGCTGCCTGTCGCGGACGTAGGCAAGGCGCCTGCCGTCGGGCGACCACTGGGGGTCGGAGGCGTTCTTCTCGGAGGCGGTCAGCTGCGTCGCGGGCCCGCCCCGGAGCGGCATGACGAAGAGCTGCCTCGCCCCTGCCGCCTCCGCCGTGTACGCCACGAAGCGGTCCCGCGGATGGATCCTGAAGTCGCGAGGCGGGTCGACTGCAACGATCGCCTCGATCGTCACGCGCGACCGCGCGGCGGCCGACGACGCCGCTCGATCTGCGGCGGACGGCACCGGACGTCGCCGGCGCGCTGTCGCGGCTGATGGAGCTGCCGGCCCGCTCGCCGTCGATGCGATCGATGCATCCGCCGTCGCGGCCTTTCGCGCGCGCGACGTCTTCTGCGCGGGCGATGCGGCAGACGCCGACCGCCGCCGGCGCCGCGGCTTCGCGGGGGCCGCCCGGTCGGCCCCATCCCCCTCGTCAGCCGTCGCCGCGTCGGTCTCGCGCCCGCTCGTCATTCAGATCCCTCTCGCTTGTCGTCGGTCAGCCAATCGGCCCGGCGCGCCCGCGCAGCATACGGTCCGATCATCGCGAGATCCGCGCGGACGTGACCGTCGAGGTCCTTGCACGCCCAGCCGAACCCTGCGGGCCGAGCCAGCGCGCGTCGGCCATCAGGTCGGCCGACGCTCGCCGCCCGCCTGCTTCGACCCATCCCTGCCGACGCTCGCCTCGAGCTGGTCGCCCAGCTCGACCGTCCGGCGGAAGGCCGCCCAGACGGCTTCCGACAGCACGGTCCGCAGCCGGCCCGACTCCAGTTCGTGGAGTGCCGCCGCGCTCGTCCCGCCGGGCGAGGTGACCATGTTCCGGAGCTCGGCCGGGTGCATCCCCGACTGCTTTGCGAACAGCGTGCTGCCCTCGAGCGTTTCGATGACGAGGTCGTGCGCCACGTGCCGCGGGAAACCCAGATGGACCGCGGCGTCGATGAGCGCCTCCATGACGAGGAACACGTACGTCGGTCCCGTGCCGCTGACGGCGGTCGCCATCGCGACCATCTTCTCGTCGTCGACCTCGAGCTGGACGCCAAGCGCGCCGAGGAGCGCGGCCGCCTGGTCCCGCTGCTCGGTCGTCGTCTCTGGCGTCGCGTACCAGACCGTCATGCCCTTGCCGAGCCGGGCGGGTGTGTTCGGCATCGCCCGGATCACCTGGTCGTGGCCGAGTGTCCCGGTCAGCGCCGAGGTCGTCGCCCCGGCGATCACCGACAGCACGAGCTGGCCGCGGCGCAGGTGCGGGCCGACCTCCCGCCCGACCTTGCCGAGCATCTGGGGCTTGATCGCGAACAGGACCACGTCGGCGTTCTCGATCGCCTCGACATTGCCGGCCACCGCACGGATCGAGTACTCCCGCTCGAGATGGTCGCGCCGCTCCTGGCGGGGGTGGCTCGCGACGATCTGACGGGGTTCGACGAGGGCGCCGCGGAGCAGGCCCGCGATCATCGCCTCGGCCATGACGCCGGATCCGACGGTGGCGATCGTGCGGTTCGCGAGGGGCGACATCGGCCCGAGTATGGCACGGCCCGGGCGCCCGCCAATGCGCTCGTTGCGGCGGTCGGCGCGCATCGGGTGGTGCTAGGGTCGGACGGCGGAACCGAGCAGGAAGAACCGGCCGGTCGTCGTGAGCTCGGCCTTGGCGAAGCCCGCCGCGACCAACGACTCCCGAAGCTCGGCCGGCTCGCGGTAGACCTTTATGATCCGGAATTCGCGCCCATCGTCGAGCCGGCGGAGCGAGCTGTCGCCGACATTCGGCGGGTGGTCACTGGCGCCCGACTGCGGATCCGGCAGCGAATCGATGAACGCGAAGATGCCGCCCGGCTTCAGCCACCGCCGCGCAAGACCCACGAACTCTGCCGTTCGATCGCGCTCGACGTGGCTGAGCCAGAATCCGCAGAACAGGGCATCGACCTGTCGGTCGGGCTCCGTCCAGGCGTCGCGAACGTGGATGTGCGCGCGGAGGCGATGCGCGAGCAGCCGCTCGCGGGCGCGTTCGAGCGGGGCCTCGGCGGCGTCGTAGATCGACAGCTCGCCCTTCGAGGCGAGCAGGGGCGACCACCAGCCCGTGCCCGCCGCGAGCTCGACGATCTCGCCATGGATCGGCAGGGCGTCGAGCCACGTCCCGGCGCCGTCGAGCTCGGCGTTCCAGGCGGCGTCGTGGATCGCGCCGCGCTCGTAGCGACCCCGGCGCAGGTACCAGTCATCGTACTCGGCGGCGCGGGCCTCGTAGTACGCGACCAATGTGTCGCCGACTTCGGCGGCAGCCGGCGACGCGGTCTCCGACCCCGCCGGCCGGCTGCGGTTCGACGCGCCGCGCGCCGCGATCGCGTCCCGGAGCCGGAATCGCAGGAACGGGTTCTCGCCCGCCTTGCCGAGGCAGTCCGGGCAGAGCTGCGCCCAGGCCTCGAGATCGTCGGGCGAGCGCGCCGTCCAGGATCGGCCGCACCAGAGGCAGTCGAAGGTTGCCCGCGGGCGCGCGGCCGACGAGGTCACAGGCTCGGTAACGCTCAGCTGAGCGGCGTCCAGCTGCCGGCCGGCGACGTCTCGACGAACCCGTCGGGATCGAAGATCTCGGCGAGCAGCTCGATGCCCTCGATCACGCGCGGCCCGGGCCGCGAGAAGTACGCCGAGCCGTCGACGGCGAACACGTTCCCGCGGCGGACCGCCTCGATCCGCTTCCAGCCGGACGGCCGCGGCGTCAGCTGCCACTCGGCGACCGTCTCGCTCAGGTGGAAGCCGCACGGCATGAGCACGAGCATCTCCGGGTCGACGTCGGCGACGGCGTCCCAGTCCGTCTGGGCCGACCGCTGCCCGACCTGCCCGAGGAGATCCCAACCGCCCGCGCGCTGGATCTGCTCCGGCACCCAGTGGCCGACGGCGAAGGGCGGGTCGAGCCACTCGAGGCCGACGACCCGCGGCGGCTCGTGGCCCTCCTTGCGACGCTCCACGACCTTCGTCTCGACGATCCCGAGCCGGGTCCGCAGCGTCTCCACCAGCTCCACCGCCGCATCCTCAGCGTCGGTCATCGCGCCGACCGTCGATATCGTGTTGAGAATGCCTTCGATCGAGGTAGGCTCGAGCGACACGACGGTGATCGACGCATCGATGGCGCGGGCGACCTCGTTGACCTCGCGATAGCTGACCGCGCAGACGTCGCACAGCTCCTGCGTCAGGATCAGATCCGGCCCGGCGGCCTCGAGTGCGTCCTCGTCGAGGGCGTAGAGCGACGAGCCACCGTGGACGGCATCGCTCACCAGTCGATGGATCTCGCTGCTCGACGTCTCGCTGAGGTCGTTGACGCTTCGCGTGAGGACCGGCTTGGCGAGGACCTGCGGTGGCCAGTCGCACTCGTGCGTGACGCCGACGAGCTCATCCTCGAGCCCGAGGGCGCAGACGATCTCGGTCGCGGACGGGAGGAGCGAGGCGATGCGCACGCTGCGAGTGTAGGTTGCCCGAGGCGATCGGCCCGGAGACGCGCTCAGGCGGGCGGCTTCTCCGCGTCGACGGCCGCACGCGCGGCGGCCTTGTCCGTATACCAGGTCGCGTCGATCTGAGTGTACTGGGCCCACTCGACCGGGACCGATTCCTCGGGGAAGATCGCGTTCACGGGGCACTCCGGCTCGCACGCGCCGCAGTCGATGCACTCGTTGGGGTCGATGAAGAGCTTGCGATCGACGCCCTCTTCGTAATGGATGCAGTCGACGGGGCAGACCGAGACGCACGAGATGTCGAGCACGTCGATACACGGCTCGGCGATCACATAGGTCATTCGCGTTCTCTCCTCGACCGCACTCAGGCTCGATCAGGCGGAGTCGAAGCGTACCACCGGCGCCTGTTCACGGGACGTTTGCGGAGGCCTTCGGAAGGTCGGCGCCGGGCTCGACGAATCGGATCGGGACGAGCATCCCTTTCGCCCAGTGACCCGGGATGTGGCAGCCGACGACGAGCTCGCCTGCCGGCGCCGCGGAGGGCAGCTTCCAGAGCGCGTCGGCACGGTTCCCGGAACCGACGACGATGCGGAGCCCGCGGACCGACGGATCGACGCTGATTCGCGGAGTGGCGCCCGGGACGACCCCCACCGCGGCCGCCGCCTCGGCCCTCTCCCAGGCGTCCTGGACGGCGGCGTCGCCGATCACTGCCTCGTGGACGTCGAGCCCGCCATTGACCACGTGGAGCAGGACCGTCTCGCCCGCCACGACGTCGACGACGCCGGGCTGGAACGTCCAGTCGCGAGCGATGATGTTCACCTCTCTGGGAGCGGCGAGCGTCCCCGGCGAGATCGGCGGCGTCGGCGGCGCCGGACCCGCCTCGCACGTGGCGACGGCGAGGCCGGAACCGACGATGAGTGCGGCAGCGAGCGTCATGGACGAGCGGCGGAATGGCACCGCGGGAGTCTAGTAGCGAACGGCTGCCCGCCCCGCGCGACGACCCCGGCCGCCGCTTGACACCGGCGCGAGGCGCACCGCACAGTGCGGCATCGCCCGGTTGGAGTGCGGGCGCCGACCGTCATCCCCGCTCCGACGGGCACTCCCCGGACCCAGACCGAGGACCCGATTGGCCGTACCCAGTCCGACCGCCGTCCCCGTAAACCCCGCTCCCACCGCCACCGATGGTGTGCCCGCGGTTCGTCTCGAGGGGCTGACAAAGGTCTTCGGCAACGACGACGCCGGCCGCCGCGTGTCGGCCACGATCGAGGCCGCGACCGGGTCGCCCTCACTCATGGCCGTCGACCACATCGACCTCGACGTCCGCGACGGCGAGTTCTTCTCGATGCTCGGGCCGTCGGGCTCGGGCAAGACGACGACACTCCGGATGATCGCCGGCTTCGAGCTGCCGACCGAGGGCCGGGTCCTCCTCCATGGCGAGGACGTGACCCGCCGGCCGCCGTTCGATCGCGACGTGAACACGGTCTTCCAGGACTACGCGCTGTTCCCGCACATGACCGTCGCGGAGAACGTCGAGTACGGGCTGCTCGTCAAGAAGGTGCGCAGCGAAGAACGCGCCCGGCGGGTTGCGGACGCGCTCCGGATGGTTCGGCTCGAGGGCTTCGACCAGCGCAAGCCCTCCCAGCTCTCCGGCGGCCAGCGCCAGCGCGTCGCGCTCGCCCGGGCCCTCGTCAACCGGCCCCGCGTGCTGCTGCTGGACGAGCCCCTCGGCGCCCTCGACCTGAAGCTCCGCGAGGAGATGCAGATCGAGCTGAAGTCGATCCAGCAGGAGGTCGGGATCACGTTCATCTACGTGACCCACGACCAGGAGGAGGCACTCACGATGAGCGACCGGCTCGCGGTCTTCAACCGTGGCCGGATCGAGCAGGTCGGGAGTCCGGCCAGCGTCTACGAGCGGCCGGCGACACAGTTTGTGGCCGGCTTTGTCGGCACCTCGAACCTGCTCGGCGGCGACGTGGCGGAAGCGATCCTCGGCCAGGACGGCACGTTCACCGTGCGGCCGGAGAAGATCCGCCTCGCGGAGTCGGACGTCCGGCCCGGATCCGACGAGATCAGCGCTTCCGGCCGCATCGCCAAGGTCGTCTACCTCGGACCCGACACACGCTACATCGTTGCGCTCGACGCCGGTGGCGAGCTCGTCGTGACCCAGCAGAACCTGGCGACGTCCTCGACCGAGGCGCTCGCCCTCGAAGGCAAGGCCGTCCGCCTCGTGTGGCGGCGGCAGCACACCCTCCCTGTCGGCAGTGGCGGGGACGCGTAGCGCGGCCGGACATCCGGCACGACAGGAGGAGGAGCATGAACAAGCGGAGGATCGCCGGGGCGCTCGGCGTCGTGGCGCTAGTGGTGAGCGCCTGTTCGGGAGGCGGCGGCGGAACGCCCGCGCCGAGCCTGCCGACGTCGATCGGCGAGGGCGAGGGCGCGCTGACCGTCCTGGCCTGGCCCGGCTACGTCGAGAATGGCTCGACCGATCCGGCCGTCGACTGGGTGAAGCCGTTCGAGGATGCGACTGGCTGCAAGACCACCGTCCAGGTCTTCGGGACATCCGACGAGGCATTCAGCCTGTTCACGACGAACCCCGACAAGTTCGACGTGATCTCGGCGTCCGGCGACGCCAGCCTGCGCCTCGTTCGCGCGGGCTACGTGCAGCCGGTGAACGTCGACATCATCAAGACCTACCCGGACATCTTCCCGGCGCTGAAGGACAAGCCGTACAACACGGTCGACGGCGTCCACTATGGCGTTGCTCACGGACGCGGCTCCAACCTGCTGATGTGGCGGACCGACGACGTCGATCCGGCCCCCACGACGTGGCAGGAGATGTTCGACCCGTCCTCCTCGTTCGCGGGCAAGGTGTCGGTCTACGACGCCCCGATCTACATTGCGGACGCGGCGGTCGTGCTGATGAAGACGAAGCCCGAGCTCGGGATCAAGAACCCGTATGCGCTCGACGACACGCAGTTCCAGGCCGCGATCGACCTGCTCAAGCAGCAGAAGCCGATGATCTCCCAGTACTGGGTCGACTACACGAAGCAGATGGACGCGTTCCGCAACGGCGACGCGACGGTCGGCACGACGTGGCAGGTCATCACCAACCTGCTCCAGGGCGAAGATCCGGCCGTCCCGGTAGATGTCGTCAAGCCGCCCGAGGGCGCGACGGGCTGGTCTGACACGTGGATGATCAACTCGAAGACCAAGCATCTGAACTGCGCCTACAAGTTCGTCGAGCACATCACCTCGCCCGAGATCAACATCCAGGTCGCCGAGTGGTTCGGCGAGGCTCCCGGCAACTCGAAGGCATGCGCGCTCGCGGTCAATCCAGACCACTGCACGATCTTCCATGCCGACGACGACGCGTTCTGGAAGGACGTCTGGTACTGGCAGACGCCCGAGGCCAAGTGCGTCGACGGGCGGACCGACAAGACCTGCAAGGACTTCGACGCGTGGGTCAAGGCATGGACGGAGATCAAGGGCTGATCCGTCGTTTGCTGGAACGATCTGATGGCCCGAGCGTCGCCGCTCGGGCCATCGCATCACGACCCGGTGGCTGATCCCGGCGCGCCTGCCGCCCCCGGCACGACGCAGCGGCCCACGCCGGCCTCCGGACGCCGCCGACTCGCCGCCGGCCTCCACCGACGCCCGCGGCTCCGCCTGGGGCTGCTGCTGGCGGGTCCGATCGGCTGGCTCGTTGTCGCATACCTGGGTTCGCTGCTGATCCTCTTCATCAATGCGTTCTGGTCGCGGGACGCGTTCACGGGCCTCGTGATCCGCGATTTCACCCTCGACAACTTCGTCACGCTGATCGAGAACCCGCTCTATCGGACGGTCACGCTGCGGACGGTGCTCATGGCGGCCACGGTCACCCTGACCTGCGCGATCGTCGCGTTCCCGATCGCCTACTACATGGCCCGGGTCGCCTCGCCGCGGGTCAGGGGCTTGCTCGTCGTCGCCGTCCTGATGCCGCTTTGGGCGAGCTACCTCATCAAGGCGTACACGTGGCGCCTGATCCTCGCTGAGGACGGCGTGATCAACTGGTTCCTCGCTCCCCTCGGCCTCAAGGGACCGGGTTACGGCGAGGTGGGGCTGTGGCTCGTGTTCGTCTACCTCTGGCTGCCGTACATGATCCTCCCCCTGTTCGCCGGGCTCGAGCGGATCCCGCGCTCGGTGCTCGAGGCGTCCGGGGACCTGGGGGCAAGGGGCTGGATGACGTTCCGGCGCGTCACGCTCCCGCTTGTGGTCCCAGCGCTCGTGGCGGGCTCGATCTTCACGTTCTCGCTGACACTCGGCGACTACATCGCGCCGTCGCTGATCACGACGACGCAGTTCATCGGCAACCTGATCCTCGCCAACTTCGGCGTGCCGGACCTCCCGCTCGCTGCCGCGCTCTCGCTCGTCCCGCTCACGATCATGATCGTGTATCTGATGCTCGCGCGGCGTCTCGGCGCGTTCGAGGCGCTGTGAGCGGCAGGAACCGGGGGGCGATCGTGCTCCGGCTGGCCACGGCTGCGGTGCTCGCCTTCATGTACTTCCCGCTCGCCCTCGTCATCGCGTACGCGTTCAACGCGAACGGCACGTCGGCGTGGCCGCCGAGCGGGTTCTCGCTCGAGTGGATCGAGACGGCCATCGCGAACAGCGGCCTGCGGGATGCGTTCGCCACCTCGCTCGCGGCGGCGCTCGGGGCGACGCTCGTCGCGGTGATCCTGGGAACGCTCGCATCCCTGGCGGTCGCCCGGTACGGGTTCCTGGGCCGCGAGGCGATCTCGTTCGCGATCATCCTGCCGATCGCCCTGCCCGGTATCGTGACGGGCATGGCCCTCAGCACGACATTCGCCACGATCTCACTGCCGCTGGGCATGTTCGCGATCGTCGTGGGCCACGCGACATTCTGCATCGTGCTCGTCTACAACAACGTGATCGCCCGGCTGCGGCGGGCGGCCCCGTCGCTCGAGGAGGCGTCGGCTGATCTGGGCGCCGACACATGGCAGACATTCCGCTACATCACCCTGCCGAACATGCGGACCGCGATCCTCGCGGGCGCGCTGCTCGCCTTTGCCCTGTCGTTCGACGAGGTGATCGTGACGATCTTCCTCGCGGGAGGCGTAAAGACGCTCCCGATCTGGATCTTCCAGAGCTTCCGGCTCGCCAACCAGGTCGCGCTCGTCAACGTCGCGGGGCTCGTGGCGATCCTGCTGTCCGTGATCCCGGTCTACATCGCGACGCGGATCACGAGCGACGCCGGCGCCGCCGGCCGAACTTGACTGGGCGCTCGGCACGCGGGACCCGCGGTCACGCGAGTCATTCCCACCGACGGCCGGCCTCCGTGACGAGCGCGATGGCGATGATCGCGACGAGCGCAGCGATGGCACGAAGCCGGTCGAGGGACGCATTCAGCATGGGTAGACCTCCTCGGCCGAGGGCTCGGCCGCGTGCGGCAGTCGACCCCATCGAGGAGTGCCCGGTCCTGCTCCCGCCGGACTGTAGTGTCGCGCGCCGCGCTTAGCTGCGACTAAACCGCCCCTTCACGGCGGGTCGCGGTCACATGCTCGGCTGGTAGTCCGCGTCGAGGTATTTGCGCGGGTCGTCCTGAAATTCGAGCATGCAGCCCTTGCCGCAGAACCAGTAGGTCTTGCCCTCGTGCTCGACCTTCAGATCGGTGAGGTCGGTGTCGACTTCCATGCCGCAGACGGGGTCGATGGCGATGGCCATGGGTGGTCACTCCTGGCGTTTGGTACTCCCCGGGAGTATAACGGTGCGCCTCGAACGGCACGACCGCCCAGGGCCCGGCGAACGGTCGTACGATCCGAACGTGACGACTCCGTCGGCTCCCGACACGCGCGCGATCCTCGAGGCCGAGCGAGACCGGCTCCGCGCCGAGATACGGGAGGCCATCGTCGCCCCGGGCCCGATGACCTACGGGTCGCAGGCAGCAGCCGCGACCCAGGTGTTCGAGCAGCAGCGCGACCTCGCGCTCCGGGAACGGAACGAGCAGCACCTCGCTCAGGTCGAGGCAGCGCTCGCCCGCCTGGACGCCGGCACGTACGGCACGTGCGCGAGCTGCGGCCGACCGATCGCAGCCGAGCGCCTCGAGGCGATCCCGTGGGCGGGCTTGTGCATCGATTGCCAGCGCACGGCGCGGGCCCGATGAACGTCATTGCCGACGCGCCCCTCGTCTCGATCGACGAAGTCCGCGCCGCCGCCCGACTCCTCCACGGCGTTGCGTTGAGGACCCCGCTCGTTCCGTTCGGGCCCCCCGAGCGCCGCCGCTTCCTCAAGGCCGAAAGCCTTCAGCCGATCGGCGCATTCAAGATTCGCGGCGCCTACAACGCCGTCGCGACGTTGCCCGCCGACGAACGCGCGCGCGGCGTCATTACGTACTCGTCCGGAAACCACGCCCAGGGAGTCGCCCGCGCTGCGCGGCTGCTCGGTGCGCCGTGCGTCGTCGTGATGCCATCCGACGCGCCGGCGATCAAGCGCGACCGCGTTGCGGCCGACGGCGCCGAGATCGTCACCGTCGGCACGGGTAGCGACGAGCGGCAGGCGGTCGCCGAGCGGATCGCGGCCGAGCGTGGGCTTGCGATCATCCCACCGTTCGACGACGACCGGATCATCGTCGGCCAGGCAACGATCGGCCTCGAGATCGTCGAGGTGCTGCCCGACCTCGCGGCGGTCCTCATCCCGATCGGCGGCGGCGGTCTCGCAAGCGGCGTCGCTACCGCCGTCCGGGCGCTCGCGCCGAAGGCGCGGATCGTCGGCGTCGAGCCGGAGCTCGCGGCCGACGCGCAGGAGTCGCTGGCCGCCGGCGAGATCGTCCGGTGGTCTGCCGAGCGCGTGTCGCGGACGATCGCGGACGGCACCCGGACGCAGGCCCTCGGGCGGCGTACCTTCGCCCATCTGTCGCGGCTTCTCGACGCGATCGTCACGGTGAGCGAGGAGGAGATCGCGGCGGCTGTCCGCCTCGCGGCCGAGGAGTCGCGTCTCGTCGTCGAGCCGTCGGGGGCGCTCGGCGTGGCCGCGATGGCGTTCCGTGCGGATGAGGCCGGGATCGACGATTTGGCGGGCCCGATCGTCGCGGTCGTGTCTGGCGGCAACGTCGACCCCGATCGGTACCGGGCGTTCCTCGCCGCGTCGATTCCCGCGGGCTGGAGCCGCTCCTAACGCCGCTCCTGCTGGTCGGCGAGGCGCTCGGCATGGATCGCCTCTCGCGCCCGGATCCCCGTCATCTCCTGCGCCGCGCGACGGTCCGCGCGCGCCGCCTCCCGCTCCTCGAACCGCATCCAGCCGGCGACGATCGCGACGATCGCGCCGATGAACAGGAGATCGCCAGCCAGCCACATGATCCCGCCTGCCATCTGCTGGTCAACGAGCGCTGACGGGCCCCACGGACGGTCGAGCGTCGCGTAGTGCGGGTACAGGGGCGCCGCCGCGAACAGGATCACGACCGACAGGAACGTGTTCTGCGGCATCTGCAGGAAGACGTACATCGCGCGGGCCGGGTGAGGCATCCGCCACGGCGCCGGGTCGCGCGCCACGGCCGGCCACCAGAAGAGCAGCGCGGCTGTCAGGAACAGCGCGTGCTCGAGGTCATGGACCCACGGGTTCTCGAGCGACAGGTCGAAGAGCGGCGAGAAGTGGGCGCCCCACATCACGCCCGCGAGCACGAGCCACGCGACGATCGGGTGGGACAGCGCGCGCACGACGCCCGAGTGAAGCACCGGCAGGATCCGGCGCCGACGGACGGTCGGCCGCGACGCGCGGAGCAGCAGCGTGAGTGGTGCCGCCAGGGCGATCAGCGGCGCGGCGACGAGGATCAGCAGGACATGCTGGACCATGTGGATCGAGAAGAGCGCTGTGTCGTACTGCTCGATCCCCGACTGGAGCGCGAACGCGATCGCGGCCAGTCCAGCGAAGAACGCGATGGTCCGCGACCGGGGCACGCCCGTCGCGGGATGGGCCGCATCGACACGTCGCACCGCAACGATCCAGGCCGCCGACGCGCCGATCAGCGGCAGCCAGACGAGCGGCTCGAACGACCAGCCGGACAGGATGTTGGCGATCGACGGCGGCTCGGCCGGCACCGGCCCATGGGCGAGGGCGCTCGCGGGCAGCGCCAGCCCGCTGAGAAGGCCCGCACCGACGACGACGAACACTCGACCGGCCCGTCCTGCAGGCACAGGAATTCGCGCTCGCCGCGGCCGTCGGTCGGTCGTCATCTGGTCATGCTCGCACGCTCCCGCCGATCGGCCCGCGCACGGCACTCGGCATGGCCGTCCGGGTATCATTGGCGCCGTCCGGACCGGCGTTCGGACCACGGCCGTTGGCCGAACCCAGGATCCTCCAGCCCGACGTCCGCCCGCGCGCCGGCGGCATCGCACGTGTATCGAGGAGGCCCATGTCGAGCCGCCCGGGAGCGAGGCCCTCGTCCGGAACGATCTTCATCGGACTCGTGGCACTCGTCGTCGCCGTGGCCGCCGGCCTCTGGATCATTGTCAACGGCCAGGCCATCATCCAGAGCTTCTGGCCGCCGACTCCGGCAACCCGACAGGGCCAGGCGATACACGACCTCTACACGATCGTCTTCGTGATCGCCGCGATCATCTTCTTCGTGGTCGAAGGCCTGATCGTCTGGACGGTGCTCCGTTACCGTCGTCGCCCGGGCGACGACGAGCTGCCACCCCAGACCCACGGCCACAACCTGGCGGAGATCGTCTGGACGATCGTCCCGACGCTGATCGTCATCTTCCTGTTCTTCGTCTCGTGGCAGACGCTGAACACGGTTGAGGCGAGCACGCCGACGCCGGATCTCAAGGTCCGGGCACACGCCGGTCAGTTCCAGTGGACGTTCGATTATCTCGCCGCCGATGCCGGCGCGACCGATGACCCGGTGTTCTCGATCTCGACACCGCAGGCGCCGGACGGCGGACTGTTCCTGCCGGCCGGCAAGACGACCCATCTGTACCTGACGAGCAACGACGTGATCCACGCCCTGTACGTGCCGCAATTCCTGTTCAAGCGCGACGTCGTGCCCGGTCACATCAACGAGTTCGACCTCTCCGTCGACGCCGGCTGGGCAGGCCAGGTCCTCCACGGCCAGTGCGCGGAGCTGTGCGGCATCGGCCACGACATCATGCTGTTCGACGTCTCGGTCAAGGCGCCCGACGAG